>ONKL01000016.1 GCA_900318395.1 uncultured Prevotella sp.
ATTCATAGTTTAGAGCAAATCTTGAAAAACACGTAGTTCTTTTATTAACCGCCGTTAACGCTTACTGCCTCTGTATTCCGACGGTGCAAAGGTAAAAGACAGGCACCTGGGTATGGGTGCCTGTTTTCATGGCAATTTTTTTGCGATATTCCTGATGGTCTCGTAATTCATGCCAGTAACTCTTGAGAGTTGTCTTGGCCTGACATCGAGCGATCGCATAACCTCTTAAATAACACTTTTTCTTCTTTCTAATGTCAGAAGTTGGAAATCGGCGATGCTGCGCAGACCACATGCTTTGATGACAGCGTCTCTTATCTCGATATCGGGTATCACGCGTCTTTCGTCAATGTCGATGCATCCATACCTTTCTGGCATCGGCATGTCAACCCACGCTGTGAGTTCTGTGAGCGTGTACCTGCGTATGACGGATTCTGTCATGCATACATGAAGGTCACCCAAGCCCAGGTAGTCATTCCCCCAAGAACTATAGCAGTATTCCTCGGCCGTTTTTGCAAGGCCAGCCTTGACAGGGTTTTGATGGATATAGCGCATCAGGACGATAAAGTAGCCGGAGTCGTTGCACGGTTCACTCTTGAATCGGTCTTGCAACAGATGTCCAATGCGTCCATACTTTTTGTTGTAATAGCGCAAAGATAGCAAATAAAATCCATTCTACCAAACTTTCTATGGTAAAACTCCGAAAAAACTTTGGTAGTCTCAAAAATATCCCTTACCTTTGCACCTATGATGAGAAAGAATTTGCTTTGGATATTAACCGTCATCCTGTATGGTAGCCTCGCTATGACTGTTGTATCGTGCTCCAAGGACGATGATTCTGGGAATCCCGACCCAGGAGCGGATTTCAAGGCTATGCTGAAGACCTTAGATTGGGGAAACGATACTTGTTTCGTTTATGGTCACAAGACACCCGATGTAGATGCCGTCACTTCTGCACTGTCTTATGCAAAACTAATGAAGACACTCGGCTACAATTGTAAGGCCAAGGTGTCGAGTCCCATGAATCGCGAGACGCAGTTTATTGCCAAGCATTTCGGCATCACCCTGCCGGCACTGAAGACGTCGGTAGTACCCCAGACGCGACTCATCCTGACTGATCACACGGACTATGCCCAATGTGTGGACGGCGCCCGTGACGCCATCATCCTCCAGAAGATCGACCACCATGTGGAGGGCGATATCGCTGATGCGGGCATCCCTTACGTGCGCCGTGAAATGGTAGGTTCCACCAATACCATCATCTACGAATGCTTTAAGGAGTCGGGTGTCACCATCGATGACGAGACGGCACGTATCATGCTTGCTGGTATCGTCAGCGACACACGTAACCTCTCAAAGTCCACCACCTGCGGCATCGACTCCGTGGCCTGGCTGGCACTCTCCTCGCAATTAGGTATCTCCAGCGACTCTATGGCAGTCATCAACTACCTGATGGAAGAAGCAGCCTACGACTATTCTGGCATGACTGATGAAGAGATCCTATTGTCTGACTATAAGGACTATGAAATCAACGGCCACTTGATTGGCATCGGAAGTCTCGTATATAAAGAGGCAGAAATGGATGCCTTCATCATGCAAATGCTGGCTGCTATGGTTGAGGTCCTGATGCAAAAAGACCTTGAGATGCTCTTTGCCAAAATCGACAACCTGGTGCCTAACACAGGAATCGACAAGGCTGTGAAGCCGTACATCGAGAACGGAACCTACTTTATCTATTTTGGCAAGGATAGTCAAAAGGTGGCCGAGGCTGTGTTTGGAGCGTCGTTACGTGAAGGCGTATGCTTTACCACTGAGAATCTATCACGCAAGCAGATCGTGCCTCGTATCACCGCAGTACTTTAAATCAAATAAAGTGGACTCAAATAGTCATGGGGACAGGCACCTGGGGTGAGATCAGGATACTTTGATCTGTGCCTCCAGTTGCGCTTGTTGACTCACGCTGGGGTCAGGACCTGACGAGAAAGTCGCGAGCGACTTTACGTCAGTGCCAGACCCCAGTGCGAGGCGATTTTCCTTGTGCCAGAACCCGGTGCGAGGCGATTTACTGGTGCTAGATTACGGCCGTGAGGCGGCTGTTTCCACTCTGTGGGCGTGATTTTCGGTGGAAAATAAAAGTTATGACATGCATTTTTGAGAAATTAAGGATTTTTGTGCATAAATATTTGCGGGAGCAAAATTATACCGATTCCTGGTGTACTATTAACTCCAGGAAAGCAAGAAAAAGTTTTATATCATAAGTTATGACATGATTGTTGTACTGGCTATTGCATGAGTCATTTCTTTTTCGTACCTTTGCAGTGGCATTCAAAAGATAGCCATTAACATTCTAAAGTTCAACAATTATGCAACAACAAAGCATTTACAGATTATTACCGACGGGCGCCACTACACTAAGTGGCGCCCTTACATGCGTGGCGGTAGTTGCCGCCAGTCCTGTCATGAATATCCAATCAATTAATCATACAAAATATGAAACAGATCATCAATCCTTACATGCTCCTTTCGGAGCACTTTACACTTGGCGAGATGCTCTCCTCGCAGAAGGCGACGGAGAAAGGCATCCCCAACACACCGCTGGAGAAACATATCACAGCGATGAAAAACCTGGCCGTGCGCTGTCTCGAACCTACGCGCCAGCACTTCGGACTGCCCATCCTGGTCACCTCGGGCTTCCGCAGCGTCCTCCTCAACACAGAGGTAAAAGGCGCCAGCAACTCCCAGCATCTGGCGGGCGAAGCTGCCGACATCACCAAGTATGGTCTGTTTGTGATCGATGGTTCACGCTTCACGAGTCTATGGATGCAGCAACTCTACTCCAAAGATGCTGCAAAGTTGCTCCACTCCCGCGCATACCTATCAATGCGCGCGGAAGATATAGATATAGATATAGAAAAAGAAAAAAAGAAAAAGTGCGTGTCTTTGGGTGACACGCACTCTCAGTTTGAAACTCTGCGCGCGGGCAGGCGATACGCCTCACACGGACAGCCACTGCCAGGTGAAGCACCGCCCCAGCGACGACGTAACGACATGTACAGCTACATCCGTCACGACTGGGTGCCGGCCGATGAGTTCGACAAGGACGCTGAGATGATCGTATATCGCCAACTATTCGGAAAGGAGGACGCATGAAAGAGATCGACGGAAAATACTATCTGTTGGATGCCAACGACCTGAAGAGCGGCCATAAGGTACAGCGACAGGACAGTAAGAACGTGTGGAGGCACCAGTGCCCGCTGTGCAGTGCCAATCGGAAGACGGAGCACAAGAAGGAGAAATGCCTCGCCGTATATCCCGACGACGGATGGGGCTTCTGCTACAACTGCGGGCAGTGGTTCTGGACCGAGGAGTTCTACAACAAGGAGATTGCCCCCAAGCGCGGAAAGAAGCGCACCGACGAGAAGGCGGTCGACCTGTCGCTGCTGCGCGACGACTTCCCTCAGGAGCTGATCGACTACTTCGAGCAGGAGCGCCGGCTGCCGATGACCCTGGTCAGGAAGATGGGCATCAGGTGGATCCCAAGAACGATTAACGGCCAGGAGGAGATATTCATCGCCTACCCCACGTTCGACGGCGCCAAGTGCGTCAACGTGCACTACCGTCCGCTGCACAAGGAGAAGGGTTTCTCGCAGGAGACGGGCTGCGACCCGATACCTTGGAACGTGAACTCGGTGGTGGGACATACGGAGATGATCATCACTGAAGGGCGCAACGACGCGATGGCCTGCATACAGGCTGGCTACCAGGCTGTGGTGTCACTGGGCAACGGCGCCCGATCGCGCATGGAGCTGTTTGATGGATTCCGGCATACGCTCTTCGCCCAGGTGAAGACGGTGATCGTCGCGGTCGATAACGACGAGGCCGGCCAGACAGCATGCGAACATCTGCTGAAGTATTTCGGCGCCGCACGGTGCAAGGTGGTCAACTGGGGCAACTACAAGGATGCCAACGAGGCGCTCCAGCAGGGAGGCATCGAGGCGGTCAGGGCCTGTATCGAGGCTGCCGACATCCCTGACATCCAGGGCGAGGTCGACGTCAGCGAATGGGAGTCGGGGCTGTGGCGGTACTACGAGCTGGGCGGCATTCCCGAGGGTCTGACCATCGACCTGGAGCAGCTGGCCGCTCTCGAGAAGCTGGAGAAAGGCTACTTCGGAGTGACGTCGGGCTTCCCGGGCAGCGGCAAGTCTACCTTCACGCTCTTCAAGTGTCTCTCCATGGCTGTGGAGCACGGCTGGCGCATCTGTCTCTACACCCCCGAGAAGCACCCCTACAAACTGCTGTTCCACGAGCTGGCCACGATGCTCATCGGACGGAAACTCACGCGCGAGACGGTCGATGAGTGTACGTTCCGACAGGCCATCCAGTTCCTCTCACGCCACTTCTTCATCGTGGATGCCAACCGCTGCAAGGGTATCGACGACATCCTGGAGACGGCGCGCCAGATGGGCATACGCTATCAGATCGACATGACCGTGATCGACCCGGCCAACTGGGTGGACATGACGCAGGCCAAGGGCGGCGACCCGATGGAGCGGGCCAACTACGTGATCAGTCAGGTGGTGGACTTCGCGCAGGTGGAGAAGCAGCTGACGTGGATGGTGGCTCACCCCCGCAAGCCGCCGCTCATGAAAGACGGGAAGGCCTACGTGCCTGAGATGTGGGACATCGCCGGCACCAGCGACTATGCCAACAAGGCCACGTGGGTGGAGATCATGGAGCGTGACTTCTCGCAGCAGCGCACGATGGTACATGTGAAGAAGGTGCGCTTCGGTCATCTCGGCCTCGTCGGTGAGTGTTGTGTCCGCATGGACCCGGAGAGTCACCGCTTCGTGGGCTTCAATGAGGAGACGACTGATGCCGGCAACGTGGTGGCGTACAGGTTCATGGAGTCCGACAAGTCGAACTGGCTCATCTCCAAATCCGTCCAGCAAGCCATCACCTGGGAGTGAGATTTTTAGATAAAAAGCGCTCGGCTTTGCCGCTTTCACAAAGCGTAGCGACTGAAAGAACATAAGAGACAGAAGATTTTAGACAGAAGAACATAAGAAACATAAGGCTGCGCACTCCATGGGAGAATAAAAATTATGTTCTTATGTTCTTCTGTCAAAAAATAAAAATCTGTTCTTATTATCAAAAAAAGACATGTCAGAATTGATGCAATGTACGCGGTGCGGGGAGATCCTGCCGCGATCGAAATTAGAACGTATGAAGACGGGCACCTACCGTCGGGTGTGTAATCACTGCAAGTGGCTCTACTACGTCAAGCCCTCGCGCGAACGCCGCATCCTGCGCGAACTCGACGCCCGCCACAAAACGTAACGAATCGGCCTGCGATTCATTACTTTTCGCTCGCTGAAACGTTACGTTTCGTCATGCGATTCGTTACCTTTCGTCAGCGTGATTTTGGCTAACTCGGAAAGGCCGAAAAACTTGGAATCGGGCGAAAAATGTTGTACCTTTGCCGATGCAAACAAGATGTTGCATCGGCGAGTGAAGGCTGCGGCTCAGCATAGCTCGAGCAAGCTCGGCTCTGCGTTCGCCTTGCACTTCACTTGCAACTGCAAATCAGGCAATGCTGCAAGGCGGGAAAGTCCCGACCTGAAGAAGTGAATAACCGCCCCGAGGCCGAAGGGGCACAGAGAAAGGAGGACGATATGGCAGTATTCTACCGATTATCGCAGGTGACTTCGCCTAAGCAGAAGGGCTACGGCAAGTGGTACCCACGTGCGGTGATGACCAACACCGTCGACACCAATGCACTGGCCACGATCATGCAGCGCAACTGTACCGTGAAGAAGTCGGACATCCTGGCCGTGATCACTGAGCTCATCGAGACGATGCAGGATCAGTTGCAGGACTCAAAGCGCGTGAAGCTCAACGGCTTCGGGACGTTCAAGATCGGCTTGTCGAGCACGGGTGCCGATAAGGCTTCTGACTTCAGCGCCAGCAAGAACATCAAGGGCTTGCACGTGCTGTTCCAGCCCGAGGTGAAGTACGACTCAGAGGGTCAGCGCCAGAAGACGTTCATCACCGGCTGCAGTGTGCAGGAGGCGCCCAAGAACGCCGTCGAGACCAGCAAGCCTAAGGATGACACGCCCGCAGGCAACGACAACGCAGGCGACGGACCAACCAACGACGATGCAGGCGACGGCCCGACCAACGGCGATTGAGCGCGTGAGTGAGTGAAAGGAGGAGGCCCCTGCCTCGAACGGCGGGGCAGGGGCAATGTTAAACCAAAAGAAAGAAAGGAGGTAAACCATGTTGAAGAACTGGAAAGCGATCATGAAGATCGCAGTGGCAGTGCTCACGGCCTTGTTAGGCGCAGTCGGAGCCACTGCCTCAGGCGTACAAATCTAGCGCCCATCGCCCCGCCGCTGGGGCCTGGCACAAGGAACCGCCTCGCGCTGGGGTCTGGCACTGACGTAAAGTTGCAAGCGACTTTCTCGTCAGGTCCTGACCCTTGCGGTTGCCGTGCAGTTGGTGAGCCTGATACTTCTCATCGAGTTTCTCGCCGCGCAGCAACTTGGCCACAACATCCCACAGTTCCTGCATCGGCAGGCCCCGCTTCTTGCAGATTTTCAGATTCTGCTTGCACTCGCCGGTGATGCGCAGTTCGTATTTCGTCATCCCTCAATCTCCTTTATCAAGTCATCCAGACTGTCGTACTTGTAGACGCGCCCCTGCTCTATATCTTCGATGGCGCGGTCCATGCTAGTCTTCCTACGACGCTTCAGCGTGACGCTACTCACGCCACGTATCAGACTGATGGCCTGCTTAATCTGGTCAAGCATGGAAACATCCTCTATTGAAACTGTCAGTTGAGTCATAATTGCAATTATTGATGAATTCGCATACAAAGTTACGAAATATTCCGCACATTCGTAGCAATTCTTCGGAAAAATCTACAAGTTTTAACGGGAAAGCAGGTGATCATTCTTCTTCTACCTTGTCATCTCGACCAAGCGCGCTCGACATGACAAGAGGGGGGATGGGTGCTCGGAATGACAAGGGAGTGAGTTTACGAATTATTTGACTTAGCCAAACAATTCGCGTTAAACAATGTTACCATCTCCATCTTTCTCATATTTCGTCTCATCATTGTTTATGGTCTGTTGGTTTGAATCCAGAAAATTACCAACCGAAAATATCTGCGTGGGTGCCAGTTTCAAGGAACAAAAGCGTTAGCTGTTTGTCATTCTGTTCCCAGGTCATCAACCAGTTGGGCTGGATGTGACACTCCCATTGACCTTTATAATTGCCTTTCAATTGGTGAGGGCGATACTCATCTGGAAGTGTACCTGTGGCAGAGAGAATCTTTATTGCATGCTTAATGGCATCTATATCCAAGCCTCTCTTGGCACACTTTCTTAAATCTTTCTTAAACTGATGAGTATAGTCAATACTGTACATTAGCCAAGAATTTGATCAAACATATCATCGACACTATTGGCGTGATAAACACGTCCGTTCTTGACATCATCCATTGCTTTTTTGTAATGGGAAGTTTTTGTAATGTCATCAACTTTAGGTGTTGATTTCTGTACCTTGACAGAGGCCACGCCTACAAGCATCTTGCAAGCGCTCTTTACTTTTGAGACCAAACTCTCATCAGGAACCTGTAACACTATTGTTGCCATGATAAATACGTATTTGGATGAATAATCGGCTGCAAAGTTACGACAAGTTTTCCAATCATCCAAATATTTCTGCCAAAAACTATGTCTTGAAATAGTGGGGATTGGTTAGTCTCGAGCTTTGCTCGCTTGCCTCGGAGAGACGCAAGAACGGAGTGAGTGGAGAGATCTAGATAGCAAGTATAAATTGTTAATTCTGCATAAATTATAACCTTGGTTATTATAACCTTGATTATAATTATGTATCTTTGCCCCAAAAAAGAATGAGCATGGTACCATTTATGTATGGCTTAATAGCCGAAAACGATAATTTCATTGATCGTGTAGAAGATCGCAGACAGCTGAAAACATTTCTTGGTGGCGGCATCAATGTAATGCTGATTTCACCGCGTCGCTGGGGCAAATCTTCTTTGGTTAAGGCCGCAATGGAAGAACTTAAAGAGGAAGACAAGCAGGTCAGAGTCTGTTACTTAGACGCATCGAAAGTCATCTCAGAAGATGAATTCTACAACAAGTTTGCAATGTCAGTCATTGAGTCTGCCTCTTCCACATTGGAGAAGAAATGGGCTGATTTCAAGCAATATGTTCAGGCACTCATACCTGGTGTGAAGTTGAAAGCATCAGCTTTTGATACCATTGATATGGAGATGGAACTGAATTTTGCCCCTCTGAAGGACAGTGCAGAGAAAGTATTGCAGTTGCCAGAACAAATAGCTAAAGATAAAGGTTTGCATATTATCGTATGCATCGACGAATTCCAACAGTTGTCCTTTCTTCCTAACTGGAAGAAGATGGAGGCAACGATGCGTTCGGTGTGGCAACACCAACATCATGCCAGCTATTGCCTATATGGCAGCAAACGTCACATGATGAAGGATATCTTTAATAACAGCAACAACCCCTTCTATCGCTTTGGACAGGTGTTGCTGATGAAGAAGATTGAAAAAGAATATTGGCTACCATACATCATGAAAGGGTTTACGAAGACTGGCAAGCGTATCTCTGAGGAACTGGCTTCGAAGATATGTGACACTGTGGCCTGCCACTCATGGTATGTTCAGCAATTATCTCTCTTTGTATGGATGAATACGGAGACAGAAGCGACAGAAGACATTTTCAATCGTCAGCTGCAGGTTGTGATTGACACAAACGCGGATATGTTCGTCAAGGATATTGAGAGCCTTGCTGCCTCCCAAGTAGCTATGCTTCGTGCCGTATCAGCAGGAGAGACTCAGTTTAATTCTAAAGAAGTGGTAGAACGCTATGGACTTGGTGCACCTCGTACTATTACTCTCAATAAGAAGACACTTATCAAGCGTGATATTATTGAAGTCTGTGGTGATGGCTATCAGTTCGTTGATCCCATTTATGCATTATGGTTTAAACGGGAGTATATGTAATGAAGGACTATTCCATGCCAGCCTTCACTTTTCACTACAGGTGACACTGTGACACCTTAAAATATAATCTGATTCAGGGTAACACAGTCTCAGCCGGTCTGATCGGCAATCGTAGCCGACTAAAAAGATTCGTCGCGCTGGGGTCAGATTCGCTTTACGGTATCGCAAAGGTCGCTGACTGCGGAGCGGTGGGTGATGAGGAGCATCGTCTGTTGCGGGTAGGCGGCGAATATGCGGGCATAGAGAGTCTGCTCGGTCTGCTCGTCGAGCGAACTGCTGATCTCGTCGAAGAGGAAGATATCCCCGCCGTGGAGCAGCCCGAGCACCACTTGCCCGATGCCTGCGGCGATGTGTACCGCCGTGTTCCAGCGGATGCCTCGCGAGTTACGCCATAGCCAACCCAGGTAATTGATCTTAGACACGGATTAACACGGCTTTATTCTATGACGCTGACATTCTGCCACTCGGTGATGATGTCGGCGACATCCTTTCGGGCCTCGTCTGCCGTCACGTCGTATTCCTCACAAAGTTTGTCGGCCAGGGCCTCGATGGTGAAGTCACCCATTGCCTGAGCCTGTTTCCAGAGCCAGCCGGCGGTCTCGTTGAGCGCCAGCATCTTGCCGAAGTTGATGGCACCGAGGCCCTCACCCATAATCACCCGTTCGCCGCACACCTCGCGCAGCACAAATCCTTTTTTAATCTTCATCTCTTAACTCTTAATTCTTAACTCTTAACTCTTAAATCTTAACTCTCCGATATATTGCCAATAAATATCTTCTGATGGGGCGCAGCCAGAACCACACCTTTGCAGCCCGCTTCCGCCACCCGTTATATAAATAATGTGTCCGCTCCTTCGCATCCACCACATGGGTCACCAGAGCTTTGATGTCATTGAGCAGACAATGTTCCGTACCCACCAGATTGCCGTCGCCCATCAACGTAACGTTATCTCCGTCGATATGGATAATCCGATGCACCACATACCGATAGCCGTCAGCCCAGGCCAGCACCACGTCACCGACTTCCAGTTGCTCTGGCTCCTGCAAGATAACGCTCTCCTTGCCCCCGATGATAAACGGCAGCATACTGTTGCCATTCACTGGCAGTGTTACGCTCACGCCTTCATCCACCAACCTGATGGCTTCCTCTATGATCTCATTGTCGGTCACAATCATCTGATTATTAAATTGTTACATTTTTAAATTTTTACATTGCTACAGCACAGACGTGCTGCAGCTTCGTCGGGCAGACACTCCAGATGCCAAACGGGGACAGAAGATGCCAGCGCGTTCTCCGTCTGATGAAGTCCGTCGGCGATACGCTCATCCCAGCGCTTGCCGCTGATGCTCTCCACCAGTGCCGCATACGCATAGATGCCGCTCAGACGCTGTATCTTGTTATAAGGTGCCTGACTCAGCACGACGATGCCGCTCAATGGATAACTCACATTCCGATAACAAGGAGTCTTACCGCTCCAAGGCGAGCCATAGACCGTCGCTGTACCATCCTCGTCGATACGCACCACTGGGTTATCATCGTTCACTAGTGCCGTACCCGCTATATACCGCTGCCACAGACTGGCATGAGTGCTTTTCCCCGTACCGCTTGGGCCGAGGAACATATATCCCCGGTCTTCGTAACTCACCACAGCCGCATGGAAGAGCACCGTTCCCTTATCTGCCGTAGCCAGCGCAAACATAATCATCAGTGCATTGTCGATAGCCATCTTTTCGTGCTTGCCCGTCGTGATAAGCCGCCCCATGCTATAGTCGTCCGAGCAGACGAGCCAGCCTGCCGACTCGCCGTGCCAATGAAATTCAAAGACCGCTTCACCTGCAGCCGTATGTCCGCAGATAATCGTCTGTCCCTCGTCCTCCTGTCGCATTTCCTCGGTATATTCAGGAGCATGGTGAATCACGGGGACAGGTCGCGTGATATGCAGCTTTGCTGCAATCATGGACCTGTCCCCATGATTCACAAACGGCGCATAGTTGGACATCAGCGCGAATACTTCTTCCTCGCCACTCACACCGAATGTGTGCCCTGCCACCTTATAATAATTAGTCACTGTCATCTTTGAATGTCTCTTATTGATAGTGTTCTGTACTTGATGCGGATGGGCAGTGTCGTGACGACAGCCTTACAGAAATTCACCTCCACCCAGAATTCCTCCCAAAAATCGAAGCGCATCAGCTTCAGGTGGCGCAAGCGTCCTTCCATGACTCGCCTGATGACAGCGTGCTTCTCTCTTTCAGCATAATGCCCGAAGTTGCCGCCCGCCATGATCTCGCGCAGCATCCACTCGCCGCGATAGCTGTCGGGCTGGCAGAGCATCAGACCTTCGTCGAGATGCAGCACCTCGCCGAGCACCCACATCAGGGCAGCAGCCGTGTGCCTGAGTCCGAAGCTGCCGAGCAGCGCTGCCACCTCCCGACGGTCTTCCTCAGAGGAATTCTTCAACAGCCAGTAATAGTCGCAGACATGACGCAGCCCGATGCCGCCAACCAGGAAATGACGCTGCACATGGGCCATCTGCATCATGAGCGCGAACCGAACCGAGGGGACATTGAAACCCTCATCCACGGGCAGGCATGAGCTGGCAATCTCCTGCTCCAGCCACCGTTGCAGCCGGCGGTTGGTAAAGGGATTGAAGTTGCCTGAAGAGGGCCGGAAGTGTACTTCCACGACGATATGATCCTTCGTCGGTGGCAGATGGACATGATGATAGGAGGCCGAGGGCTTTCCCTCTACCGATGTCGAACCCAGTTCAGTCACCAGTCCTAACTCCTGGAGCAGCGCAATGACGCTCTTCTTGCCACCTTCCACCCAGATGTCGATATCCCCAGGCTGTCGCGCAAACTTGTCGGGATAAAGCCGTGCATTGGCCTGACCTTTCAGAATGGCCGAACGGCGACCATGGTCGGTGAAGAGCTTGGTCAGGCGCGCTGCCTCCTGATTCTGCAGTTTGTTCAACCCGCGAATGGCCTCAGCCTCTGCTGTCCAGTTCATTGCCACGTCCATCGGCATATTGGCCTTGTCTGTATAGCACAGACCGACCATCGACTGCCGCACCGCAGTCTGATACAGCCACCGCCAATCGTCGTCGGTCAGCGGGGCATCGAAAGTCTGGCCGGTCATCGCCGTCCTCACCAGTGCAAACAGTTTATTCTCAAGTTGATTCATTTTGGCTGCAAAGGTAGTACAAAATTTCGATTCAGCGAAGATAATGCGAAAAAATTTGGAATTTTGCAACTCGGGGCCTGGCCCCAGAGTGCAGAACAGCTCTGGGCGCAAAGGGAAGTGGTATCGTCTGCTGATAAAAAATATCGATAAAAAGTTGGTTAATTGCGTTTTTTTTTGTTACTTTGCAAGCAATTTCATTGATTATCAACTATTCATTAAATATGCACAAGCAACAATCAGCCCTGATTACGAAGGACGGCGTCAGTTATCTGATCCCTTTTATCCTCGTAACGTTCTGCTTTGCCCTCTGGGGTTTTGCCAATGATATCACCAATCCGATGGTGAAGGCGTTCTCTAAGATCTTCCGTATGAATGTCACTGAGGGCGCCCTCGTTCAGGTGGCCTTCTATGGCGGCTACTTCTGTATGGCGTTCCCTGCTGCCATCTTCATTCGCAAGTACTCTTATAAGGCAGGTGTACTGATGGGACTCGGACTCTATGCGGTTGGTGCCCTACTTTTCTTCCCTGCAAAGAGCATTGGCATCTACGGTTGTTTCCTGGTGGCTTACTTCATTATGACCTGCGGACTCTCATTTCTGGAAACAAGTTGTAACCCCTATATCCTGACGATGGGACCAGAAGAGACTGCCACGCGACGCCTGAACATGGCACAGTGCTTCAACCCTTGTGGGTCGATCATCGGTATGTTTGTGGCGATGAACTACATCCAGGCGAAGCTCAACCCCATGAGCAGCGACGAACGTGCCCTGTTGGGCGATGCAGAATTCGAGGCGCTAAAGGATGCTGATCTGAGTGTGCTCATCTCACCTTACTTAATCATAGGATTGGTCATCGTGGCGATGTTCATGCTCATCCGCTTCTATAAGATGCCTCATATCGGCGATCAGAACCACGACATCCATCCTCTGACCACCCTGCGACGCATCTTTGCACTGAAATACTACCGCGAGGGAGTCATCGCCCAATTTTTCTACGTGGGTGCCCAGATCATGTGCTGGACATTTATTATCCAGTATGGCACCCGTGTCTTTATGGCTGAGGGGATGGACGAACAGAGTGCCGAGGTCTTGTCGCAGCAGTTTAATATCTATGCGATGATCTTCTTCATCTGTTCGCGCTTCATCGCCACCTTCCTCATGAAGTATGTGAAGCCCGCCATGCTGTTGGCCATCTTTGGCATCATGGCGATGGTGTTCACGGTGGGTGTCATCGCCTTCCAGAACCGTATGGGTGTCTACTGTCTGGTGTGCGTCAGTGGTTGTATGTCACTGATGTTCCCCACAATCTATGGTATCGCCCTCGATGGTCTGGGCGACGATGCAAAGTTTGGTGCAGCAGGCCTCATCATGGCCATTCTGGGTGGTTCCGTGCTTCCCCCATTACAGGCGATGATCATCGATCAGGGAACGGTTTTCGGAGACTTTCCAGCCACGAACGCCTCGTTTGTGCTGCCCTTCGTCTGCTTTATAATCGTCACCCTCTATGGCTTCAGAATCCACTATAAAAGGGAAAGATAAAAAGTAAAAAAGATAAATATGATATTTAACGAAATTGGAAAAACAGGAATGAAGGTGTCGAACCTCAGTTTCGGTGCCTCGTCATTAGGTGGTGTGTTTCATGGCATTCGTGAGGAAGAAGGCATCCGTGCCGTACACGTTGCAATAGACAACGGTATCAACTTCATCGACGTGTCGCCCTATTACGGTCATCTGAAGGCCGAGATGGTATTAGGCAAGGCTCTGAAGGAGATTCCGCGCGACAAGTATTTCCTCTCCACAAAGGTAGGTCGCTACGGCAAAGACGGCGTGAACACCTGGGACTACAGTGCCAAGCGCGTCACGGACAGCGTCTATGAGAGTATGGAGCGACTGAATGTCGACTATATCGACCTGATCAATGTGCACGACATCGAGTTTCAGGCTGGTCTGGAGGGAGGTCTGCAGAAGGTATGCGACGAGACGTTGCCCGCCCTCGTGGCTCTGAAGAAGAAAGGTGTCGTAGGTCATGTGGGCATCACCGACCTGCAGCCCGAGAACCTCAAGTGGGTCATCGAGCATGTGGAGGAAGGCACCGTCGAAAGCATCCTTAACTTCTGTCACTACAGCCTCAACGACACCTTATTATTAGACTATCTGGGATTCTTTGAGCAACACCATGTAGGAGTGATCAATGCCTCACCGCTGTCGATGGGTCTGCTCTCACAGCGCGGAGCCCCTGCCTGGCATCCTGCAGGCAAGGACTTGCAGAAAGCCTGTGCCAAGGCTGCCGCCTACTGCCAGGGGATGGGCTACCCCATCGAGAAACTGGCCATCCAGTTCTCGACGAGCTACAATCCCCGCATCGCCACTACCCTCTTTAGCAGTGCCAATCCTGATAACGTGCTCAAGAATATCAACTATGTGAATGAGCCGATGGACGAAGCCCTCGTCAAGGAAGTACAACAAATTATCGGCGACCAGATGTTCGTCCGTTGGAAAAACTCTTAACCACTCAGGTATGAACTATTCCATTATCGACGCCCACAGCCATTTATGGCTTCAACAAGACACTGTGTGGAACGGAAAACCCATCCACAGCCTGCAAAACGGTCGTTCGCTGTTTTTAGGCGAGGTCGTACAGATGCTCCCACCCTTCATGATCGACGGTAAGAACACGGCGGAGGTCTTTCTCTCTAATATGGACTACGCCCAGGTATCAGCCGCTGTCGTCGTACAGGAGTTTATCGACGGTCTGCAGAACGATTACCTTGCCACCGTCAGTGCCCAATATCCCAACAGGTTTATCACCTGCGGCATGGCTGACTATCTGCACGACGGGTTCTACGAGCAGGCCCTCCAACTCATGGCTGTCAAGGATTTCAAAGGCATGGCCATTCCTGGACATCGACTGCTGGGCAGGAGCCTGACCTCTTCCGAGATGATGCGTATGTTCCACGAGATGGAACGGCGCAACGTTTTCCTATCCATCACCCTCGCCGATGGCAACAGACAGGTCGCAGAACTGCAGGAAGTCATCAGCGAGTGCCCACGACTCCGCATAGCCATCGGTCATCTTGGCATGGCCAATCCTCCCGAGACGCCCTGTTGGGAGAATCAGGATTGGCAGATGCAAATCAAGTTGGCACGGAATCCCAACGTAACGATTGAGACAGGTGGCGTTACCTGGCTCTACAACTCAGAGTTCTACCCCTTCCCTTCCGCCATCCGTGCCATCCGCGAGGCTGCTGATCTCGTGGGGATGGATCGTCTGATGTGGGGCAGTGACTACCCGCGCACCATCACGGCCATCACT
Source organism: uncultured Prevotella sp. (assembly GCA_900318395.1). Taxonomy (GTDB): domain Bacteria; phylum Bacteroidota; class Bacteroidia; order Bacteroidales; family Bacteroidaceae; genus Prevotella. The sequence goes on from ONKL01000016.1 coordinate 15,545, forward strand.
TACCGCATGTCGTACGATTTCATCGTGAAAAGCAAAGAACTTTCCGAAGAGGACAAACGACTGTTGTTAGGCGAGAATGCACGCCGTTTCTATGGATTCCAAGATATGTTAGATTTACCGTATATTAAAAATATGTCAGAATGAAAGCAATACAGATCAGCGAACCTTCTGTGATGAAGGTGATTGATATCGCCGAACCCCAAATGGGCGATGATGAGGTATTATTGAAGATGAAGTATGTAGGTTTCTGTGGTAGCGACCTCAGCACTTTCCGCGGTGGTAACCCGATGGTGAAGATGCCTGTTGTGCCAGGTCATGAGGTAGGTGCCGAGATTGTCAGCGTTGGCAAGAATGTGCCCGAAGGACTGAAACCGGGTATGACCGTTACGGTCAATCCTTATACCAACTGCGGCAAATGTGCATCCTGCCGGAACGGTCGTGTAAACGCCTGTCAGCACAATGAAACACTGGGAGTGCAGCGCTGGGGAGCCATGCGTGAATACCTCGTTCTGCCTTGGGAGAAAGTCATTCCCGCAGGTCTGCTGACACCTCGTACCTGCGCTTTGGTTGAACCCATGAGCGTGGGATTCCACGCCGTCAGCCGTGCCCAGGTCACTGATATAGATGTTGTCATGGTGATAGGCTGTGGCATGGTGGGAATGGGCGCTGTCGTCCGTTCTGCCCAACGCGGTGCTACCGTTGTGGCTGTCGATATTGATGATGACAAATTGGTCTTGGCTCGTCAGATGGGTGCAAGCTATACTATCAACAGCAAGACTGAGGATATCCACGCTCGTCTGCTGGAAATGACATCTGGCTTTGGTCCTGATGTTGTCATCGAAGCCGTGGGCAGTGCTCCTACCTATCAATTGGCTGTCGATGAGGTGGCCTTTACAGGTCGCGTCATCTGTATCGGCTATGCTAAGACTGAGGTATCGTTCCAAACGAAATATTTCGTGCAGAAGGAGCTCGACATCCGTGGTTCACGTAATGCGCAGCCCTCAGACTTCCGTGCCGTTATCCATTATCTGGAGCGCGGCACCTGTCCCGTCGACCAACTCATCAGCCGTGTGGTGAAACCCGAAGAGGCATTCGAGGCCATACGACAGTGGGATGTTTCCCCTGGCAAAGTGTTCCGTATACTTGTAGACTTTGAAGGCTGAGATTAAGCGAGAGCAGACTCGATATAAAACATCAACATTGAACATTATGATTACCAAGATCCATAGAATGAAGTGGTGGATGTGCGCTGCACTTTTCACTTTTCACCTTTCACTTTTTATTTCTCCCGCTGCAGCGCAGCAGGCTGTATCGCCTAACGGCAAGATCTCCATTGATCAGCAAGGCAACGGTCTCGTCATCAGTTATCAGGCCCAGAAAGCTATTGAACTCACCTCTGTGGGATTCGAAAATGCCTCTTCCCCGTCTAAACTGGTCTTCCGTCGTACGTTAAAGGAAAGTTACAACATGCTTGCAGGCAAACGTCTGCAATGCACCAACGAAGCCAATGAATATATTGCTTCACTCGGAGGCGACATACTGTTGGTAGTCCGTCTTTACAATGATGGTGTGGCCTTCCGCTATGAACTGACAGATCTCAGTGACATCTCCATTCCCCGAGAACTCACCACCTGGCGCATCCCCGAAGGCATGAAGCGCTGGATGCAGAACTGGACAGACTCTTACGAGGAATACTTCCCTCTGACAACCACCTACAAGCAGGCTCCCCGTCGCTCGCACTATGATAAAAATGCTGAGGGCTATGCCTGCCGTTGGGGCTACCCTGCCCTGCTCGAACCCATCGATGGTGTCTTCGCCCTCATCTCCGAAGCGAATATCGAGCGCCGCCAGAGTGCATCTTGTCTCTACAACGAGGGCGAGCTTTATCGCGTCACCCCAGCAGAGAACGAGGTGAAGATCTCAGGCGAATGGCATAGTCCCTGGCGCACACTGATCCTTGGCTCCCTGGCTGATGTCGTGGCCTCAACCCTCATCACCGATGTCGCCGAGCCTTGTCAGTTGGCCGATACCGACTGGATTCAGCCTGGTGTGGTATCTTGGATCTACTGGGCCTACAACCACGGCAGCAATGACTATAACATCATCTGCAAGTATGTTGATCTTGCCGTAAAACTAAAACTCCCCTATGTGCTCATAGATGCAGAGTGGGACGAGATGAAAGATGGCAAGACTGTTGAGGACGCCGTGAAATATGCCGTATCGAAGGGTATCAAACCCATGATCTGGTACAATTCCTCCGTAGGTTGGATTGATGGTGCCCCCACCCCCAAGTTCCGCCTGAACAAACTCGATGATCGCGAACGTGAATTTGCCTGGTGCGAGGAGATCGGAGTGGCAGGTGTGAAGATCGACTTCTTCTCAGGCGACAGTCAGATGAACATGGACTACTGCATTGATCTGCTCCAAGATGCCGCGCGCCACCACCTGCTGGTCAATTTCCATGGTGCCACCATTCCCCGTGGCTGGCAGCGAACCTACCCCAACCTGCTCTCTACGGAGGGTGTACTTGGAGCTGAGTGGTATAACAACAACGGCACACTCACCCCGCTTGCAGCCCGTCATAATGCCACACTGCCCTTCACCCGCAACGTCATTGGTCCGATGGACTATACGCCTTGCGCCTTCAGTGACTCACAGAATCCCCATATCACCACCAATGCCCATGAGCTGGCACTGACGGTGCTCTTCGAGAGTGGACTACAGCACCTCGCCGACAGTCCTGAGAGTTTTCTCGCCCAGCCCGCAGAAGTACGGCAGTTCCTGGGAGAACTGCCTACCGTTTGGGACGAGACACGCCTCATCAGTGGCTACCCTGGTGAGAGTGTTGTTCTTGCACGCCGTCATGGAAACACTTGGTATGTAGCAGGTCTCAACGGTCGCGACGAAGCCCAAACTCTTTCTTTCGATCTCAGCTTCATCACTGCCAAACAAGTACAGATCTTCTCCGACACAGCGACGAAGCCTTGGGACATCAGAACCCAGACCACCCTCCCCACGCAAATCCCCTGCCAACCCCGAGGAGGATTCGTCATCGTAGTGAAAAAATAAAGAAATCAGGCTATCGATTGATTACATTGAGTATGAAGAAATATCAAGTACTATTGACATTTATCATGCTGTGTATGCCGATGGCTGCACAGGAAACGGAAAAAGCCACCCGCGATTCGATCCTAGAAATCATCACAGGGGCAGACATTCCTGTCCGAACTTATAAGATTACAAGTTTTGGAGCCCATGGTGACGGACGAAAAGATTGTAAACCTGCCTTTGACAAAGCCATGCAGAAGGCAAGGCAGAAAGGAGGGGCTCACATCGTCGTTCCTGCTGGGATATATATAATCAATGGCCCTATTCATCTTGTGGATAATGTCTGCCTCGATCTCGAGGAGGGAGCTGTATTACGCTTCTCTCCCGAGCCTCGTTACTATCTGCCAGCAGTGAAAACCAGTTGGGAAGGCACATACCTTTACAACTATTCACCACTCATCTATGGCTATGGACTGCGTCATGTATCTATCATTGGCAAGGGCGTCATCGATGGCAACTGTGCAGAGACGTTTGCCACATGGAAATCCAGACAGAAGGAAGCACAAATGCGCTCCAGGAATCAGAATCACAACGGAGTCAACCTCGAAGAAAGGCGTTATGGCGAGGGGGATTTCCTACGCCCACACCTCATCCAGCTATACCGTTGTGAGGGAGTTACCATCGAAGGAGTATTAATTACGAATGCGCCTTTCTGGTGTATCCATTTGCTTGAAAGCGAGAACATCATCTGCCGAGCCATTCGTTATGATGCAAAACTGGTAAACAATGACGGCATAGATCCCGAATGCTCACGTAACATCCTGATAGAAGACATCCATTTCAATAATGGGGACGATAATGTGGCCATCAAGAGCGGACGTGACAACGATGGATGGACACATGGACATCCTTCTGAGAATATCATTATCCGCAATTGCCATTTCAAAGGTCTTCATGCTGTTGTCATGGGCTCTGAGATGAGTGCAGGTGTGAAAAACGTGTTTGTTGAGAACTGCGATTTTGCGGGGTACTGTAAGCGTGGCATCTTTATCAAGACCAACCCTGACCGTGGTGGCTTCGTCAGAAACATCTTTGTGAATAACTGCGTGTTCGACGAAGTTGAGGATCTTTTCTATGTGACCAGCATGTATGCGGGTGAGGGACTTGAAAACCATCATTTTTCTGACATCGAGAACATACGGGTAGACGGGTTGAAATGCCGTAAGGTCAGACAAGCTGCATTGGTATTGCAAGGTACCAAGCAGAAGCCGGTACGTCAGGTTGAATTTAAGAATGTAGAGGTTGGCGAATGCAAGAATGCCATCAGTTTTGAGAACACAGAGGCTGTGAGCATGAGCAACTGCTTTATTGGAGGCAAGGTGGGGGTACCCACACAAGTCACAGCCAAGGACAACCTTTTTGGAAACGACAAGTAAAGTTATATCTTAACGCCGATACTGGCGAGGAACCAGCGACCCTGCTGGGGGATAAGGTTCGTGTTCATGCCGCTACGGTTGTAACGGGTACCAAGGAGGTTGTGAATGTTCAGGCCGAACGTGACAGGTCCCAACGTATATTCGCCTCCCAGATCGATGATGGCCCGGGGTGACATATCCTTATGCATGATGCTATAAGAGGCGAGCGTCGATGCCGCTTTTATGGCAGCCTCAGCTCCATTCTTATCACCTTTCGACTTACATTCATCGGCTTTCATCACTTCTGTCCAAAATAATAGGACATTGTTAAGATCAGTGTTGTAGCTGGTCTGTTTACCCTCGAAAAGAAGGTGTGTGTGGAGCTTCAGACGGGGTGTGACCTGCCATCCTAGAACAAGGTTCGACATGATGGCTGGTGTATTGTTATTGGCATCAATATCGGTGTCATAGACTATATCAATGTACTCGCCCAGGTCCAAGCCCATGAGGTTCGACTTAAAGGTGTTCGTCCAGGTGAGGTTAAAGTCGGCTGTAAACCTCGGTTGCTTATAGCTGGCCATCAGTTCCACACCGCAGGTCTGGTTCTTACTAGCATTCCTATAAACCATCAGATGGGTCATGATGAGATCGCTGGCGCGGTTATAGAAGCCGTTAACCTCAAAATTCAAGCCTTTGATCCAGTTATTTCCGCCAAAGGTGAGTTGGAAAGAATGGATACGCTCGGGAGAGAGTTTGACATAATCCTCAGTTTTATCGTAATTCAACTCCCACATGATACGGTAGATATAGGGGGCATCGACAAACGACTTGGAATAGCTGAGTTTTAAGTTCCACTTGGGTCGCAGCAGAATCAATGCAATTCGCGGTGACAATTCATTGACTTTACTGTCATCTTCACGCAACTTATAATCATAGCGCAGTCCGGCGTTTAGGATAAACGATCGCCACTGGTGCTTCAGCTGCAGATAGACATTGGCACTATTCTCGCTGTCCCGCCCCACATCACACAGATCAGGATCCAAGTCGAGTAGGCTTACAAAGTCATACCCTATCTGAGAGCGGCTGTCGTCAGAACGAAAGTGAGCATACTCTGCACCGAAACTGATGTTGCCCTTATGATCGTTGGCAATTTTATATGCATAGTTGCCCTTCAACTGGACGCCGTAGTTCTGCTCCTGTCCGTTCAGGTAATTGAATAAGCCACCCTTGTCGGAGAACAAGGAGTCTATCTTGTAGGTCATGCCAAGAGCATTGCCCAAAAGGGAAATCGGCCTATCGCTGATGACCTGATAACGGGTATAATCCGACTTATCGAAGGTAATGCCATAACGGAGATTCAGGTTCCCTAACTGGTGACTATAACTCAGATCGGCATGATGTGTGTAGTTGCTAAAACTCGGTCTCAAACCATTGAACGAGCGGTATCGCTCTCTGTCGTATCTCTGCGCCAGCGATGTCATGGTATAAGGCGCCACCTTTTGTGAGAAGTGCGTATCGTACATGAACTGGAAACCTTTCCAGTCGACCTGCACGCCGAAGTCGTAGGTGGGATGATCGCCGATACGCCCCAGACGGACGAAATCGTCGCCATACCGTTCACCGCTGTTACGATAGCCACTACCCCAAACAAGCAGATCGACGTCGAAGTAGCGCTTGCCGAAGACGGCATCAACCTTGACCTGACCATGATTACCTGCTGACAGCTTAGCCTGAAGACCATCGACGTCGACACCCTGTTTGGTGATGATATTCACCACTCCCGTCAGTGCCACACCCCCGTAGAGCGACGAGGCAGGGCCACGCAGCACCTCAATCTGCTTCACCTTCTCCAACGAGATACTGAAGTCGGGAGCTGCCGTATTCGTGGCATAGCTGTTCAGGCGGTGACCGTTGAGCATGATGAGAATCTTCTCCTGCGTATTACTATATATGCTACGCATGGCAATGTTGATATCATCGTTGCAGTCGATGAGGTTCATGCCAGGCACAAAGGCTGCCAGCACCTCCTGCAGGTTACGGGCACCGCTAGTCTGAATCATCTCTGCCGTGATGAGCGTCGTAGGCACAGGCACCTCTGCCAGACTCTCTGCCTGATTGGACGCCGTGATGATGGTTGGAGTCATGCCTGCCTTGATATTGTTCACAATTTCTACGAAGGTCGCAGGGTCTTGTGACGACGGACTGTAATATGGGTTCTGCTCCAGCAGCCGTGTCACATACTGCTCGGTATGAGGAATATCATATTCGACTAGATAAGTAAGAGCGATCAGATGGAGTGCATTCAGACGCAAACTTCCTTGAAAGTTACTAAGGTTTTGCAGTAGTACATCCCGCGTTTGCTCAATGCGGCCCACCTTGTAGGCACTCTCTGCCTGAGCATACACTTCGCGCATCTTCTCACTGTCTTGCGCGGAAGCACTCATATTAATGAATAGTGAAAAGTAAATAGTGAATAGTGCTGCACACAGCATCATTCTCCGTGATCTTTGTATCGTTGTCTTTCCTCTCATAACTATTCACTTTTCATTATTCACTATTCACTTTTAACTTTTCACTTTTCACCTTTGGAAAAGTAACAGTAACCTCTGTGTATTCGCCCTGAACCGACACGACACTGATATCGCCCCCATGATTCTGGATAATCTCACGACTGAGGTATAGACCTACGCCTGCTGCCTCACCTGTAGATTTGGTAGTAAAGAAGGGATCGTAAACCTTGGTGAGGTTCTTCTCCTCGATACCGACACCGTTATCGTGGATCTTCAAGATATACTCCGCTTCGGCAATGGTGACAGCAAGCGATACTTCAGGAACGAATCGCGGAACCTTCTGCGCTTTCTTCACCACGGCATAGACAGCATTGTCCAGAAGATTGATGATGGCCTTGCTGAGCATATCAGGGTTGCCGTACAGAGGCATCGTGTCCTCTGGCAAGTCAAAGGGTGTCTGGATGCCATACTGTTCCTTCTCCTTAGTGTAGCGTTTCGCAAGTTGTTTCTCAACCTGTTGCAGCACGGGTAACAGATGGATATTGCCGTAGCCACCTGTGCGATCCTTCAGCACATCCTCCATCGCCTTGAGAATACGAGTGGTGTTCTGGCCAAACTGATGTACCGAAGTCAGGTTCCTAGTCAGCATATCCAGCACGTCCAACGTATCCTCATAGTCGTTTTCGTCGATCTGTTCCTTGTTATGATCGATATTCTCCTTGAGATCTACCAACAGGTCGCCCGACATTTTGGAGTAGTTGATAATATAGTTCATGGGGTTGAGGATGCGGTCGACGAGTCCCTTGGTCAATTTACCCACAGTAGCCATCTTCTCCTGGCGGATCAACTCATGCTGGGCGTTGCGGAGGTCGGCAGTGCGTTCCTCTACGATGCGCTCCAATTTGATCTTGTCCCTCTCCAACCGTTTCAGGCGATATCGGAACAAGAGATAGATCATGCAAGCAAAGATGATGAGATAAAGCACCAACATATACCAGCGCATCAACAGCGGATAGGCAATGCTGAAATCAACGGTAGCGATCTCCGACAATTCCCCATTAGCCAATTGCGCCTGCACGGAGAGAGAAAACATGCCGTATGGCAGATTCAGGAACTCAACATCCTGCTTGTCGGTCCATGCACTCCAATGCCCCCCAGAAGAAAATAGGCTCTTATTGTTCAGACGGTAACGATATAGCGTCTGGCCTGTCAACGGTGCATAATCGAGCGCATAGAAGAAATGCAAATGTCCTTCGTCGCTATCTAATTGATATAATTTATTGGGCATATCCCCATATCCGCCCCAAAGCACACTGTCGTTACCCATCACAATGGAGCAGAATCGCAAACGACGACTCTCTGAGAGCTTTACAAGGTCTTTCTGTCCCATATCGATGACGGCAAGTTTTTCGTCGCCCCCGATCCACAAATGGTCACCTTGAAGGTAATGGGTTCTGATCTTCATGTCGCTGAGGGGCTTTAGAAATGAAGAGTGAAGCTTGAAGAGTGAAGAATCAGCTACGGTGGGTACAGAACCTATGGTTTCGCCATTAACATTTTGGAACCAGAGATTACCTTGTTCGTCCTTCCCCATCTTCGTCACCAGTGGCAACTCGTTTATCTTCCTCTCTCGATGCATTGTCCGTCGTCCATCATCCATCACATAGAGTTGGACGCCATCAGGCTCACCAGCATAGACCTTATCACCATCAACAAACATCGACGTGGTGGCATAAGAAGTCAGTCTGCTGACCCTGCCATCCGCCGTGATTCTGTAGATGCCACTGGAAGTGGCTACCAAAAGCGCATCGTGACTCTGGCAAAGTGCCCAGCAGATATTGCTGACATCGGCCACGCGTTTATACTGCCATGAGTCGACCACATGAAGTCCATTGGTATCACCGACATAAATCTTTCCGTTAAAGGCAGCGATGGCCTGAACCTTGCCAGTCAATCCGTCCTTTGGCAGGAAGTAACTATAGATAGACGGCAATTCAATGGCAAAGATGCCGTTTGCTGTAGCACCCCATAGCACCCCATGACCATCATAGGCGACGTATGCCACCTGGTTAGAGCAGAGACCATTGGCTTCTGTGATGGTATAGAGTTCACGCCCTATGCTGTCTGCTATAATCAGACCGCCATTTCTTTTCACCTTCACTTGAAGACCACCGTCCAGTTTTTCTGTCTGGGTGATATCTTTCAAGATGACATCTTCATCAGACGCTCGCAGGGCCTCCAATGATACGACATCTGACTCCACGCCTGAACGGAACTTAACATTGGTGTGCTTCAACAACGAAACGGTGGTATCACGAACTTCGTAGATATTATTGTCGCCAGCAACAAACTGCAGCGATGCCCCCTCTTCATAGATTTCCATGACCTCACCAGCAAACTGGCCTTTCCGTCCAACCTGTTGCAAGTACAGTTCACCATTAGTACGCTTTCGCAGACGGGCCAGATAATCCAATCCACCCACCCAGAACGTATTTTTACTGTCGCGATAGACCACTGTGGCACGTCTGAGTTCAGGTGCATGGATGATGCGCCACTGGGCACGGTCGTAATAAAGCAGCCCGTCAAAGTTACCCACGAAAACCGTACCATCCCCGTCAATCTCAACGTCGAAATTGATGTTATGGCCTCCATACTCCGCCGCCGTAAAGTTCCGGATCAAGGGAAGACACTGCGCTGAAGATGTGAAAAGTGAAAGGTGAAAAGTGAAGAGTATCAGGAATGCCGCCTGAGGCAACATCCTACCTATTTTTCGTATGATATTCGTTCTACAACTCATTCCACATTCCACATTTCTCATTCCACATTCCTCATTCCATTTCTCTATACGGTATCCCTTTCCCTACGTAATAGTCCCACTCCTCCTGAGTGAAGTTGCGTTTGACGTTTTGACGGAGCCGCTGGGCAATCTTCGGCAGGGAGATAAGGTATTGGGTGACGACACCATTGTACTCGCCCGTCAAGATATAGTCCTTGTCGTTGCTAAAGGTAAAATCGGTCAGCCAATTGTCTGATTGATACAACGTAACTGCCTTGAAATAGGTGTTACCATCAATGGGCCAAAACAACAGTTTTCCGTCATAGCTGGAAGAGTAGAGACGTTGCCCGTTAAACTCCAATCTAGTTACGCGTGATAGATGCTCTACAAGCTTGTAAGTCTTGCCCCTTCCATCGACCAGCCAGATCGTACCGTCGGCCATACCATAAGCTGCTAGATGTTCTTTCTTGCTACTGGCATAGGCTGTAACCTTGCCGCTCGCAGGAACCTTCTCGGTGGTCATGTTATCCAGACTGTTCACGAGGTGCATATTTCCACGATTGTCAAAGAGCAGTGGCTTGTTGTCACGTCGGCCAATACTTGTGGCACGAAAGTTGAGACGGCGCGATGCTATCACCTTATCAGTAGCGACATCAAAGAGAGCAACGCTCTCCTCGCCTACGATCAGCAGCCTTTTGCCATCGTTCAGGGCTTGAAGGCCAAAGGGCTTGCTGACTGTTTCCAAATTGACGACATGCGTCTGTCGGCCATCGGTAATCACCAGGTGACCAGTACAACTGAGGGCATAGACTTTCCCCATAGGGGAAGCGAAGACATCGCAGAACCAAAATCGCTTATCGTTCAGGAGCGATGTTGTCTGAAGCTTTCCTCCCTTCAATTGGTGGAAGAACAGCTCGCCAAAGGTACTTACCGAGAACAGACGGCCATCATGAGGTGACAGGTAAAGGCGCGTGATGTTGCCATTGTGACTATTCCGACTGAGACGAGCGCCTGCAGATTGCGTCAGGGCCTGAAACACGGTGGGCGAATAGAGGTTGCCGCCGTAATCGTGGGTATAGAGGTAGGAAGCATACGCCAGCATATTGCCCAACTCTGTGTTGCCGGTCTGGTAGATCGAATATGATAGAGAACCGAGCGTCCTGCCTAATGAGATATAGTTCAGCGTATCTGTCACCATCCTGGCATGCTCTGCATTGAGTCGCTGGCGTTCCGCCATCTGATATGACGCCAACGCTTCGGCTGCTGAGGTTTCTGCCTCAGCCTGAGCCTTCAGTGCTTTTTGGCGTTCTGCCTCTGATCGGATGGTGGCGGCCTTTGCTATAGCCGACTGTCGGATGGCTTCCTGGCTGCGCTCCTCTGAAAGTGCCTGCTGACCGTGGGCGATGATCTCCATCTGTTCGCTCACACTACGGTCTAGTTCTGAGTTTAATCCTTGTCGCTTGAGTGCGGTGACTTGCGCCTCTAATTCATGGATGCGGTCGTTGTCGCCATGACGTGTACTTATCAGCCACGCGCCCAATGCCAGCAACAACACTACCAGACATCCTATGATCAACCTCTCACTCTTCACTTTCTTTTCAGAACTAACATAGTGATATCATCATTCTGTTCCGTATCGCCAACAAAGGCGTTGATGCCAGTCTTGATACCTTCGATGATCTTCTGGCTACTATTGCCTATTTGTCCACCAAGGACAAGGTCCAAGCGCTTACTGCCAAACATAGACCTTCCCCTTATGGCCTCAGTCACGCCATCAGTAAACATCACAAGAGTGTCACCATGTTCCAACTGCAGGGTACTCTCTTTATAATCCGAACCTTCTTTCAAACCTAAGACCATGTTCTCAGGAAGGGGCAGTTCTTCGGTTGTGCCGTCAACCCGCAATACATGAGGCGGGATATGCCCTGCGTTGCAATAGGTGACGAGACCTGTCTTGGTATTGTAGACAGCATAGAAAACCGTGACGAACATGTAGTCAAACGAGTAGGAAGCCAACATGTGGTTCGACTCTGCCATACACACTCCCGGACTATCATATTGTATGCCCTTCGTACGGATAACGGTGCGGCTGACAGCCATATAGAGGGCAGCGGGAATGCCCTTGCCACAGACGTCGGCAATCACCAAGGCGATGCGGTCATCATCGATGCGGAAAAAGTCGTAGAAGTCGCCGCCGACATCCTTCGCTGCCTCCATTGATGCACAAATGTCTAGCTTGTCACTGTCTTCTGGGAATGGCGGGAATACGCGCGGCAGAATAAACTGCTGAATCTGGTTGGCAGCGGCCAGGTCTTTCTCCAGCCCCTCCAACTTCTTGTGCTCCTTCTGCGACTCGTGTACGAAGTCAATCTGACGGATGGCCTTCTCGATAGTTCGGGCAAGGTCGTCCATATCGATGGGTTTGGTTGCGAAGTCGAAGGCACCGTCGTTCATTGCCAGGCGGATATTCTCCAAGTCACCGTAGGCACTCACCATGATGACGCGCTGAGCCGGGTTTTGCATCTCATTCACCTTGGACAGCATGGTCAGACCATCCATCTCAGGCATATTGATATCGCAGAGGATAATGTCGATGTCGGGATGGTCATTCAGCACAGCGAGTCCCTCCACACCAGTGCTTGCGAAGAAGAACTCATATTCACCACTGCGGATCTTCCTTCTGAAATATTGCTTCATCAGGAATTCGATCTCTTCCTCGTCGTCAACGCTCAATATCTTTCTTACAGTCATCGTTCTTTCATCAACAGAAGATTATTGATTGGTACTTCCAAGCCGTTTCAGTCTTTCTTCGCCCTGCTTGGTAAGCCACTTCATGTGACCTTCCTCAATCTCCTTGAGTTTCTCGTTGTATATCTTATCGCGCTGCTCGTACCAGGTTTTTGTCTGTTTTTCGCGGGCTTCCTTGACTTTCTTGATGTCTTCGTCGCTCTCACCCTCAGTGAGCTTGGCAAGCTTTGCGTCGTATTCGGCAGAGACGGCTTCCATCTGAGCCTTATTCTCCTCATAGAACGTTTTCGCACCGTTCTTCAGCACGTCATAGCGGTCATCATCTACCTCAGGCATAGTCACATTAATATAATGTACATCATGCATATCAGGATTGTTCTCATCGGTAGAGATATCCACCTGCATCGTCTTCATCTCCTGCTTGAACTCAGGGTGATCCATAAAAATGGCTTGAGCCAGTGCGGGAATATCACCGTCGTAGTTAGGATACACCTGGAAGCTGAATTCATCTTCCTGTCCTATCTGTGAACAAGCTTCAAGCTTCTGGGGCTCACCCTCTATCATGGCCTCTATCGACAACAGCGATACGGGCTCTGCCTTCACGCACAAATTCATCAGGCGATAGGCAAACTGAGCATTCAATGTGCTCAATGCATCGCCCAGCATATCAAACTCTTTTATGATTTCTCTTTTCATATCTTTTCTCTTCTCACTTTTCACTATTCACTTTTTCACTTCTCACTCCTTCGGTGCGTCCTCAGTCTTCAGCTTCGTGCTCAGCTTGCCGCTGCCACTGGCGCCGCCCATGGCCATACCGTCGCTGATATTTTTCGACTTGAAGGCACTCTTGGCCTCGACGCTGTCGCCAACCACCTTTGGTGCCTTGAGCTCGTCCTTCACCTCGGTCTTGCCGTTGATGGTGGTTTCACCATAGACCTGCGTCTTGCTGCCACCCACAGCAGCATTGCCACCGTCGAGCTGAACCGCAGCCTTGCCCTCGCCTTGCTGCATCTCCAGCGTCTTGTCGGCAAAAGCACCTATCTCTTCCGAAACCGTCTGAATCTTCTTGCTCTTCACATCTTTCGACTTGGCACCCACGTACATCTTCTCGCTGACGAGGGTCATTGTGCTGCCAGCAGCAAGCTTGGAGTCAGTAAGCTTCTCCTTGTCGACATCCATCGACTTCACGTTCACAGCCTTTGCATTGAGGTTGATGCTACCCGTAGCCTTGCCCTCAGTATCAGCTGCAATGACAGTCGTCTTCTCCGTGCGGATACCCAGTTTACCATCCTTCGTCAGAGCCTTCGTCGACAGCTTGCCATCCTTCACCTCGTAGTCGAGACTCTCGACGGAGACAGTCTTCGAGCGGATGATCACATCGCCCTCACCAACGAATTCACCCTTGATGAGCTTGCCTTTCTCGTCGCGCTCGATGCCCTTCGGGTTGGCAGTCGATACCTCGACAGTCTTGGCGCTCATGGTGATCTTACCTTCCTTGGTGAGTTCCTTCTCCCAGAACTGATTCTTGTCGTTCATCTTATAGTCGATGGCCTCGAGGTTAATATCCTTCGACTGAATCTTCACCTTACCTTCCATAGGCCATTCCTTGCCCTTATCCTTCGGATTCACCGTATCGAGGGTGATATTCTGCGCACTGACGGAGAAGTAGCCATCCTTGGCGAGGGCACCCTGATCATCGTGCATGTTCAATCCCATACGCGGAGTCCTGACGCTGATGCCGGCACCAGGATTCGTATGCAGGTTGCCGTCGCCATCAGCTGTGGCGACACTGATACTCTCAGCCACTACCGACATCGAGGCACCTGTGCTCTTCTTCTTGAAGTCGTCGCCAGTCTTGATGGCACCCTTCTCCTTCTCCAGCGCATTCTTGCGGCGGTTCACCTCTGCCAGTTCAGACACAAGGTCGATGAAGGTTTGGGTGGAGCGATAGACCGACGGCATCAGGGACTCCATCTGCTCATGAACCTTACTGATGTCGGTAAGGTTGGTGAAGGTGCTGTGATCTTTCGGGGAATTCAGCTTTTCCTCCTTCTCAGCCAGTTTGATCATATCCTGTAGGAATTTGTCCACTGCCTTCTTCTGGTTCTCCACACTCTTCTTCAGTTCCTTACTCTGAGTATCGAGTCCCTTGATGACATCCTCAATCTGCTTCTTGCGCCGCTCGGCTGTGACGGCAGCCTCAATATTGAATTTCTTGTCGGCATGCAGGCTGATGCCGCCACGACCAGCATGCAGAGGCAACTGTGAGAACTCACCCTTGGCATCGCTGCTGTGGAGCACGATGTCGCAGGCCTGCGATACGATCTCAGATGAGTCGCACACCACGTTCTCACGCCCATCGATACCCGGGTTCACAGCCTTCTGATGAATGATGGGCGCTCGGCTCACAATACGCCCCGTCTCTCCGACACCCTCTAAGGACACATCGCTGCCCTTGATGACCACAGTACCCACATAGCTACCATTCAGGGCACCGCTCTTGTCCACGTTGCCGATCACAATCTCCGGGGCAGAGATGACGATACGCTCATCATCGTGATAATAGGCACCACGATCCAGACGATTAAAGATATCCGTCTTGATCTGCTGCACCTCAGCCTTCTGCTGGTGCATCTCCTCAACGCCCTTATCTACACATTGCTGGAATTTCTCCAGCATCTTCTTCCATTCTTCAAATATATATGCCATAATCCTATATCTTTTTAAATATCTCTTAATACTTCCTTGATATTTTTGAGGAAGGTCGTAATTTCATCAACAGACGCAAAATTTCCCACTTTAATTAATGGTTGGATTGTCTCAATTTTATTCATGGTGGCATTATTACCCCTACCATCCACAGAATAGGTGTTATTCCCTGTTCCAAAAAGGATCTGGCCATTATTACCATCACTCCAAGAACACTTTTCCTGATAAGCATTCTTGAGGTTCATAGCTGCGACACCTTCCTTGATTGGCTTTACGAACGCATCTTTGAGGGCACCTCCCAAAGATGGAGATGGGACGTCTTCACTCTTAAGTTCTGGCACCGCTTTAAGGCTGTTGATAAAAGCTACCCACACACTATCATCCATAATATTATCTATTGTTGGTTTTTCAGGTGGCTGCTGAGAATTTTCTGCATTTGCCCGTTTCTGGTCAAGCTCCATTCCTTCAATCAAATTCAAGCAGGCAAACCTCTTATATGTTCGTATAGTCAAATTACCAACTCTTCTAACGGGTTCACTTAAGGTCTTGTCAATAGCAGTGCCATCGTACATTACAAATTTGTTACATTTACTCTTACTAATTGCATCTAACAATTTCTTCTTGGAGTCCTTAGGCGCGGAAGTCCATCGGAAGGATCCCAGAACACTGTCAATATCCTTTTCGGTCATCTCAAATTTCAGGACTTTGACAATAGCTTTCCTTAAATCATTGGCAGCTTGAAAGACAGTGGTCTTTGCTTTTTTCCTCTCTTCTAAGATTTCATCAGCATCATCCACCTCTGAATGGGCAAGAATACATTCATCTGATAATTTATTGTCACTTACATTTTCAGCAAATCCCAGATCAGCCTCTGTAATTGCTTTATCACCACTCGCCCATAACGTATCTTTCAATTGATCGAAAGACTTACAGGATGGTTTTGTTTTATCGTTCCGATATACATTAAGCCAATCAACAGCTGCTTCAAATACCATTTTCTTAGAATAACAATCATTGTAAAGTATAGTCCAATTCTCGACCATAGCTTGAACTAATGACGGAATCTTCTGGAAGAGTTCCTTAACACCGTCGCTCGTTTTAGCAGCAACTTTCTTGATCTCTTCTATCTTTCCTTCTGCAATCAGTTTCTTCTTTACATCCAAGTTGTATGCCAATGTAGGATACTCACATGTGGACTTGCCAGCCTCCAGTTTTAGGAAGCGGTTTGATCTCACAGTCAGTGCGCCCTCCACCGGACGCATCACAACCTCAACGACGGATCTGACAATGGATAAGTCGAGCAGTTTGGCCTTTTCAGCCACCTTGCTGGCAATGGCGGAGGAAACGGTCAATCCTAATGAGGCAGCAGAGTAGTTGCCGAACTTCTTGTCGCTGAACAGTTTCCAGCCAATGTTAGTACCCGACTCAAGTTTCAAGTTATTACCCGCCTCAATAGTGACGTTCTTACCCTTGATCTTCACATCGCCATTGGGGGCAGAAATCGTAATGCCTGTAAAAGCATCCATCTTTACATCACCCCAAGGCGAGCTAATCGTGACGTTACGCTTATCTGTTGAGCCGGAAATCTTATAGATGCCGTAATAATCACTCATCGTGAAGCCACCCTCAAAGTATTTGTTCTTGCTCCAGACTTTATCATCTTTGAGCAGAGCACCAAGACCCGGTATCCTATTCACAGGAACAAGATTGAATAAGGTTCCCACAGCTGGCGAGAAGGCCGAAGCTACAAAATTAGCCATTCCACCACCTGACCCGTCGGTCAAACGCATGTGATGACCTCCCGGTGTGTCGAAATCCACATTGATGGTTGGATCATCAGGCACTTTCGTCTGTGTCGCGCCTATCACATACGGGCGCTCAATATTGCCATCGATGAATCCCACCAGCACCTCGTCATCCTTATTATGTTTACCTGTCGATGTCTTTCCATCGCCTTTAGCTGCGAATGGCACCCAGGGCGTTGCGTCTTTCACATCCGCATTGTCCTGCCAGGGGAACACCACCCTCACTCGGTTTTTAAACGTGGGATCCGAGGCGTCTTTGATCTTAGCCATTTGCGGGCCTGAATACCTGACGTGGCCTGAAGCAATCACAGCAGGATAGAAGTCATAATACGTCTTATTGTCTTTCTTATATTGATATGCACCGCTGCCCTGTACCTTGAACGTCAGTTGATTGCCTTTGTACGCTGCAGAGATATCCACCACGATAAACCGTTCGCCATTCACCTGGATAATATTACCCAGTTTAAGCCCAGGCCAAGTAGTGTCGTAGTCGATAAAGACCATGTTCCTGCCAGCTTTCTGTTCAAGACCGAAAGTTTTTTCATATCGTTTCGCGTCGTAGATATCATCTTTGTTGGCATAGGCAGAAGTGATTTCAGTAAACTCGTTGAAACCATCCTTGCTCTCCGTCTCCTTGTCATATAAGGTAAAAGTATACTTGCCATACTGTTCGTCCGTGCCTTTCCCAGGGAAGTACTTTTCATTCTGAGCATTATTCATCACTCTGGTACGATTCGTCGCCAAAAGCATACTCGCGCCATCGTCAGTCAGCCTGCCGAGGGTCCATGATGTGACATTCTGGTCTGTATTGAAGAAAGAGGCAACCGTTCTCATGGCGTACTTGTCGCCTTGACCGTTAAACTTACCCAGCTCAGCGCGCACTAAACGAGGCGACTTCGGCACTGGCGTATCATAAACGGTCTTGTCGTAAGCCGCTTCCACCTCAAACTTACCATCTTTCACTTTCGACAAAAGACTTTCGCTCGTATCCTTATTTGAATAAGTGATTTTATAGAATTTATCGACGGTCTTGACGGCATCTTGAGCATCGTTATATCCTATCTGCAACTTACCGTCCTCATAGTACATGAATTCGCCCCAGCGATTGGTGGTGCGAACCAGCAGGTCGTAGAAACTCTCGTTATACTGTACCAGATATGGAAAAATGTGTTCTACTATCTTAGGTTCTTTCTTAGTGTCTTTCGCACCGTCTTTCTTGTCGTCTTTCTTGTCATCTTTCTTGTCGTCTTTCTTACTGACGTTCAAACTCTCGAACTTTAACCTCTTCATGAAAGTTGTATTGCACCCCAGATTCTTAGAGCTGTCGTATGGCAAGGCGTATTTAGCCACTTCTTTTTCCAGGATGTCGCTTCCAAGTTTCTTCCCTACAAAGGAGCGGCTGGTCTGCTTCAGTGTCAGCATCTTGTCGAGACTGAAGATACGTAGCTTCACGTTCATGCCGTCTTGCAAATATTCTGGAATCACCTCATGCACATAGAAATCATTAAAGATTTCCTGAGCGACGTCATTTCCGTTAGCACTCATCAAACTGAGCGTGACCTTTCTGAACTTGAATATGGTTTCAATTTTGGATCTGTCGATAGGCACCCAATCATTCTTCGTGCTTTTGGCTATTGCTATATCAGCTATAACTTCAACCGGCTGATACATCTGTTTTTTCATACTGAAGTTGTCGAGCGAGTAGGAATACCCGAACAACTCTGCTGCTTCTTTTTCCGTTGAAAGCGATATGGTCTCCTTCTTGCCTCCTGCTTCAGCGCATAAGTCATGCAATTTTAATTGTAGTTTTGCCATATGTGTTACCATTATTTAATTATTCATCTGTCTGTCCCAATTTCATTTGATAAACCACTACGTCGTTATTAGCAGAATATAATTCGAGCTGTTTCTGCCTGATATGCTCAAACTTTTCCTGCCACTCTGCATCGGCAGCCTCAGCATGGTCCGTCTGGCCGTTCTTGCGTTCGTCTTCAACGAAACTGATGAAGTTGCTGATGCCTGTAATCTGGAGTGTATCGTAGATCTCTTTGGGACAATTCACAAACACAATCTTTGGTTTGTGACCTATTTCCTGCTGAGCGAAATAGATGGTACGGATACCACTACTGGACAGAAACACCAGATCGGTGGTATCGAATACAATCTCCCTGATATCCTGCCTCTGATAAGTGATCAGCATATCCTTCAGAGCATCGGAATTGGTTACCGTCAGTTCAAAACCCAAGGTGACATATAGAGTCGTCCCCTCCAGTTTTAATTCAATTTTTTTATCGTCCATGTTTGTAGCAATATTGTTATGTCTGGATATAAGCGTTATCGGCACGAAGAAGTCCTTATGCCACTTTTAGGGGCAAAGTTAAACAAAAGATTTAAAACCACCAAATTTTTTCAGAATTAAATTGATGACTTTCATTATTATTTGGATTCGAAAGCAATGATATCACTCGAAAAGTAATGAATGATATTTGTCCCATGGGGTGGGACTATTTGTCCCAAGGGGTGGGACAAAGTGTCCCAGGGGCTGGGACAAACAGCCAAAGGAAAAAATAAATAATCATTTATTTTGTACTTCGCTCGAATTTCACTACCTTTGCACACAAAACCTATATCATTCAACTATTTATGAAGAGAACTATCTTATTACAACTGTTTGTTGGCTGGGTAACAATGGCTTTTGCCCAGAGCTCGACCGTCTGCAATGAGGACGGAACGGTGACTTTCAAGTACAAGAACGATCAGGCGAAAGAGGTGCTAGTAGACGTGCAGTTTGCTGGGCGCAACGCCATGACAAAGGATGCACAGGGCATCTGGACGGCCACCGTCGGACCTGCCGCACCAGACATGTACCCCTACTGCTTTATCGTGGACGGGGTGAGCGTGATGGATCCAGAGAACCCGCAGTACTTCCCCAATGAGGGCTTTAAGAACTCGCTGTTGGAGATTCCAGCCAAGACGGGCTGTCTGGCTCACGACATCAAGGACGTGCCCCACGGCTCGATGGAGTATATCCACTATTATTCGAAGAGCCTCGGCGCCACGAATCAGGCTGTGGTCTACCTGCCACCTAAGTACAAGGAGAACCCTGAGAAGAAATACCCCGTGTTCTATCTCATCAGCGGTACGACTGACACAGAGGAGGTGTATTACAAGGTTGGGCGCGTGAACTATATCCTCGACAACCTTCTGGCAGAAGGCAAGGCAGAGGAGATGATTATCGTGCTGCCTTACGGCAACCCTTACAAGCTGTTACCGACTCCACTAACTATGGGACTGGGAGGCATGCCACAGACCCAGTTTGGGAAGGATGTATTCAGCCTTGACCTTACCAACGACCTGATGCCTTACGTGGAGAACCATTATCGCACCATCAATGATGCCAACCATCGTGCCATCGGTGGTTTCTCGCGTGGTGGTAACCAGGCGCTCTCAAATGGTCTGCGTAACCTCGACAAGTTCTCTTACCTGTGCAGCTACAGCTCGTTTACCTCGACAGACATTCCTGGAGTCTACAACAACGCACAAGACACCAACAACAAGATCAACTTGTTCTGGCTCGGAGTAGGTACTGACGATTTCCTCTATGGCAACGCCCGCGACTATATGGAGTTCCTCGACAAGCACGGCATCAACAGCGTGAAGGAATACACCAACGACAAGTTCGGTCACACATGGATGAATGCGAAGTATTTCTTGAGCAAGACGCTGCCCTTGCTCTTCAACCCGAAGGCATCGGCAGAGGCTATGAAGAACGCCCAGCCCACGAAACCTGCCACTGGTAAGGAGCAACAGTTTACACCTGGTGTGATGGCCCGTCTCTTCCCCAAACCCATCATCTCGCCCGAATACAAATACGACAGCGTCATCTTCCGCATGAAGGCACCAGAGGCCAAAGAAGTACTGCTAGCTGCAGAGATACTCCCCAAGCCAATGGCTATGGAGCGTGACAGCGACGGCATCTGGAGCATAGAGGTCGATGAGCATATTTACGAGGCATTCACCTATTACTATATAATCGACGGTACACCTGTGGCTGACCCTCAGAACATGTACCTCGCCCCCTCAAAGGGCTTCAAGCCCAGCATCTGCAGCAACCCCGCTGCCACTTTCAGCTATATGAACATGGCCGATATGGAGCACGGCGTGGTAAGTTACGACCTGAATACTCATAAGGCTTGCTATCGCCCAGCAGGAGGTGAGCCCAAGTTCATGATTCAACTGATTCCAGGAAAGGATGATACCATAGAGAGCTGGTTCAAGATTGGGGGTGCCGACGTGATGGCCGATAAGTTTATCGCAGCCAAGAAACTCCCGCCATTCTGCATCGGAGTGGATGGTGAAGGAGTGGAAAGTGGAAAGTGCTGCGAAGGAAAATGCGAGAAGAAAGTCTACACGCTCAAGGCCGATGACTTTGCAAACTGGCCTGAGAGAAGACACGCATTGGAGTCGCTGCTCGATTCGCTGATGCTGCAGCGTGCTGTGAAAGGCGAGATCAGTTTGAATCTGCCCCTCTTCCAGACGAAATACACAGCCGATCCTTCACCACTTGTAGTAGGTGACAGACTCTTCCTCTTCACCTCGCACGACGCTTCGCCCGAGGACATTCCCGACATCAACGAGAAGAGTTCTGCAGGATTCTTTATGTACGACTGGCTCCTGTGGAGCACCACCGATATGGTGAACTGGACTGAACACGGAGCCGTGGCCTCGTTGAAGGATATTCCCTGGCGCAGTCGTGAGAATGGAGCCTGGGCCATCCAGACCATAGAGCGCAATGGCAAGTACTATCTCTACGCTCCTCTTCACGGACACGGTATCGCCGTATTGGAAGCCGACTCTCCCTACGGCCCTTTTAAGGATCCCCTGGGTAAGCCGCTGGTGTGGGACCAGAGCAACTGGTACGACATCGACCCTTCGGTATATACCGACGACGACGGACAGGCTTACCTCTATTGGGGCAATCCCCACACCTTCTACGCCAAGCTGAACGACGACATGATCTCGCTGAAGAGTGAGGTAGTAAAACTCCCGCATATCAAGCATTATCAGGAGGGACCTTGGTTCTATAAGCGCAATGGACATTACTATTGTGCCTTTGCCTCTACTTGCTGTCCTGAGGCTTTGGGCTACGCCATGAGCGACTCGCCCACAGGCCCTTGGGAGTGGAAGAACTACATCATGCGCCCCACCCTGCGCGACCGTGGCAACCATCCTGGCATCTGCGACTTCAAGGGGCACTCATACATCTTCGGACAGAGCTACGACCTGATGCACCTCGACACGTTCGTACACCACGAGCGTCGCAGCGTTTCTGCTGCAGAGATCATCTACAATGAGGACGGCACCATCCAGGAGGTACCCTATTGGCTCGATCAGGAGCCTATGAAACAGCTTTGCTGGCTGAATCCCTTTGAGCGTGTGGAGGCTGAGACCATGGCTTGGGGCTACGGACTGAAGAGTGCGAAGATGGGCATTGAGAATACAGGTGTTGTTGCCGACATGCCCACTTCCACTGGTAAGAAGAACATGTATATCTTCGACATCAACGATGGCGAGTTCATCAAACTCCGTGGGGTGGATTTTGCTCAAGGTGCCAGTAAGTTCAGCGTCACTGCAGCCTCTACAGGAAGTTGTAAGGTCACTTTGCGCCTCGACAACCAGAATGGTCCCGTCATCGGTGAAGTTACTATTTCAAGGACAAGAAACGTGGAGAATTACAAAGTTTTCAATACAAGGGTGAACAACGCCCAAGGCGTACACGATCTGTACCTCTGTTTCAGCAATACCGATGGCGACACCCGTCTTGACTGGTGGCAGTTTAAGTAAATACAAAAATAAATCAATAAACAGATGAGATTATGAAGAGGATTATCTTTTACCTTTCTTCCTTACCTTTTTTAGCAAGTTGCAGCTCACCCGCTGATATTGAGCAGCAAGTGGATGAACTCTATCAGAAGATGCCCCTGGAGGAGCGCATCGCCCAACTGAAGAGTATGTATATGGACGAGCTCTTCAATGAGCAGGGGCAACTCGATACAGCGAAGTGTCGCGAACTGATTCCTTACGGCATCGGACACTTCTCACAGTTCTGCATGCAGCAGCCCAGAGATCCCAATGAACTGCGCGATCGCGCCATTGCCATTCAGGACTGGCTGATGCACAACACGCCCAATGGCATCCCTGCCTTGCTGCACGAAGAGGTGCTCTCTGGCGTCAATACCCTTGGCTCCACCATTTATCCCCAGCAGATTGGTCAGGCAGGATCATTCAATCCTGAACTGGCAGAGTTGAAGACCATCCAGACAAGTACCACCTTGCGTAAGATTGGAGGTATCTTTGCGCTCTCGCCCATGGTCGATGTGTGCCGTACACCGAGTTTCAACCGTCTCGAAGAGTCTTATGGCGAAGACGGATACCTCTCTGCCGTGATGGGTACAGCCTTCGTAAAAGGTTTACAGCAGAATAATCTGAAGAAAGGTGTGGGTGCCTGTTCGAAGCATTATTTAGGCTACGGTGGTGGTGGTGATGCCGACGAAAAGGTGCTGATGGAGGAAATCCTACTGCCCCATGAGACGATGATTCGTCTCACAGGTAGTGTGGCCGTGATGCCAGGCTATCATGCCATGAAGACTTCACCCAGCCCGTCAGAAGGCGACGAGAATGTCAACTGCGTGGCTAACAGCTGGATCCTGACTGATATCCTGCGCAACTATGTTGGATTCGACGGTATGGTAGTCAGCGACTATACAGCCATCGACCAGATACCAGGTTTGGAAACTACCGTAGAGAAGGCAGCAGCCGCTATCAATGCTGGCAACGATGTGGACTTCCCCTTCGGTGCCAACTACCAGTATCTGCAAGAGGCAATCGACAAGGGACTGGTAAAACCCGAGATGCTGGAACGTGCCGTCAAGAACGTGCTACGTATCAAGTTCCGCATGGGACTCTTCGACAAGGATGCGTATCTCTACTCTAAGGAGAATATCACCCTCGACACCCCTGAGGAGCGACAGACGGCTTACGATATTGCCACCCAGACAGTGGTACTGCTCGAGAACAACGGCATCCTGCCTCTGAAGGATATCAAGAACGTATTGCTGACTGGTCCTAACGCCAACTCTATCTGGGCCATGTGCGGCGACTATACCTATCCCGCCATGTCGTACTTCTGGAAGAAAGTCGAGGATGTGGCCGATCGTGATAATCCCCACATCGTAAAACTGCTCGAAGGTATGCAGAACCGCAAGCCTGAGGGCATCAATGTGATGTACTCACGTGGTTGCGACTGGACAGAAACTATCGAGACCAAATATGCTGAGGGCGGTGACGAGCGTGCCTGGGAATATGAGCTTCTGCACCGCAAGGTAGATGCTGGTGAGAAAGCTGATAAGGCCGAAGCCCTGAAGATGGCCAAGGAGGCCGATGTCATCATTGCTGCCGTTGGTGAGAACGTGATGCTCTGTGGTGAGAATCGTGACCGCGAGGGACTCCGTCTGCCTGGCAAACAGGAGCAGTATGTCGAGGAGTTGCTGAAGACTGGCAAACCCGTGGTACTCGTCATGTTCGGAGGACGCGCACAGGTCATCTCAGGTATCGCCGAGAAATGTGCAGCCGTGATTCAGGCATGGTATCCTGGCGAGGAAGGTGGTAATGCTGTAGCCGATATCCTCTATGGTAAGGTTTCTCCATCGGCCAAACTCTCCGTCAGCTATCCGAATACGGAAATCAACGAGCCTATCTGTTACAACTACAGCACAGAGAAAGATGCACGCGTGGCATGGCCATTCGGCTACGGACTGAGCTACACCACGTTCGAATATCAGAACCTGCAGGTGAACAGCGAGGCACAGACTTCCGACGACTTTGTGGAGCTCACCTTCCAGGTGAAGAACACAGGTAGCGTGAAAGCCGACGAGGTAGCACAGATCTATCTATCACCCACAACCGAGAGTCAGAACATCCGTCCGATTCAGCTGCAAGGCTTTGCCCGCATATCGCTGGAACCAGGACAGGAGAAGACTGTCACCACCCGTCTCTATGTAGAGCAGTTTGGTTTCTACAGCCATAAGGGAGATGTACGCGAATGGAACATCGAGCCAGGCACCTTCATCGTAAAGGTGGGTGCTTCTTCTGACGACATCAAGCTTCAGCAGCAGGTAGAGCTCAAGGGCAAGGCGGTTACAAAGCCTCTGCGCGACCATTATTTCTCAGAAAGTATCGTATCACAATAAAACCAAAATGAAAAAGACGCTATTATCAACGATCATGTTGTGCGTGGCTTCAATAGCTATCGCACAACCTGCTGGCGGGTTTGGAGGTATCCAAGTGCCGCAAGTGAAACTCGAGACATCACAAGAGTTCAAGGATGTGAACTATGCTGGCGACGACCAGGCTTATCACACCTGTGACATCTATCTGCCCAAGCAGGAGAAAGCCTCCTACCCCGTGGTGATTCACATCTACGGCAGTGCTTGGTTCAACAACAACGGCAAAGGCATGGCCGATCTCGGCACCATCGTCAATTCACTTCTCAAGGCAGGCTACGCTGTGGTTTGTCCTAACCACCGTTCGAGCATGGATGCCAAATGGCCTGCTCAGATTCACGACATCCGTGCCGTCATCCGTTTCGTGCGCGGCGAGGCGGCTAAGTATAAGTTCGACACTCAGTTCATCGCCACCAGTGGTTTCTCATCTGGCGGGCACCTGGCTTCTACCGCTGCCACCACCAGTGGCACGAAGCAGGCGAATGTAGGCACCATCGACATCGACCTCGAAGGCGAGGTTGGCAACTATCTCAAGGAGAGCAGCGCCGTGAATGCAGCCTGCGACTGGAGTGGTCCTATCGACCTCACAGCGATGGATTGCGGCGAACACATCACCATGGGTGAGAACTCACCTGAGGACGTGCTGCTGGCTTCGAAACTCGACAAGGAACCAGACAAGTATATCAGTCTGAGTGCCAGCAACTATGTCGACTCCAACGATCCCCCAGTTATCATCTTCCACGGCGAGAAGGATAATGTGGTGCCCAACTGCCAGGGTAAGGCTTTCTATGAGACGCTGAAAGCCGCTGGTGTGAAGACAGAGGCCACCTTCCCTGCAGAGGGAAGTCACGGTGGTCCAGCCATGTATACAGAAGAGAACCTGCAGAAGATGGTCAACTTCCTGGATGAGGTGCGCACCAATCGTTCACGTATCATCGAGAATGGTGGCACAGGACAGTTCAAGGCCATCATGAAGGAAGATACCACCCTACCCGAGCACACCATCTTCGTGCCTCAGGATCTCTCTGCCTTCAGTGCCGAGAAGCCTCTACCCGTACTCGTATGGGGCAATGGCGCCTGTGCCAACTCTCCCTGGGAGCACATGAACTTCCTCAACGAGATTGCCTCACAGGGTTACATCGTACTCGCCACGGGTATCATTCCTATGATCGACGATTGGTACAAAGGGCCGATGTCACGTTCTGAACAGCAGATCGAGAGCATCGACTGGATCATTGCCCAGAATGCCGATCCTGCATCGCCTTACTATCAGAAGATCGACGTAAAGAATATCTGCGTGGCCGGTATGTCGTGTGGCGGATTGCAGACACTCTTCAACTGTGCTGATCCTCGCATCTCATGCCTGATGATCTGCAACAGCGGACTCTTCAATCAGCAGAATGCCCATCAGGCTGTGGGCGGCATGCCCATGCCTCCGAAGGAGAAGCTGAAGGAGATCCACACGCCGATCATGTATCTGTTGGGTGGTGAGACCGATATTGCCTATGGCAATGGTATGGACGACTTCCACCGCATTGATCATGTACCTGCTGTCGCTACCAACTTCCCCGTAGGTCATGGTGGCACCTATCGCGAGCCACACGGTGGTGAATTCACCATCGTAGCCCTCGCCTGGCTCAACTGGCAACTGAAGGGTTGCAAAGAGGCAGCTAAGATGTTCGTAGGCAAGGATTGCGGCATCTCTAAGCGCGACAAGTGGACTATCGAGAAGAATGCCAAGTTCGAAACGCTGAAGTAATATGAAGAAGATACACGCTATCATTCTGTTGATGGCTTTCTGCCTGAACGCTGCGGCACAGACGCCCTTCTCTGAGGGGCGCCTCACCGTGATGCCTCTCTCGCGGAATGCCGTCCGCATCCAATACGCCAAGGGTGACATCAAGAGCGAGCTTCCTGAATGGATCTATGTCAAGCAGGAAACGTTCAAGGAGCGTCAGGATATCTCTGTCGCCATCGATGCTCAGCAGCAAGTGGTTAAAGTCTGCAATGCCCAGGGGCTGCCCGTGTTCACAGCTACCAACCATCAGTTCAAGGATGGTGAGGCGACGCTCTCTTTCGACTCTCCCGACGATGAGTTCCTCTACGGACTCGGACAGTTCCAGGATGGCTACAGCAACGTACGCGGCCTCACCCGTCGACTCACACAGGTGAACACCCAGATTTCCATTCCCATGCTCATCTCGAGCAAGGGCTACGGCATCTTGTGGAACAACTACGGACTGACGGAGTTTAATCCCTGCAGCCAGAGCGTCAGTCTGAAGAAGTCTGAAGGAAAGGGAAAGACGGAAGAAGTCGACGTGACGAGTACGGAAGGCAATAAGAAGGAAGTGCGCGAGCGCCATATCTTCGAAGCAGCCATCGACGTGGCTGAGACAGGCGACTATACCTTGTTACTCGACGTGGGGCAGAAGATGGCCCGTCGCCATAACCTCTGCATCGACGGGAAGACAGTGATTGAGATGCAGAACCTCTGGCTGCCCCCTACGGCGTCTGCCATCGTACATATCGAAGCAGGCCGTCACCTCCTCACGGCCGAACTGACCAAGGACGATCAGCCCACCCTTTATTATAATAAGGTAGGTAATCAGACCACCTTCCGTTCGCCCGTTGCCAATGCGGTAGATTATACGGTTTTCGTAGGCACCCCCGATGAGATTATCGCTTCTTATCGCGAACTCACGGGTCCTTGTCCGCTGATGCCTGAATGGGCACTGGGCTATATCCATTGCCGCGAGCGTTTCCACTCCTCCGATGAGATCCTGCAGACCGCCCGTCGTTTCCGCGACGAACAGATGCCCCTGAGCGTCATCGTGCAGGACTGGCAGTATTGGGGGAAGTATGGTTGGAACTCCATGCAGTTCGACGAGGAGTTCTACCCCGATCCCAAGGCACTCACCGACAGTCTCCACCAGATGGATGTCCGTCTGATGGTGAGCGTATGGAGTAAGATCGACAAGAACTCCGAGGTAGGTCGTCAGATGGAGCGCGACCACTATTACATCCCCGAGACCGACTGGATCGACTTCTTTAATCCCGAAGCCGCTGCCGCCTACTGGAAGAATTTCCGTGAGCGCCTCGTCCCTTTAGGCATCGATGCGTGGTGGCAGGATGCCACAGAGCCAGAGAACGACGATCTCGCAGGCCGTCGTGTGAACAATGGCCGTTGGAGTGGTGAACAGGTGCGCAATGTCTATCCCCTGCTTGTCAACAAGACTGTCTATGAAGGTCTGAAAGAAGCTGGCAAGGAGCCTGTTATCCTCACCCGCTGCGGATTCCCCGGTATCCAGCGATACGGCTCTGCGATGTGGAGTGGTGATGTAGGCAACGACTGGGAGACCTTCCGCCGCCAGATTACGGCGGGTCTTGGCATGCAGGCTGCAGGCATCCCCTGGTGGACCTATGATGCAGGCGGATTCTTCCGTCCTATGGATCAGTACACCAACCAAGACTACATCGAGCGCATGCTCCGTTGGATAGAGACCAGCGTCTACCTGCCCCTGATGCGTGTGCATGGCTATATGAGCAACACCGAGCCTTGGAACTATGGCGAGGAGGCAAAGGCCATCATCACCAGCTGTCTGAAGGAGCGCGAGCGTCTGCTGCCTTATATCAAGAAATGTGCCGAGAGAGTGTCTACCGAAGGCTACACCATGATGCGTCCCCTCGTGTTCGACTTTGCCGACGACCCCGAGGCTCTGAAGCAGAAGTATGAGTATATGTTCGGTCCCGAGCTGCTCATCAGTCCTGTCACGGAGGCGGGTGTTTCAGAGTGGCCAACCTATCTGCCGAAGAACGAAGGAGGGTGGAACGACTATCGCACCGGACAGCATTATGAGGGCGGACAGACGGTAACAACGAAAGTCGACAAAGCCCACATCCCTGTTTTCGTTCGTCATTAAACCTTAAAGAGGTTTATGCGTCAAATATTGAAAGCCAACTTAAAACAACAATGATGAATCAAGACAAGACTATGCGCGTCGGTATCATCGGCGCTGGATGGATTGCCGAGAAAGCAGCCATCACACTAAACGGACTGAAAGAATGCGAATGCTATGCCATTGCCTCGCGCTCGCTGGAAAAGGCAGAAGCCTTCGCACAGAAATGGAACATGCCTAAGGCTTACGGCTCGTATGCAGAGCTGATAGCCGATGACGATGTTGACCTCATTTACGTGGCAACCCCTCACTCCCACCACTACGACGTGACGAAAGAGGCGTTGATGGCCGATAAGCCCTGCCTCGTAGAGAAGGCCTTCATGGCTAATCACCGTCAGGCCAAGGAGATCATTGACCTGGCTCACGAGCGGAAGGTGTTCCTGGCAGAAGCCATCTGGACGCGTTACCAACCTGCACTGAAAATGGTGAACGACCTCATCAGCAGCGGACGAATCGGAACCCCACGGTTGTTAACGGCAACCTTAGGCTATTCGATGGGCGACAAGCCACGCATCATGAGGGCTGATCTCTGTGGTGGAGCCCTACTCGATCTGGGTGTCTACTGCCTGAACTTTGCCCGTATGTTCTGCCCTGCCGATATCGTGAGCATGGAGGGGCAGTGCGTCAAGAGTGCTACAGGGATGGACCTGACGAATGCCATGACCCTGATACTGGCCGACGGTATGCTCTGCAATCTGCAGTCGAGTGCTTCATGCGTGGGCGATAATATCGGTGTCATTGCCGGTACCGACGGCAACCTTATCATCGACAATGTCAACAACCCACAGAAGATCACGGTCAACACCCACGACCGCGAGTTTGTAGAGGATATCCACGTGCCTCAGCAGATTACGGGCTACGAATACCAGTTCCTCGCCTGTAGGCAGGCACTCATCGACGGACTGTTGGAACCGCGCGAGATGCCTCATGAGGAGACGCTCTACATCATGCAACTGATGGACACCCTGCGCCAGAAGTGGGGCGTACATTACCCTATGGACTAAGCAACAGACAAAATCAATAACCAACATCTTGAATGATCCATTATGAAAATGAAGTGTTTCACCCAAATCGCTTTGGCAGCAATGGCCGTCTTGGCTGTGCTGCCTGCACAGGCAAAGTCAAAAGCTATGTTTAAGAATTTCAAAGTTTCTACCTACATCCGGGCACAGGACATCGCCAGGATGGACGATGACAAGTTCCTCAAGGATACATGGGAGACCGTGAGCTCACAGGTAGACCTCGACAAGATTTACCTCGAGACTCATCGCGATGCTTTCATCGTACCCGAGAAGACTCTTCTGAAGGTGAAGAAGTTCTTTCTGCAGAAAGGACTGGAGGTAGGCGGCGGCATCACCTACACCCGCTCAGAGCCCACTGACTTCGAGACCTACAGCTATGCCCGTGAGAACGAGCGTCAGCAGGTCAAGGAGATTGCGGAATACACCGCCAAGCACTTCGACGATTTCATCCTCGACGACTTTTTCTTCATCGATCTGAAAAACGATGATGAGATTGCCGCGAAGGAGAAGAGCGGCAAGAGCTGGACGGAGTACCGACTCAGACTCATGGCTGATGCTGGGCGCGAACTCGTGGTGAATCCTGCCAAGGCGGTCAATCCAAAGGTGAAGGTCATCATCAAATATCCCAACTGGTACGACCATTTCCACGGACTCGGATTCAACCTCGAGGAAGAGCCCCTCTATTTCGATGGTCTCTGGACAGGTACCGAGACCCGCGACCCGGGTTCGGCTCAACACCTGCAGAACTATCTGAGCTACAACGTCGTGCGCTACTTCGACAACATCGCCCCTGGCAAGAATGGAGGCGGATGGGTCGATGCAGGTGGCATCCACATGAGCATGGATCGCTATGCCGAACAGCTCCATCTCACGATGCTCTCGAAGACACCCGAGATCATCCTCTGGAACTACATGCAGCTGGTTGAGGTGAAGATCACCCCGCTGATGCGTGCGAAGTGGCAGGCAGCAGGCGTCAGCTTCAATTACGACGAGATGACGGCTCCCTTCACCAAGGACGGCAAGACCATCACCCCCACGACGATGGCACGCTTTGCCAACGTCACCCTGCACCAGACCGATCAGCTCATCGGACAGTTAGGCAAACCCATCGGACTGGCATCCTACAAGCCTTACCACTCTTCAGGCGAGGACTTCCTGCAGAACTACCTCGGCATGATCGGACTGCCGATGGATATGTACCCCCAGTGGCAGGAGCGCCAGCAGATCCTGCTCACTCAGCAGGCTGCCAAGGATCCCGATATCGTAGAGAAGATCAAGGGTCAGCTCAGGAAGGGCGGCGACGTCATCGTCACCACGGGTCTGCTGAAGGCCATCAAGGATAAGTTGGCCGATGTGTGCGAACTCTACTGCGGCGACCTGAAAGCTATCGTCAACGACTTCGGCTGGTTCGGCAAGTCTGAGCGCGAGTTCATCATCCCACAGGTGAAATACTTCACCAACGATGCTTGGGAGGTGGTCAGTGCAGGTCGTCCACTCAATGGTGGTGTCTCCGGCTACCCCATCCTGCTGCGCGACACTTATTCGAAGGGCATGCTCTTTGTGCTCACGATCCCCGATGATTTCGGCAACCTCTACGACTATCCCGCCAGGGCACTCAACGTGATCCGTCGCGCCATGAGCAAGGATGTAGGTGCCTATATCGAAGGTCCGTCGAAGGTGGCTCTCTTCCCCTATGACAACAAGACCCTGGTGGTCGAGAATTTCAACGACGAGGCTGTCACCCTGCGTGTCGTCATCAATGAGAAGGTCGGCAGCCTGCGCAACCTCATCACAGGCGACCAGCTGAAGCCGGCTACTCTGCCTCAGGCTCGCCCCATGTGGGGTCGTAATCTGTTCTTCGGCTATCCCGATGGCGCTACGGTCTTCGACCTCCAGCTCCCCGCTCACAGCTATATCGGATTGGGGTATTGAAGATTAAACATTAAAGATGAAAGTGCTAGTACACTATGATGGCAAGAGGCTAAGCAGGAGAAATCCCCGCATAGTAAAAGGCGCCGCCCCTGAGGGAGCGACGCCTTTCTTATAGTTTTTCGATAGATAATCCTGCTGGATTAGAACGGAATCTTGTAACCGACGGTCAGCATAATCACGCTGTTCTTTGAACTATCACCATCCTTGGGAACTTTCGTCAGACCGAGGTTGTAACGGGCATCGATGATGAAGTTAGAGAACTCGTAAGAGATACCCATAGGAATAGACAGGTCGAACTTGTTCAGATGATCCTTGCTTGTAGTGTCGTAATCAACCCATTTGCCAGATTCATTGTCAGACCACTTTGTCTTAGAAGTGAGCAGGAATCCAGGCTGAATACCAGCCTTGAGAGCCAAGCCAGGCAGTACATATACATTGGCCATGATGGGCACGTTCAGATAAGTCAGCGTTGTAGAGGCATTCTTCGTATACTCAGAATCCTTACCCTTGGTACCCTGCATCATGAAGAGCAAACCTGCAGTTACGTCGAAGGGCTCAGCAACCTTGACGCCCACCTCGGCACCACCGAGGAGACCCACCTTCATCTTGCTGTTATCAACTTTTGTAAGGGTGGTCATCGTAGCACCAACCATTGGCTTGAGATAGAACTGGCCAACCTCAACCTCCTGAGCACTTGCACTCAGCGTAGCCACCATCATAGCGGCAATCATCATTAGTTTTTTCATCTTTCTTTCTATTTTTAATACGTTATACAATTCAAAGCGCTATCATACACTTTTTATTCATATCGGGTGCAAAATTACGATTGTTTTCGCACACAGCACCATTTTGCATGCAAGAAAATTCAATTTCATAGTAAAATAATTGATAAGTATCAACGATTTGCAGATGATGTTTCGCGTCTATTTCACAATTTTTGGCCTGTGAATAGCATTATTAATAAAAAAAGTTGTATTTTTGCACCAACAAATACGTAAAACTGGCTTTCATGAACCTACAATATATCCGCCACTCGTTTTCAGCCCGACTTAGTCTGTGGGTAACAGGGTTAGTGACAGCCATCTTCGTGGTTGCACTGACAGTGTTCTTCCGTTTCACGATGTCGGTTGATACAGACGAATCGCTGGAAAAGATCATGCAGACGCTGGAGAACACAGCCCTGCAGGCGGATCACGAAATGCTGCAGACCGAACTGACGGCGAATACCACGAGATGGATGGTCGTGGAGCACATGGCCACACCAGACTCCATTGCAGCACTGTGCCGGAACGTGATGGCTGCCAATCCCTGGATCGACAGCTGCTACGTGACCACCACCCAGGAGACTGTGCTGAAGAGCACGACACGCTGGTATGAACCTACACTCGACAATCCTGCCGACAGCGTGGGGCTGCGACGGATGAAGATGACCTACCAGCTGCCCATCTTCAACAAAGCCGGGCACCCGACGACGACACTGAACTTCGACATCCATATCGACTGGAACGAACTCGCAAAGGACATTACCAACGAACTGCCCTATGCCAGTTGCTTCCTTCAGGGAAAGGGAGGGCGATACGTGCTCGACGAGAGCGGATACAAGGCGATGCAGATAGGTGGAGAGGCTTCCCACGTGTTCTACAGAGTCCTGAGGAATGAGAACTGGGGCATCGCCATCATCTGCCCTGACCACAAGATGCTGGGAGGCTTCTACCGTCTGCTGACTACCGCCGTCATCGGAGCCCTGGTCGCACTGCTGCTCCTGCTCTTCGTGTGCAGGAAACTCATCGACGGCAACCTGAAATCGCTCGACCTGCTGTCGGAAACAGTCAGACACATGTCGCACAACCAGTTTGACAAGCCCATCCCCTATATGGGAAGGAAAGACGAGATCGGAGAGCTGCAACTCAGCTTTGCGAAGATGCAGAAGGCCTTGAAGAGCCACATCGACGAGATCCACCTGAAGACTGACACGCTGAAGCAGCAGAACACGGAACTGCAGTCAGCCTATGAGCGCGGACGTGAAGACGAGCGCACCAAGGCGGCATTCCTCAGTCAGACCACCGAGAAATTCATGCAGCCCGTGAACGCCATCGGCGCAGCTGCCGAGCGGCTATGCAGTCAGTATCAGGACATTTCGAAAGAAGAGACAGAGGCTTTGCTAGCCGATATCACCTCGAACACTGAGGTGGTGACTGATCTGATTGGCCAGATGCTGGTCACCTCGCAGAGCACGAATCACACCAACCATACAAACAGCGCTGACCTATGAGAAGGATGCCACTATATATGACTAGGCGGCTCTCAGTCAAGCTGGGACTTTCGATCGTGCTGATCGTGGCGGTCATCTTCACCATCCTCATCAACTTCCTTTTTGATGTCACGAAGAATCACATCAGGAAAGAAGCTGTGTCGAGAGCCACGCAGATTCTCGACAACACAGCCCTGCGCATCAACGACATCATGGGCGAGGTGGAAACGACCACCAACGACATGGTCTGGTATATATCAAGCTACACGGATCCCGACTCGATCATCTCTGACACAAGGAAAATTCTTGAGAACAACCGGCACTTCTACAGCTGCTCGATCTCCATGGAGCCCTATTTCTTCAAGAGCTACGGGAAATACTTCTCGATCTACTCCGTGCGCAGCGGCGACTCGATCATGACGGCACAGTATGGTAGCGACGAGTTCCAGTATTTCGAACTCGATTGGTATCAGAAGCCCAAGGAACTGCAGAAGGGCTGCTGGATGGATCCATTTCTCAACACCAATCCGAAGGCAAAATACAAAAAGGAGATCATCACATCGTTCTGCCGACCAATCTACGACCGCAACAAGCAGTTTATCGGCGTAGTAGCCATCGACCTGCAGCAGAAATGGCTCTCGCAGGCCGTGACGGCTGTGTCACCCTACCCCAACTCCTCGAGCATCATGATCGGCACCGACGGCAAGTATCTCGTCCATCCTGATACAGCCAAGCTGATACACCAGAGCATCTTCTCGGATCCTGACCCGAAAGCGATCAACGATGTGGTGCATCTGGGCAAAGAGATGATTGCAGGGAAGAGCGGCGTACAGCAGCTCATCGTCGACGGCCAAAACGCCTACATCTTCTACCGCCCCATCGGAAATGCCGGATGGAGCATGGGCATCGTCTGTCCTGAAAGCGATGTCTTCAACGGCTATTACCGCCTGCTCTATACCGTTTGGGCCATCATCATGATCGGACTGCTGGTCATCCTGATCTTCTGTTATCAGGCCGTGAGGCGTAGGGTTCTTCCGCTGCAATTATTGGCACAGCAGGCACACGGCATCGCCGAGGGCAGGTTTGACGACCAGTTGCCGCAGACCACGCGCAAAGATACCATCGGACAGTTGCAGAACAGCTTCGTGGAAATGCAGCAGTCGCTCAAGGCCTATGTGGACAATATCCAACTCATCAACACTGAGATGGAGAAGCGCAACCAGGAGCTGCAGAAGGCCAACGAGCAGGCGATCATCGCCAAGAAGAAAAAGACGGCCTTCCTGCAGGACATGATGCACCAGATACGTACGCCACTGAACATCATCGGCGGCTTTGCGCAAGTGCTCAACGAGAACTACCACGAACTGCCCGCCGACGAGACCAGCAATATCATCCACATGATGCAAGACAACACCAGGAAGTTCGTCCGCATCTCCAGAATGCTGGTAGCCGCCTCGGCCAGCGACGACGAGAAGGCCATCAAGAAGCATGAATTCTGCTGTAACAGCCTGTGCCGCGACATCGTCAACTCGATCAGACTGACCAGTCCGCACTTGGTGAAACTCAGTTTCGAGACCACCCTACCCGACACCTTCACCATCAACTCCGACGAAGATAAGGTGAGAGCAGTCCTCACTGAATTGCTCGACAACGCCAACAAATTCACGCAGCAAGGGACCATCACGCTGACCTGCAGCCAACCAGATGCGCACACCGTGAAGATGACCGTCAGCGACACGGGTATCGGCATAGCAGAAGAAGACCGGCATCAGATCTTCACGCAATTCTCGAAGATCGACGACTTTACCGAGGGCGTGGGACTGGGACTGCCCCTGAGCAAGCGCACGGCAAAGTTGCTCGGCGGCGACCTGATTCTCGACCCACATTATCACGATGGCTCCAGCTTCGTCTTCACACTCAGAACTTGATTTTTTTGATATAGAAAAGCGACTGGAAATGAACCGATGTCATTTCCAGTCGCTTGATGGAGTTAGTTGGCCAGGTGAGAGAGACGGGCATGAATGCCGACCTGGTCTTCACGGCGCGTCGGATAGAGCTGTCCGTCACGCTCGATGTAGTAGTGATAGCCTACACCCTGGTTATGGAAGCGCGCGTTGTGATCCTTCCTGAGCATCTCGACCGTGTACCGCTGGTTGCAACGGCTCGCAGAACAATGTACAACAATCAGTGTGATGATCCTACTCATACTTTATCGTTTTTTCTAGAACATGTTTGCGCCGCAGCTCTGTACGGCGAGCGTGCCTGCAATAGTGGTGAAAACGGTTCCTAGAAACTTCAGTATCTTCCACGTTTTTGTCCAATTGATTCTTACCATAATTTAAGCATTAAAGATTAAACATTAAACATGAGGGGGACGGGTGCGCAGGCTGCCTTCAAGGCCGTGATTTGGCAATGTCATGACGTCGTAGTCATCTGTTTGGCCCTGGCATCACCCCGGACGTCACCCGCACCCGCCCCTCCCCTAATGGTTAAGG
Source organism: uncultured Prevotella sp. (assembly GCA_900318395.1). GTDB lineage: Bacteria > Bacteroidota > Bacteroidia > Bacteroidales > Bacteroidaceae > Prevotella. The sequence goes on from ONKL01000016.1 coordinate 52,494, forward strand.
ATTCACAGGTCCGTCACCGGCATCATCGTTCACCGGACCGTCGCCCTGGTTGTCGTTGCCACCAGTGGTGCTGCCACCGTCAGTGCCTCCCTGATCCTCGCCATCAGCAGGCTTCTTCGCCTTCGACTCGATGAGATCCTTCACGTTCACGAGGGTTGCCTTCTTCTTCAGGGTCTTCGACGACAGGTCGTTCACGTCCTGACGGTTCGGAGCGAAACGCAGGAAGAGACCGTTGATGCAGACGCCGATGTTGTAGTCTTCCTCATTGTCGACACCGGTACCCTTCACTGAGAGGTAGAAGGTTCCGAGGTCGCCGAACTGCACCTTCTTGCCTTCGAGCAACTGTTCGAGCAGACAG
>ONKL01000109.1 GCA_900318395.1 uncultured Prevotella sp.
GAAGGTGTTCACAAGGATTGTCCCAGCTTCGACTGTCAGGAGTATCGGGACTACTTCAATGAGCTTGGTTACAATGAGTAACCGTCACTCCCCGGCCTTACCCAAAGGCTGGGGAGTTTATTTTTAGATAAAAAGAACAAAAGAACATAAAATATCTAGACAGAGTAACCTATTAAGACAGAATAACAGATTAACGATTATTTAGATAAAAAGAACAGAAGGACATAATATAAGGCAGAAGAACAGATTAAAAACTGTAGGTTACGTCGAGGGTATTGCCACTGCTGCCGACAGCTACGTTACGACCTTTGCCAAACATCAAGTCACTGAGCCACCATGTCAGTTCTGCAGAGCCAAAGCCAATACCTGCTCCTGCTACCACATCATACCAGTGGTGGTGTTTGTTGACCACACGCTCTACGCCTATAGCTGTAGCCGCCGCATAGCCTGCAATGGGGATCCAGATACAGTCTTTTCTGAACTCCTTATCAATCGATCTGGCTGCTGCAAACGCCATCGAGGCATGGCCAGAGGGGAACGACTTGTTGTCTGAGTGGTCGGGCCGCTCTTCTTTTACGACCTTCTTCAGCACAGCCTTTACGCCATAGGCCACCACTACCGATGCGCCTGTATTCACGATGAACCTTGGCCAGTTGTGACTTGAGGCTACAACAGATGAAGTACGCCTCTCTCCCGGCTTATCCCAACCTACGACCTGCCCCAGTTCATATTGAACTCCAACATTCAGGTCGAACCAGCCGTTGCTGCCACTACTGGTGGAATTTTCAATTTCATTCCCCACTCTAAACTCTGAGGAAGTAAACTGATAGGCCAGATCCGCGAACAGTTTCACACGATCACTCAGCCTAAACGTATGCTCTGTGCCAAGTCCCACCAATGGCGAGCCGGTCGAATGTTCCAGATTGCTGTCCAGTCCTGCCCTCGGAAATACCATCGCATTCCAAAAGCGATTCTTATCATATCCGCCAAACAAGTTATGCAGATTTAGCAACACATCCGCATAGCCTGCAATATAGCCACCGCCTTTGTGATTGCTGCCAGGTTGACCAGGGAGATCCAGCCATCCTAAATGGTTATTACCTATGATGCCATTCTGCCAGTTAAACCCGACACGAAGTCCAAATTCGGGTGTAAACCACTTTCCAAAACCCAGATTGACGCCAAAGGTCTTACCATTCGGGAATACATCCATGAAATTTTCGCCATACGCATTAATCAGCGACATGCCTAAGCCTGCCTGCACGAACCAGTTATCCCAGAACGGATTCAACACCACCGCATTCTTATCATGCTTATCACGTTCAGACACCCGATGGAAGCCCTGCTTACCCAGATTCAGTTGCATACCGACATCTATGGTGAAATAGCCGTTGCTCCCAGACCCCGTATCTGTCCCGACACCATTCACACTCGTAACCGCATTATATGCAATGTCAGCATAGATGCTCCACTTGTTGTTCAACCGGAACGTATTCCCAATACCTAAACCTATTATAGGAGAACCCTTTCCCGTACCTAAATCAATAAATGCACCAGCCCGTGGATACAGGGTCAGGGTCCACGTCCTGTCAGGCTTATAATCTCCAAAGAAATTGTGAAGGTCTATCAGGAAATCCCCAGTCAATGTGAGATATCCCTTATCGAACATCTTCACCCACTCGGCATGGTCGCTCTGGAGGAACGCATTTTCCAGGTTCAGTTTTCCTCTGCCTCCGAATGCTGGCGTAAACCACTTTCCTAATGCTCCATCTATGCCGAACGACTTTCCGTTAGGGAATACATGTGCAAAGTTACAGCCGTAGGGATTCTGCAGCGACATATCCACGCCTAATTGCAGGAACCAGTTTCTCCAAAGTGAATTTGATACCATCGCTTTCGAGTTTACTGGTGTTCCGCCTTCCTGCTGATAGGACGCCTCTTGTGCATCTACATAACGACTCATATAGGAAAAGAGGGCGTTTGTGGCTTGATCATCGGAGACTCCATCTACGAATCGGAACATCATATCAGCTTGACTCACATCAGCTTTGTTCTTGTCTGGCCACACATGCATTAAGATAGTAATGGTATCGCCTTGCTTAGAGGCATTTGCAAACTGCATTTTCTTTATCTTATAGTACAAATGCTGCAGACTCTCATTTTGCTCACCCAATATCTGGGCTATCTGGAGTTCATAAGATTCATGATCGTAGTTTTCAAGGAGACAGTTCAGAAGATTGGCCAGTCTCGATCCCATCACCTTCGCATCGATCTTGTTGGTTGGGAAATCTAAATGTGATTTTCTCGTTTTGTCGGGAGATAAATGGCGAGAAAAAAAATTTTTGCTTAGTGACAAATCCGCGTAAGAAGCTGAAATACAGACAAATGAAAGTAAAGACATGTGGTTAAAAGTAAACCCAAAAAGTCTGATGAAATTTGAAGGGGTTTTTACCCGGTTTTCTGGTCATTTTGGCATGTTTTACTTCGAAGTTGGGCGTTAAAAAACATTAACGACAAAAACTCCGACAGGGGATGCTCTGCGCCATAGCGAAAATGGCCGTTTTAGGGGCATTTGGGACATAAAAAGTAATCTTTCCTTACAGAATTGTAGGATTGGTGCGTTTTTACTTGTTCCCATATATGGTTACTTGTAAAATGGTCGATTTTCGCCAAAATTCGGCTCTCAGGCCCTGAAAAGGTAAATTTGCAGAAAATTAAAAAATTCAGCGGGTAAATCCGCTATAAAATTGACTTATATGGCTACATTAAAGTATGAGGTGCTGAAGCACAACATGAGAAAGGACAAGACGTGGAACGTCGTTATCAGGGTCACGCACAAGAGGGTGATGAAATACATCCCTACTACGGTGTTTGTCACCCGTGACGAGCTGACCTCGTCTTTCAAGATCAAGAACTTTCAGAAGAAGGAGAAATGTGAGGACATCCTCCGCATCTACCGTAAACGTATCGAGGAGGAGAACTTGGAGTTCAACGACATGACTGCCGATGAACTTGTAAGGAGAATCACACGCAAAGACATCGTCAAGCCTACTTTTGTCGACTTCGTGGACTATTACCAGAAGTGGATAAAGACTCATGAGGATGAAATCAAGGGTATGGGTAACTACAAGACTGCCCTCAACTCCTTCATCAAGTTCATGGGACGTAAGGTTATCGACTGCAATGAGATTACGGTACGACTGATGGAGGCCTATGTACGCTGGCTTGGTGACAGGCATCGTGCGGCCAACCTCTACTGTATATGTATCAAGCGCGTATTCAATGAGGCCCGCGAGACCTACAATGACAACCTCGACGGTGAAGAGATCATCAAACGCTCACTGGAGTTCTTCGACCCTCCTGTTCATGTATGTACGGAGAAACGTGCCATTTCCCTGGAGCATCTGAGGGCTTTGGCTGCCATCCCTGATGAGGAGCGCTCGAATTCAAGCCGCAATGTGGCTCGAGACGTATTCCTTATCTCATTCATGATGATGGGTGCCAACAGCATTGATATCTTCTCATGCAAATGGGATGGCGAGGGAAACATTACCTATGACCGTGCCAAGACAAAGGACAGGCGACCTGACCATGCCCGCATCGTCATCAAGCCGCATCCGCTGCTCATGCCTCTTATCAAGAAATATGCGTCTGTATTGGACAAAAAGGAAAGGTATGTGTTCCGTTTCAACCGGATGTACAGAAATCCTGCCGATTTCAGCTATAACCTGAACCGAGGCATGAAGGAGGTTGGAAAGGAGATTGACGAGGAAGGTCTCACTTTTTATGCCGCAAGACATACGATGGCGACCATTGCCTTCAATGAAACCGATATTGACAAGATGACCATACACGACATGCTGAATCATCAGCTGCCTGTGTACAAGATAACGGATATCTATATCAAGAAGGACTTCCGCAAAATTAATGAGGCTAACTTCAAGCTCATTGACTTTGTCTTCAATGACATGGAAAAGGAAAAGTCAGGTACTCATCAGGACAAGCATCAAGGTGGTGCCTTGTTGACTGGCGACTTCCTGACGAATGTTGTTGATACGGTTGTGGACATCACTTGGCAGCTGACTCCACAGGACATCAACACCAGAAAGTCATGGAATGTGGAGATCAAGGTCGCATACAAGGGGCAGAGCAAGCTTATCGGAACATCGATATTCGTTTCGGAGAATGATGTTTCTGAGGATGGCCAGCTCACCAACGAATATCTTGTAAAACGTTGCGAGGCTCTTGTCAATTCCTGTAAGGAGCGTATCAGCAGGCTTGACTTGAAAGCGGCTCAGTATGACATCAACGACTTGGTCAACAAGCTATTGTCATAGACAGTATATAATATATGTACGCGCGAAAGTAATAGTTAATTTCATAACAACGATTATGGCTACACTAAAAGTTGAAGTTTCAAAGACTGCCATCAGCAGGAAGGGAACCTGTGAGGTTGGCATACGCCTGTATCACCACCATGAGAAAAGGCTGATTGAGACAGGCATCTATGTTTCCAAGACGGAAATGACCAAGAAGTGGACTATCCGCAATGAGCTGGTGAAGCGGAAGGTCAAGGCTCTTCTGAAAGACTTCAATGCCAAGTTGAAGCAGCTGGAGTTGGACCAGTATGACATGAACATCGATGCGGTAGTCAATTACATCGTCGGTGTCGGTGATGTCAGCATTGACATTATCCAGTATGGACGTGAATGGATCAAGGAGCATGAAGACCAGAAATGCAGCCGGAACCATCTTGTGGCCTTGAATGCTTTCATCAAGTTCGTCGGTCGTGACAGCTATATGTGTAATGACATCAGCAAGGTCTTTATGAGGAGTTTCGAGAAGTGGCTTGGTGACAAGAAGACTGCTCGCAGTGTCTATCCGCAGGTCATCAAGCGTATGTTCAACTCGGCAAAGCAGCGTTATAACGAGGGACGTGAGGAGAACAAGGTTATCAAGAGGACTTTGGAGTTCTATCATCCACCTCATGTAGAAATCCAGACGGAGAAACGTGCTCTGCCTGTGGATATTATCCGCGCCATAGCTAATCTTCCCGACGATACCGAGGGAAGGGCTGTCGCCGACCTCGCCCGTGACGTGTTCACCATCTCCTTTATGCTGATGGGTACTAACACGATAGACCTGCTTAATTGCAAGTGGGACGAACGGGGCAACATCACTTATGACCGTGCCAAAACGAAGGACAGAAGACCTGACCACGCCCGCATTGTCATCAGTCCGCATCCTCTGTTATTGCCTCTCATCAAGAAATATCGGTGTACCAGGCACAAAAAGAAGAACTATGTGTTCTGCTTCAACTACATGTACAAGGATCCGACGACTTTCAACCAGACAGTCAACAGGGGATTGAAAATCGTAGGCGAGAAGGTTGAAGCTGGCATAGACAAGTTCACGATACATGAGATGCTGAACCACAAAGTGCAGGTGTTCACTGTAACGAACATGTATATCCGGCAGGACTTCTCGCGTATCAACGATGCGAACTTCCGTCTGATCAACTACGTGTTCGAGTATCATCTGATGTCGAACAGCCGTCTGAAGGAGCTGGGTGGAACGGAGGGTGACTTCCTTACTTCGGTACATGAGGACACGGTCACGTTCAGATACTATGTCGATCCTCTGCTGAAGCATGAGGACGGCAAGCTGGGCATCTGCTTCAACGTGGCTTTCCGAGGCCAAAGCAGGGATATAGCCACACCGCTTACAGTAGCCAACAATGAGGTAAACTCACGGTATCAGATAGTGTCAAAGAGAGCCGTCGATGAATGCGAAGCCTTAATAGACCGATGTAATAGTAGGCTCAAAAGGACGGACTTGTCTGCTACTAACCTGACCATCCTTGATGTA
>ONKL01000059.1 GCA_900318395.1 uncultured Prevotella sp.
CATGTCGGTGCCCCGGTAGAGGGTTGAGAGTATCTCTTCGAAGATGTCGATGCGCTCCTTGATGCGCGAGTTGACGGCGATGTTGATGTCTTGTGGCAGTGTGGCTCCCTCGGCATAGATATGGGCGTGGTTGCCGCGGAAATGCAGCCAGTAGATGGTCCACTGGTCGCCTTCGGTGGTGCCATACTCATGGGGCTTGCCTGCCGGAAGGATGAAATATTGGTTTTTCCTGACCTCATGGCGCTTCCCGTCGAGCACGTAGTAGCCTGAGCCCTCGACGCAGTAGATGAGTACATACTGGTCGATGGCTTGATGGCGGATGCGATGGTGATGCTCGGCAAGGGGATAGAACCCGATGTCGGTAACGAACAGGCTTGATGTCAGCGCGTCGTTTTCTTGTCGCTCAACCAGCACTGGTGGCAGTACCACGGAACGCTCGCCTTGAAATCCATCTTTCTTATTAATCATTTATATTTTGTGGTCTTCATCGTGGCGAATATTTCGAAGGGCAAGGGAACGGCTGTATTATCCAGTTCCTTGCTTCTCACATCCACAGGACGTGAGCTCTTGCCGATCTTCACCCAATCCTCGCGAAAGCTGGGGTTTGTCAGTATGTAAACGTAGCCAGGTTCTTTGTTGCTCATATAACTTGTATACTTATTTATTATGGTGCAAATTTACAAAAAAATAGAAGAATAAAACTGCTTTCGCACAAAAAACAATAGAAATTCCAGATTTTATATGAAACCAATTGTTTTATTTGATGAATTACAGTAGTTTTATTTGGTAGAATCAAAAGAAAGATGTATCTTTGCAACGCGAGAAGTTATGTTTACAGACGTTGAACATAAGTTTGTCGACCATGAACATATATTCAAAGGCGTTGAACGTGAGTTTCAGGAACATGAATATAAAATCTATAGAATAGAAAAGAAAAAAAGTAGAATAATCATCAAAAAACAGAATAGATATGGCAAATTTCGTATTACAGGAACTTCCGGAGGAGATGAGTGAGGGCAAGAAAGTGGTTTTCCCAAAGATGCAGACCTACTCGCTGCACGACTATGAGACTGTTATCAAACACATGCGTCCCTACGCAGGAAACATTAGCGACGGACTGATCCGGGCTGTCTTTGATGCGCTGGTATCGACGATGCAGAGTTGGATGCCTTTGGGGCATAGTATCAAGATCGACGGGCTGGGGGTATTCTCTCTGTCCTTAGGGTTCGATACCTCTACACCTTCGGAAAAAGACATTTCACAGAAGCAGGATGGCGAGGACCCCAAAACGAAATACAGGCATGTTTGTATTAAGGGCATCAATTTCAAACCTGATGCAGAGTTGCTGAAGGAGATGAACAAGCAAACGACATTCGACCGCGTCAGTACAGATGTGGTCGTTCCAAAGAAGTGCAAGTACAGTCGTGAAGAGCGTATGGCAAAGGCCAAGACCATTATCGAAAAGTATGGCTACATGACACTTACGGACTATGCTCTGGCAACTGAGCAGTCCAGAGCAGCAGCCTCGAATGACCTCAAGCGACTGGTGGCAGATGCTGATTCTGGCATCACCACTCGCGGAAGTCATTCGCATAAAGTTTGGATTGCAACGAAATAAAAAAGAGGTGCAGACGATGAATCTGCACCTCTTCCTTTATATAGTTAATAACTTACTTCACCTCCTCGAAGTCGGCATCCTGGATGTCCTCGGGCTTCTGGCCGGCATTCTGCTGAGTCTGCTGCTGCTGACCGCCGTTGAACTGATCACCGCTAGGCTGGCCTGCCTGTCCCTGCTGGTACATCTGCTGTGATGCAGTCTGCCAAGCATTGTTCAGGGCTGCGATAGCTGTGTCGATGGCAGCGATGTCGCCTGACTTGTGGGCATCCTTCAGCTGCTGCAGGGCCTGCTCGATGGCTGGCTTGTGCTGTGCTGGGATCTTGTCGCCGATCTCCTTCAGCTGGTTCTCTGTCTGGAAGATCATAGAGTCAGCCTGGTTCAGCTTGTCTACGCGCTCGCGCTCCTTCTTATCATTCTCTGCATTCTGCTCAGCCTCAGCCTTCATGCGGTTGATCTCGTCCTGAGACAGACCAGACGAAGCCTCGATACGGATGGCCTGCTCCTTGCCAGTAGCCTTATCCTTGGCAGATACCTTCAGAATACCGTTGGCATCGATGTCGAAGGTTACCTCAATCTGAGGAATACCACGACGAGCAGGAGCAATACCTGTTAGGTTGAACTGTCCGATACTCTTGTTCTGAGCTGCCATTGGACGCTCACCCTGCAGAACGTGGATGGTTACCTCGGTCTGATTATCAGCTGCGGTAGAGAATGTCTCGCTCTTCTTGCAAGGAATGGTCGAGTTGGCCTCGATCAGTTTGGTCATCACACCACCCATGGTCTCGATACCCAGTGTCAGAGGTGTCACATCGAGCAGTACGATATCGCCTACGCCACCTTCCTTGTTCAGGATGGCACCCTGGATAGATGCGCCTACGGCTACCACCTCATCGGGGTTAACGCCCTTTGAAGGCTCCTTGCCGAAGTAGTTCTTAACCAATGTCTGAACGGCAGGGATACGGCTTGAACCACCTACGAGGATTACCTCGTCGATATCGGCAGTTGTCAGGTGTGCATCAGCGATAGCCTTCTGACATGGTGCCAGACAAGCCTGGATCAGGTCGTGAGCCAGCTGCTCGAACTTAGCACGGGTCAGTGTCTTTACCAAGTGCTTAGGTACACCGCCTACAGGCATAATGTAAGGCAGGTTGATCTCTGTGCTTGTCGAAGATGACAGCTCGATCTTTGCCTTCTCAGCAGCCTCCTTCAGACGCTGCATAGCCATTGGATCGCTCTTCAGATCGGCACCCTCATCGTTCTTGAACTCCTGTACCAGCCAGTCGATGATTACCTGGTCGAAGTCATCACCACCCAGGTGTGTGTCACCATTGGTAGAGAGTACCTCGAACACACCACCACCGAACTCCAGGATAGAGATATCGAACGTACCACCACCGAGGTCGAATACGGCAATCTTCATATCCTTGTTGGCCTTGTCAACACCGTATGCCAAAGCGGCGGCTGTAGGCTCGTTGACAATACGCTTCACATCAAGACCTGCAATCTGGCCAGCCTCTTTGGTAGCCTGACGCTGAGAGTCAGAGAAGTAAGCCGGTACGGTGATAACAGCCTCTGTTACCTCCTGTCCGAGGTAGTCCTCGGCAGTCTTCTTCATCTTCTGAAGAATCATTGCAGAGATCTCCTGCGGTGTGTATTTGCGACCGTTGATATCTACACGGGGATAACCGCCCTCATTAACTACTGAATAAGGTACGCGAGCGATTTCCTTCTCAGTCTGCTGCCAATTCTCACCCATGAAACGCTTGATAGAGTAAACAGTGTTCTTAGGATTCGTGATAGCCTGACGCTTGGCAGGATCACCGATCTTACGCTCACCGTTATCAACAAAACCAACTACAGAAGGTGTTGTACGCTTACCCTCGCTGTTGGCAATTACTACTGGCTCGTTACCCTCGAATACGGCAACGCAGCTGTTTGTAGTTCCTAAGTCAATTCCAATAATCTTTCCCATAATTCTTATACTTTTATTAATTTATAATCTATTTAATTGGATAAAAATCCACGAAATGAATAGCAAAGCATGTGCCAAAATGTCGTTTTTTGATAAAAATGTTTTTTGTTACGTCATTTTGGCATAAATTATTTGGAGTTTCGCTGGAATTACTTTATCTTTGCAGTCAGAATTCTAAAATAAAACTATCGGTAGTCATGAAAAAAGTGATTTTAACGGCCTTGATGGCGCTTGTCTTTTTGGTAGTCTCAGCACAGGAGAATTCCTATATTGTGAAGACTCGCAATGTTAAGAAGGGTGTAACGCCTGAAGTGGGCGCCGACTTAGAAGCCCTCATGCAACAGGAGCAAACAGCAGCGGACTTCATCGGGCAGAACTTCAAGTTTTACAGTCTGTGCGACTGGGAGGAGGGTATGAAGTTTATGGTGCTGCCAGAAAAATACGACCTGGTGGTGAAGACATTTACTGATGCCTCCACAGGCAAAGAGGTGAGCAGTATGCCATTGAAGCATAAGATTATGATCTACAAAGGGCATACAGAAGGCCCGGATGGTCATGCACGTGTTAACTTTGTCTGTCAGGACAATGGCAAAAATTACTATTATGAGATTCCCTCTGGTTCCTTTGATGATTATTGCTATTCAAAGACTGGTGTGCCAACGCTGGCTTACCTTGGTGATGTCGACATTGCCAGGGATAAGTTGATGGGAAAGACATTATACACCAAGACCCAGTTCTACCGTATTGATACGGATTATGATAGCGATGGCTTCCAGGATGTCATTGTCGATAAGGACATGGAGGTAAAGGTGACAGCTATAGGTGTAGGCACGCGCAGTTTCCCTGTGAAGATTATCGTGGAGGATAAGGATGGCAATGAGTTCTATCAGAATGTGGCTATCTCCAAGACCAACTGCGGTATGCGTGATGATGAGTTCGTCACCGACAATGCGAAGTATCTTTTTAAGAATTCCTTCGAACTGGTTGATGACATTATGGCAGTCAATAGCTATAATTATAAGGTTTATCTGGGTAGGATCATCCACACGAAATATCCGACAGCAATGCTGAACGAGGTGACGAAGAAGGTGCAGGCTATCCCCCGTATGGCTGAATATCAGATTGAGACAATCACGCCTCATAAGACTGATGATAAGGCGACCATTAAGCTGAAGAACACTACCCTTGGTACGTTCTTCTTCATTGACATGGTGCTCGACAGTCATCGTGCTGAGCGTCAGGAAGACTACTTCGGCTATCTCTTTGCTCCAGGCCCTGGCAAGAAGGTTCAGACCTCAGAGAGCAGCCGTGCGATGATTCGCCAAGGTCACGTAGGTATCGGTTTCTCAGAGGATGAGGTTATGATGGCAGCTGGAGAACCTAATAAGATCCAATATGGTCAGAACGGTCAGTACACCTGGATCTTCAACCGTTCTAACAACAAGCTGTTGTTTGTCGACTTTGATGGTACAGGTTCTGTTTCGAAGTATTATACTAAGGATGGTCCTGCTGCTGCCAAAAGCCCAAGTTCCAAGCGACCGAGTTCAAAAATGAATCCTAAGAAAGCTAAGGCAATGAAGAATGCTACTCCACTCTAAAGTGGAAATGACATAAAAATCCCCCAACCGTCTAGTTGGGGGATTTTTTTATGCTTGAGCAATCGCCTGCATGATCTTACTCTCCAGCTCTTCACAGAGTTCTGGATTGTCTTTCAGCAACTCCTTAGTGGCATCGCGACCTTGAGCCAGCTTCGATTCGCCATAGCTGAACCAGGAACCGCTCTTCTTAATGATGCCGTATTCAACACCCAGGTCAACAATCTCACCGATCTTCGAAATACCCTCGCCAAAGGTAATCTCAAACTCAGCCTTGCGGAATGGAGGAGCCACCTTGTTCTTCACCACCTTCACGCGAACTTGGTTGCCGATAGGCTGGTCACCATCCTTCAGAGTGGTCACCTTGCGGATGTCCAGACGAACGGAAGCATAGAACTTCAAGGCGTTACCACCAGTCGTCGTCTCTGGATTGCCAAACATCACACCAATCTTCTCACGAAGCTGGTTGATGAAGATACAGGTGGTCTTGGTCTTCGATATGGTGGAGGTCAGCTTGCGCAGGGCCTGACTCATCAGGCGGGCCTGCAGACCTACTGCGGAGTCGCCCATGTCGCCCTCGATCTCCTTCTTGGGAGTCAAGGCTGCCACAGAGTCGATGATGATGATATCAATGGCACTTGAGCGGATCAGTTGGTCAGCAATCTCCAGCGCCTGCTCACCATTGTCTGGCTGGGAAATATACAGGTTGTCGATATCCACTCCCAGATGCTCTGCATAGAAACGGTCAAAGGCATGCTCTGCGTCGATGAATGCAGCAACACCGCCTGCCTTCTGACATTCTGCAATGGCATGTATGGCCAAGGTGGTCTTACCAGATGATTCCGGTCCGTAGATCTCTATGATGCGCCCCTTGGGATAGCCTCCCACGCCCAGGGCTGCATTCAGACCGATACTTCCTGTAGGTATCACCTCTACATTCTCAATCTTCTCTTCGCCCATGCGCATGATGGCGCCTTTGCCGTAGTCCTTCTCAATTTTGGCCATTGCAGCCTGCAGGGCTTTTAACTTCTGCTGTTGCGGAGTCAGTTGCTCCGTAGATTCTTCTTTCTTTGCCATAGCTGTTAGAAATTTAAGATTTTGAAATTATAGTTCGAGGTCGCCATCATGCACTTCGTGCCAAGGCAGACCTTGCTTGTTCAACTGTTCCATGAATGGATCGGGATCGAAGTCCTCCACGTTCCATACACCAGGCTTCTTCCAGATTCCCTTGACAAACATCATCGCTCCAATCATAGCTGGTACACCTGTCGTGTAGCTGACACCTTGCATACCAGTCTCCTTATAGGCTTCCTGGTGTTTGCAGTTGTTGTAGACATAATAGGTGTGCTCCTTACCGTCCTTGATACCACGGATGCGGCAGCCGATAGAGGTCTCGCCCTCATAGTTCTCACCCAGATCCTGCGGGTTGGGTAGTACAGCCTTCAGGAACTGCAGGGGAACGATCTTTACTTTGGCCGTGCCTGAACCATCTGCCAGAGGAGCCTCATATTCTATCTCATCTATACGACTCATGCCGATATTCTGAATCACTTCGAGGTGCTTCAGATACTGTTCGCCAAAGGTCATCCAGAAACGTCCCTGCTTGATGGTGGGATAGTTCTTCACCAGCGATTCCAGTTCCTCATGGTGTAGCAGATAGCTCTCACGTGGACCGATGTTGGGGTAGGTCAGAGGCTTGTGAATCTCCAGTGGCTCTGTCTCAATCCACTGTCCGTCCTTGTAGTAGAGACCTTTTTGGGTAATCTCACGGATGTTGATCTCTGGATTGAAGTTCGTGGCGAAGGCATGGTGGTGGTCACCGGCATTGCAGTCCACGATGTCCAGATAGTGGATCTCGTCGAAATGGTGCTTGGCGGCATAGGCTGTATAGACACCAGATACGCCAGGGTCGAAGCCGCAGCCAAGGATAGCAGTCAGTCCTGCCTGCTCGAAACGGTCTTTATAGGCCCACTGCCATGAATATTCGAAATGCGCCTCGTCCTTTGGCTCATAGTTGGCTGTATCGAGATAGTTACAGCCACAGGCCAGACAGGCATCCATGATAGTCAGATCCTGATAGGGCAGGGCAAGGTTGATCACGAGCTCAGGCTTGTAGCTGTTGAAGAGTGCCTTCAACTGCTCTACATCATCTGCATCCACCTGTGCTGTCTTAATGTCCATCTTGTAACCAGCCTGATGGATATCCTCCACAATCTTGTCGCATTTGGCCTTGCGACGGCTGGCAATCATAAAGTCGGTAAACACATCAGCATTCTGTGCTATCTTGAATGCTGCCACCGTAGCGACGCCTCCGGCGCCAATCATTAAAACTTTTGCCATAATTATTTGTTTTTATGTTCTTATGTCTTGATCTCGTCGGCTCTGATGCCTAAGGCTGCCATCAGCGAGTATCCCAGTATCTCCTGTCGGAAGTTGCCTCCTGGCATGGGCTGCATGGCAAAGACGGTAATCCGCTTGTCATCATCATCCAGATGGTTGAGCGCTTCGCGTACCTTATTATATATATGAGCTTCTTCTGCATTGGGGATGACCATGATGCGCTTCACCTCCCTCTGGACCGCTATCATCTGAAGGGCATCGGTGAGATAGTCTTCCCCACCGGCAATCTCCTCTAGCGGATAGGCATTGATGATAAACTCCCCCAGATGGTCCTTGAAGGCCTTGCCGTCCAATTCATCCGTATAGTGCCCAGGGGTGAAGTTCTCCATCTGCGTTTTGTTCTTCTGATGAACCAACACTACTTGTGTCTCGTGTTCTCCTTCTCGGATGCCTCCATCGAGAGCGATGCAGTCTATCCACTTGGCGAAATCAGCCTGAGGAATCCTTCGCCCGATCATTCTTTCAAAGTTAACAATAAGTGAGAATGCGACTTTGTCGACGTAGTCTGCATCGACCAAAATCACATTCTCACTCCACTTTGTTTGCTCTTGTAGGTTGTTGTTCATAACTAGCTGCAAAGTTACGAAGAATTTCCTAAATGAGCAAGCTTTTCACTTTTTTTATATCAGCACGGACGTTTCTTCGGCAGGTTGAACACATCCTGCACTTCTTTCATCTGCTCCTCTGTCATACCGTCAGGCTCACTGCCCATAGCTCGGGCACACATATAGATGTTGGCTGCCTTACAGAGTACATCGGTCTGGTCGAAGGCGTCCATAATGTCCTGTCCTACGGCCACAGTACCATGTTTCTCCCACATGACAACATCGTGGGTCTTGATCTGCTCGAGTGTGGCCTCGGCAAGTGCTACTGATGAAGGCAGGGCATAAGGCACGATGCCGATACCCAGAGGCGCAAAGGCCAGGGTCTCGGGAATCATCGACCACAGCACGCGTGTCATCTCATCTCCTTTCAGGAAACGCTGGATATGGCTCATGGCCACCAGCTCGATAGGATGGGTATGCAGGGTTGCCTTGTAGCATGATCCTGTCTCCAGCAGATAGTTCTGCAGGGCCAGGTGGGTAGGCAGCTCTGATGTTGGTACAACAGGCTCATCGGCAATCACTTCGTATGAGGCACAATCATCGCAGATGCGGATAATTGATCCGTTCTGCATGGGCTCTTTGGCCAAGTCACGCATGCGCTTGCCTGTCCCCTTGCAATAGAAATACTTTCCCTTCAGTTGGGGTAGTACCATGCCGATCTGCTTTACTTCCGAGATAGCCTTCATGGCCTTGCATTCATCATCCATATATTCGGTGACGTTCACGGTGATGTTACCACCATTGCGCTCAGCCCAGCCTTTCTGCCAGAGATAACCGGTGACCTCTGCTATCTGATATACGACCGCCTTCAGTTCCTCGCGGCCTTCCAAAATACTTTTCATTTTCTTATTCAACTTTCGCAAGCTCCGCTTGCTGGGAGTTAACGGGAGTTAGATGGAGTTAACGAGCCAATGGCTCGTGTAGTTAACGGACATTACTTTTGCTGAAAGCCTGTTAACTTCTGATAACTCCTGATAACTCCAAACATGAGAAACTTGTATTATCTTATTTAACCTTTAAATCAACTGTGGAAGGAAACAGGAGATGACCAGGACCACAATACCCACGATGAGTACGGTGATGGTCTTCTGCGAACAACCTTTCCACTCTTTTAAGATGATGCCCCAGACATTTGAGAACACCACATTGAGTGCCATCAGAATACAGAACGAGAGCGTCATTAGTGTAGGCGATTCCGTCAGGAATCCCTTACCCAATGCCAGTCCGAAGAACTGTGAATACCAGAGGGCACCTGCCAACAAACAGAACAGGAGGTTATTACCCCATACGGCTGTCTTCTTGTAGTCGCCCCAGGTCTTGTTGACTTGGTTCTGATAGAAACAGTAGATGGCATTGGTGATGAATCCACCGAATGTCACAAGCAGGGTTGCTGGCAATGTACGGAACATCGGATCGGTAAGTTCTCCGAAATTGATGCCTTTCCCGAATTCCAGACCTACATTGAAACAGCCGCTCATAAATCCTGCGAGCAGGGCGATGGCCAGTCCCTTGGGGAAGTTAAAGTCCTTGACGGCTGCCTTCTTCTCCTCCTCAGAGAGCGAGGCGGCTTTCATCGAACCTGCAACACCAATGATGGCAATACCAATCAGTGTGACCACCACGCCCAGAATCACGGCAAATGTCAACGATTCCAAAGCATTGAGCTCTGGGAAGAACATGTTGAGCAGCACTGGTCCCATGATGGTTCCTAATCCTGCACAGGTTCCCAAGGCTATCGACTGTCCTAAGGCTACACCAAGGTAGCGCATGGAGAGACCGAAGGTCAGACCGCCTACTCCCCACAGCACACCGAAGAAGATGGTCATCCAGATGTTGAACGACTGTTCGGCAGTAAACAGCTCAAAGAGGGAATGCCCTGCCGGCACAGCCAGCAGAGCACCCAAGAAAGGTAACACTAGCCAGGCGAATACACCCTGAATAATCCAGTACGACTCCCACGACCAGTCCTTGATCTTGTTGATGGGCACGTAGCAGCTCGACTGACAGAATGCACCGATGGCGATGATGATAAGTCCTATAACGATTTCCATTAGTTACGCTTTGAGGTCACATCCTTCTCATACTGCTGGATAGCAGCGATGTACTCTTCACCAACGGGCACGTTGTTCTTCAGGTTGAAGTAGTCAAACACTGCTCCGAATGGCATACTCTTGGCCTCTTCCATCAGGGCGAGGCGCTCGAAGTTCTGACCATAGTCCTCATACTCACGCAGTTTGGCCTTTGGCTCAAGCAGGGCCTGCAGGATGCACTTCTGTGTGGCACGGGTACCAACGAGATAAGCACCGATACGGTTGATGGAAGCATCGAAGTAGTCGAGACCGACATGTGCACGATCCAAAGCATCGCTACGAACAAGTTCCTTGAACAGGTCGAGTGTCTGGTCATTCATGATGGTCACGTGGTCTGAGTCCCAACGAACAGGGCGAGATACGTGCAGCATCAGCTCTGGTACGTACATCAGCAGGGTAGAAACGAAGTCTGATACATTCTCTGTCGGCTCGTAGTGGCCAGTGTCGAGTGTGTACATCTGCTTGCGAGTAGCACAGTAAGCGGTATAGAAGTCGTGTGAACCAACGGTATAGCTCTCCAAACCAATACCGAACAGCTTGGCCTCGAAACAGTTCTTGACACCATCGAGCTTCTCCTCCATGATCTCATCCAGTGAGGCAGCGAGAATCTCGCGATACTTCTTGCGCTGTACAGGCATGTCCTTTGCTCCGTCGTGTACCCAGATGTTCATGATACAGGGGTCGTTCTGAGCCTTACCCATAGCATCAGCGATGCGGCGGCAACGCTTGGTGTGCTCAATCCAGAAGTCACGAATGGCTTTGTCTGGGTTCGACAGTGTCAGCTCTCCACTCTTGGGATGAGAGAAAGAAGTCGAGTTGAAGTCGAGCTTCATGTTGTTCTCCTTGGCCCAGTCGATCCAGCTCTGGAAATGACCGACCTCTACCTGATCGCGATCCACGAACTTGCCTCCGAAGTCACCATAGATCTCATGAAGATTCAGACGGTGGTTTCCTGCGATAAGGGTCTTCACGAATTCGATGTCCTTGCGCACCTCGTCAATATTACGGGCGCGTCCAGGATAGTTTCCGGTTGTCTGGATACCACCAGAGAGCGCATCATTACGCTCGAAACCTACTACGTCGTCGGTCTGCCAGCAATGCAGTGAAATCTGCTGCTTCTCCAGCTGCTCAATCACTTTGTCTGTATCAACACCAATAGCTGCGTAGCGCTCTTTCGCTACGGCATAAGCTTTCTCAATCAGTTCTGCTTTCATAAATCGTTTGTTTTTATAATGAATATTTAATGTTTAATCTTTGATTTTAATGCTTAATCTCCAACATCCTCAGATACTTCTCGAAAGCTTCGTCCCAGGCTGCTTGATCCTGTGGCTCATACTTCACGAGTTCAAGTGAGTTGGCAATGATCTGGCGCATCTCCCAGATGTCCTTAACCAGTCCTGCTGCTTTGGCCTGTAACATGATGTTGCCGATGGCAGTACCCTCTTGAGGACCAGCCAGTACGGTAGCACCTGTGGAATTGGCTGTAAACTGGTTCAGATATTTGTTCAGACTGCCTCCACCGATGATGTGGAGCACCTCAAGTTTGAAGGGACTGAACTCCTGCAGCCACTGGAACACCTGTTTATAGCGCAGCGCCAGTGAGTCGAAGATGCATCGGCAGATCTCTGCGGGTGTCTCTGGCACAGGCTGACTGGTCTGCTGACAGTATTGTTGGATAGCACCAATCATGGAAGATGGATTGGCAAACAGTGCATCATCGGGATTGATGATGCTTCTGAACGCCTCTACCTGCATGGCTGAGCCCTGTAACTCTGGGTGCGACAGTTTCCTGACTTCTTCTGGCCATTCCAGTCGGCAGCGCTCATAGAGCCACATACCACAGATGTTCTTCAGGAATCGGGTTGTGCCCTCTATGCCACCCTCGTTGGTGAAGTTACGCTCGTAACTCAGGTCATTGATGATGGCATCCTTCGTCTCGATACCCATCAGGCTCCATGTGCCACTCGAGAGGTAGGCGAACTGCTCATCCTTGGCTGGAACAGCAGCAACGGCAGATCCGGTGTCGTGGCCTGCAACGGCAATCACGGGTACTGGTCCTAAACCGGTCATCTTCTGCACTTCCTCTGTCAACACACCGATAACTGTACCTGGGTTCACCATCTTCCCGAACATCGAGCGTGTCAGTCCCAGCGAGTCCAACAGACGCTCATCGAGTTCCTTGGTCCTTGGGTCGAGCAGCTCCGAGGTTGAGGCTATCGTATATTCGCACACCTCATGGCCTGTAAGCATCCAACTCAGCGCGTCGGGCACAAAGAGGATTTTCTTGGCATACTTCAGAGCGGCATTACCCTCACGCCTCATGGCATAGAGCTGGAAGATGGAGTTGAAGTTCATCAACTGGATACCTGTCACATTGTACACCTCACGTTTGGAGATGACATGCGCCAGATAATCATCCATGGCTTCAAATGTAATAGGATCGCGATACGCGCGCGGATTCCTTAATATAGCGTTGTCCTCGCCTATCATGACAAAGTCCACGCCCCAGGTGTCAATACCGATTGATGTGATTTGCAGTCCTCTCTTTGCCACCTCCTTCAGACCTTTGATCATCTCGAAGTAGAGGGCATAGATGTCCCAATAGAAATGTCCTCCTTGTTCGATGAGGTTATTGGGGAAACGGGTCACCTCTTCCAGACTGAATCGTCCGTCTTCGATGTTCCCGATAATGGTTCGTCCACTGGTGGCACCCAGATCGACGGCGAAGAAATAATTTTTTTGATCCATCTTTTTTCTTTTGATTAGCAGATTCGACGGCAAAGGTACGCAATAAATGATATCGCAGCCCACATTATTTGATTTTTGGACATTAATTTTTGATACGTTGCAATTTTTTCACTTTTCACTTTTCACTTTTCACTTCTTTTTTGTACCTTTGCAAAGAAATAATAAAACAAACAAAAAAAGCAAGTCAAAATGTCAACATTAACAACTCTTATTGTCATTGTCTTCTGCATAGGCTATCTCTGTATAGCTCTTGAGAGTCTGACAAAAGTCAACAAGGCAGCTATTGCCCTGCTGATGTGTGTATTCTGCTGGACACTCCTGATGATGGGACCGGCAGCCTATTACCCGGCCATTCCTGGTGAAGAAGTGGTGCATCATATCGCTGAGGTCATCGAGCACCATCTGGGTGATGCCGCTGGTACGCTCTTCTTCCTCATGGGTGCCATGACTATCGTTGAGATTGTCGACTCCAACGGCGGTTTCAATTTCGTCCGTGATACGATGAAGACGCGCTCCAAGCGCAAGCTCATGTGGCGCGTGGCCTTCATGACCTTCTTCCTCTCGGCCATCCTCGACAATCTCACCACTTCTATTGTCATGATTATGGTGCTCCGCAAACTGGTCCAGAGCCGTGGCGATCGCCTCATCTATGCTGCGCTTGTAGTGGTATCAGCCAACTCCGGAGGTGCATTCTCTCCGATTGGCGATGTCACCACCATCATGCTGTGGATCAAGGGTGTGATCACCACTCAGGGTGTCATCACCGAGATTTTCATCCCCTCGCTTGTCTCCATGCTCGTACCGGCCTTTATCTTGCAGTACCAGCTCAATGGCAAGTTCGACAAGGAGAACAATCTTCCGAAGGCTGAGATTACACAGTTCACCAAGGCTCAGCGCGACATCATCTTCTGGCTGGGTGTCGGAGGTCTCTGCTTCGTACCTGTTTTCAAGACGTTGACCCATCTCCCGCCGTTCATGGGTATCCTCCTCGTACTGGGTGTCCTCTGGACTGTGACAGAGATTTTCCACTATAACACTGCTGAGGACGACACCATGGCCAAGCGCGTCTCTGACCTGCTGTCAAAGATCGACCTCTCAACCATCATGTTCTTCCTTGGCATTCTCATGGCTGTGGCTGTGCTTCAGGAGGTAGGTGTCCTGACAATGATGGGACAGTTCCTCGATTCAACCTTCGAGGGCAATCACTATCTCGTTACGGGTATCATTGGTGTACTCTCATCCATTGTCGATAATGTACCGCTCGTGGCTGGCTGTATGGGCATGTATCCTGTTCAGGCTGCTGGCGACCTGGCGGTCGATGGCATCTTCTGGCAGTTGCTCGCCTACTGCGCCGGTGTCGGTGGCTCCATGCTGATTATCGGTTCTGCTGCTGGTGTCGTTGTCATGGGTCTTGAGAAGATCACCTTCGGATGGTACCTCAAGCGTATTACCTGGGTAGCCTTCTCTGGCTATCTCGCAGGTATCTTCATCTACTGGCTGGAGCGCACGTTTATCTTGCCTTGACCTCACTGGGCTTGATGCCCATCTTGGTTTTGAATTTAGCAGAGAAATAGTCTGGACTCTCAAAATTGAGACGATAGGCTATTTCTTTGATACTGTAGTTGGTGGTCGTCAGTAGCTCCTTGGCGCGTTGTAGGCGCAGCTCTTGTTGGTAGGTGGCTGGTGAGAGTCCTGTGTACTCCTTGAAGAGCTTACGGAAATTGCTGTAGCTGACCCCCAGTTCCTCAGCGACCTGCTGGATGGTCAGGTCTGACTCCAGAGATTCACGGATACGCAAACGGGCACGATTGATCATATCGACCTGTTGCTGGTTCTTGCTGAGCTCCTTATTACGCTCTAGGGAGTACATCGTGCCAATGAGGTCGTTGACGATTCCTGCCATGACCTGCTGGGAGTAGGCTGCCTCTTCGACGGCTGCCTCGTAAGCCCGTTTGTAGAGGGTCTCGATGACAGCTGAGTATCCCACATGGTAGATGGGCTTTTCTGGCGAGAGGAAGCCCGCCTTGACGCGGTCGTCCATATTACGGCCTTTGAAACCGATCCAGTAGCTCGTCCATCCTGTGTGTTCCAAGGGGTGATAGCTGTGCCATTCTCCTGGGAATAGGAGGAACATGTCGCCTGCCTTCAAGCGACGGCGTGAGCAATGGGCACTCTGGAACCAGCCTTCGCCTTCTGGGTTATAGAGCAACTGATACTCATTGAGGGTGCGCCCTTTCTCAACATTGAAATAGTAGCCGTCAGCATGACCTCGTGTAGGGTAGGGGTCGCCTGGCGCAATCTTCTCATGGCCAATGGTGCTGACGGTGAGCCCCCAGAGGGCATCGCGTTCATTGGCCAAAAGGTATTTACTGATCTGCATAGTTCTTGTAATAATAGGTAGTTAGGTTCTTATTGTTGCTTGTGTTCACAGGGAATCCATATCCAGAAGGTAGATCCCGTGCCTTCCCCTTCGGAGTAAACACCAATCAGTCCATTACAGTGATCGACGATGGCCTGGCAGATACTCAGACCGAGACCTGTTCCCTGTACGAAGTCGTTTAGTTTGACGAAACGCTCAAAGACACTGGCTTGCTTCTCTTTGGGAATACCGGCCCCTGTGTCCTCACAATAGAAGTAGAGACCATTGGTTTCGTTGGTGCCGCCTTTGGGAATGCGGGCTTCCTCGCGATAGCCCACCTTGATGTGACCTTGGTGGGTGTACTTCACGGCGTTGGTCACGAAGTTTGTCAGCAACTGCTGGATACGGCCCTTGTCAAGGTAGGTGATATAAGATTCGTATGGATTGTCCTTGATGAAGGTGACGCCGGGCTCCTGCACGCGTTGCTCCAAGGTCTGACACATATCATCGAAGGCCTTGGCAATGTCGATCTCCTCTGGAAGGATGGCGAGGGCCTGACCCATGTTTGAGGCCTCGAGGATATCATTGATGAGGCGCATCAGCATGTCGCAGTTGTTGCGGATGATGCGGATGAACTGCAGACGCTCCTCATTGGTCTCAACCACAGGCAGAAGGTCTGAGAAACCTACGATGGCATTGAGCGGTGTACGGATCTCATGGGTCATGTTCGCCAGGAAGGCACTCTTCATCTTGCCGGAGTTGTTGGCGCGCTCTGTCTCTTCCTTCAGCCGCTCCTGGGCAACCATCAGGGAGGTGATGTTACGTGACAGTCCGAAGTAGTGGGTAAGATGGCCCTCTGCATCAAACTGTGGGAGACCGCTGATGGCATACCACACCTGGTGATGCTCCAGTGGTGTATGCATATAGTGGTGTGTGGCCTCAAAAGGTTGCAGATTGGCAACGGTTGCTCTGACATGCTCAATGGTTGATCCGGGCTTGTCCTCAACCACGCCTTCAAAGAACTCTTCCAGTGTCTCCTTGTAGATGTTCTGGCGGATGTTGCGCGAGAAGGTGATCTCGTCAATATCGGGATAGTAGCTCCAGATGAACATCTGACTGTTGTCGAGCAGGTAGTGCAACTGCTTCTCATATTGTTCGATGGCCTCGTTGGCACTGATGATCTGCTTGTCGTGCTGACGCTGGTTCAGGTAGGTGTTACGCTCTTCTGTGGCATCAAGGGCTGTCACAAGGTAGAACTGCAATTCGTCATTGTCATCGACAATCGGGCGTATCTTGAACTCAACGTATTTATCGAGGTTCCAGTCGGGATAATGCATGTGCTGGCATACGTAGAAATTATCGTGGCTCTGAGGGTCTATCTGCCCCTTCAGTAAGGGAACGGAGAAAAGATTGGTCTTACTGAAGTATTCTAAGCCCTTCCCGTCGAGTTCACAGAGCTTACGCATGTTCTCATTGACATTGATGAAGTTTCCTTCCTTGTCATAGAACGACATGGCAATCAGGTTGGTTTCAAACAACTTTCGGTACTTCATGCCCATTTCCTGAGTCAGACGCTCCTCCTGGATTTCCGGTGTTAGGTCCTTGAGGGTGCCGATGAGGTAACGTGTCTTACCGTCCTCCTGCTCTGCTACGGCATGCCCCTCCAGGAAGCGCCAGTCTGGTGCTTCGTCTGTACCCATATTCCAACGTCTATGGATACTGTAGAGGCTTTTCTTGCCTTCCGCCATCTCACGGATCTCCTCATGGAAGGTTGAGCGCTCATCCTCGTGGATATTGGCCAGATAGCTGTCTACGGTCAAGCCTTCCTGAGGCAGGAGTGAACCATGGAGATTACGGATGCGATCGGTCTGGAAGTCATACTCCACGACATAGTAGTCACCCATGTTCAGGGCTTGATTCATCATCTGATTGAGGTCGAACGTCTTACGGACTGCCTGTTTCACTCTAACTCGGATGAGGCGACTCATGAGTATGAAGATGATCAACAGAATGATGATACCTACCAGAATGAACAGGGAGAGGGGAGAGGTGTCATTATGGATGCGTTCGGGATGGAAATACTTATCACGGATAAGCTCGAGTTCTCCCGACTGTTCGAGTCGTGCATAGCCATCATCGATGGCATCTATAAGTTCCTTGTCATAGCCGATGATACGCAACTCTCCGGCAGGGATGTCGATATTGTCAAGGACAATATTGTCAAGATCGAGCTCCTTGATCTTCAGACTGAGGGGAATCTCACCCCAGGCGGCGTACTTGTACTTGCCATTACGGATACCTGAGAGAGCCTCACGTGGATTATGGAATTCTATGGCAAACTGGATGTCCTCATGCTCTTTCAGGCGCAGTTCCACATAGTCGTTCTTTTTGATACATAGGGTATCCCCTGTGCCGAGGTCACTGAGATGGGAGATGGCTTTGGTACCTCTAAGTCGTGCCACCTTGACAGGGTAGAAGGTGATCATGTTCTGTGTCATGACAAATGGCCGTTCATTGTAGATAAAGGCAAGGGCGTGGATCAGGTCTGCCTGGCGCGAGTTGAAGGTCTCTATGGCCTGATACCATTCTTTCATCTCGAAACGGTAAGGTATATTCAGCTTCTGGAGGATCGTACTGAGTACAGCGATGTTGTAGCCATCAGCCTCACCTCTGTCATTACGGTATTCATAGGGTGGGAACTCCCAGTCACAGACGATGACAAGCGGACGGTCCTCAGTATATTCGCGTATGAAGATGGCCTCTGCAGGCAAGATGTTGCAGAAGGCTGTCAGGAGGCTGATGATCAAGGGGGAGAATATTCTTTTTGCCATGTTGTATCTCTATTATATGCGTTCCATTTCAATCAGTTTGCAAGGCAGGGTAATCCAGACGGTGGTACCCTTGCCTTCCTTAGACTTGAGCTGGATCTTGCCACCCATGTACTCCATGAGCTCGTGGCAGATGCTAAGTCCCAGTCCTGCACCAGTATTATCTCCTGTGACGAAGCGCTCAAAGATGTGGTCGGCAGTCTCTGCAGGAATGCCTGAACCAGTGTCCTCAACCGAGACAATCAGCTGGTCACCCATATAGTCATAACGTACTTCCACTGATCCCTTCTGGGTGTACTGCACAGCATTGGTGATGACCTTGTCAATGACCAGCGATAGGTTCGAATCATCGACGTCTACCACCATACGCTTGTAGGGATTCCGCACGATATATTCGACACCGGGCTTCTTCAGGTCATGCCATACGGCTTCACAGCGCTCCTCACAGATAGCTGCAAAGTCTACTGGCTGAGGCTTGATCGTGATCATGCCTGCATCCAGACGCGAGAGGAAGAGAATGTCGTTGATCAATTTCAGCAGCGATGCGGAACTGCTCTTGATCTGTTCAATGAAGACGATTTCGTCCTCTGGCGTGTGATCCATCTCAAACAGTTCAGAGAAACCGACCACAGAGTTGAGGGGGGTACGGATCTCATAGCTCATATTACGGAGGAAGGCGTTCTTGATGACCTCCACCTCTTGGGCACGGACGGTCTCTTTGGCCAGTTTGGCTTCGATGGCTTTCAGTTCGCTGATGTCACGGCACATGCCGAAGTACTCATAGATCCTGTTATTCTTATAGAGCGATATGAAGTGGAACTGCAGGTAGATGGGTATCCCTTGATGACGGATGCCGCTTTTGAACTCACCATGAAGTGAATCTGTGGCTCGGTTCTCCATCTTGTTGAGAATGCGCAGGGCCTGCTTCTTCGACTCTTCTGCCACGAGCGAGAGGGCTCTGGTCTGTGTAAGGGCATAGCGTACATGCCCGATCTCATTGTAGATGGTCAGGGTGTGGGTCGCGAGATGATAGGTCACCATACTGATACCTCCAGCAGTGAGCACGTAGTCGATGTTCTTCACATACTTCGTCATCTCATTGTTCACCTGTTGCAACTGTCGGGTATTGGCCTTCAGCTGGCGATAGGCATATACGTTCTCTGTGACATCACGTCCTATGCCGAAGATACCCAACAGCTCGTTCTGCTTGCCTCTGATGGGCAACAGCTGCAGTTCATAATACATCTCCTCACGCTTCAGAATCCTGTTGAGTGGTCGCTTGTCATCCTTTGCCGTGTAGATCTGTGTCATGTACATATAGTCCATATCCTCAACAGAGAAGTCCTTGAATCCCAATACGTCCTTCACGTGGATCTTCATCCCTCGGATGGTCTCATTAGTGAGCCCCAGCGCATTGAGCGATTTCTGGTTCAACTCCGTGATATAGCCGTTCTCATCATAGGCCACCATGTCGATCATGGCAGAGTTGAAGATGGACTGGTAGCGCAGCATCGCATCCTTCACCTTTTGATGACGGGCGAGGTCCTCGGTGATATCATTACGCGAACAGATGATGACCGACGGCTTCTGTAGTTTGTCACGCCGAAGGACTGAAAGGGTGAGGTTGAAGTTGCGCGGCTCGTCTTCGTGCCCGGACTCCCATACGAGCAGATTGATGGTCACACTCGGGGTTTCTTCCTGAATCACCTGTTTCAGGGCATTGGTCAGTTTGTTGAACCCGTCTGCCTTATAGCGCTGCGAGAACTCGAGCGAGGTGTAGGTGTGCTCTGGGCGCCCATGCTGATCCATGACCGTAAAGATCTGCGAGGCCACCTCGTAGGTCCAGAAGGTCACATGACTGGTTTCCATGATCAGTGTCAGTCGGTCATTATTCTTGCGGACTTCCTTGGTCATCTTGCGCTCACGTACCTTATATATAATATAATAGAGCATGATGGAGATGGCAATCGCTGCTAAGAGGTAGATGACTTGCCAGATCCAGGCGGGGATTCCAGAGTCCTTACGCTCAGGATAGAACCATTTGTTCTGAATGGGAGTCAGACGGTCACTGGCACGGAGGGCATTGTAAACACTGTCCAGCTGCATGAGCAGGTGGTGATTATGCGAGAAGAATTTATATTCTCCGTAAGGCAGGTCGATAGGAATCAGCTGCAGATGCTCTGTCTGGTATTTCTGCATGAGCCATTTCAGCGACATGGTGTTCCAAAGGATGATACCGTCATTCTCGGAACTGACCTTGACAATGGCATCCCTCATGTCGTCATAGGCCTCAATCTGTACATCAATCTTGTGGTCAATGAGATAGTGATGGCTGAAACTGCCCTCATGCACGATGACACGACGGTTGGCCAGGTCATTGACATCCTGTATATCCAGATGACTGCTTCGGGGAACAACGATACTGTGGGTAAAGAGCTGTACAATGGAGTGTCCGTAGGATGAGTTCTTTCTGGCGAAGTCTGCATCCATACGCAGCATCAGGTCCGACTTCCGGTTCTTCAGGTCTTCCTGGGCCTCGAGTGTGGGCTTTAGCTTGATGATGTAGGGGATGTCGAGTTCCTTGAGGATAAGTTTCAACAAGTCGATGTTATAGCCATCGGGCTCGCCTGCCGCATTGAGAAACACGTAGGGCCAGAGATCCCATGCATCCTCGTAGATGAGCGGGTCGTTCTCGTTATATACGGTGATGGTGTCCTGGGGCGCTGCTGAAACTCCACCCGGAATCAGCATCCCAATGCCCAATATGATTTTATATAGATACTTTCTCATTTCTCATTCCTCATTCCTCGCTACTCGTTCCTCCTTCCTCCTTCCTCGTTCCTCGTCTCTCTCCTCTCGCACGGAATCCAAATCCAGAAGGTCGAGCCAGTGCCCTCACCCTCAGAGATAAGGCCGATGTCGCCCTGGCAACCGTCTGCGATGGCTTTACAGATACTCAGACCGAGTCCTGTTCCTTGCACGTAGTCATTGAGTTTCACAAAGCGTTCGAACACCTTTGCCTGGTCTTCCTTGGGAATACCGGTACCAGTGTCCTCGCAGTACATATAGAGTCCGTTGCGCCCTTCGCGCTGCTCATATCTGTAGCCTATCTTGATATGTCCCTCCTGGGTGTACTTCACAGCATTGGTCACGAAGTTGGTGATGACCTGTTGCATGCGCCCACTGTCGAGGGTCGTGACAAACGTGTCGTAGGGGTTGTCTGTAATAAACTTCACCTGCGGGTTCTGCACGCGCTGGGCGAGGATGGTGGATGCATCTGCAAACACCTTGGCAAAGTCCACCTCCTTGGGGGTGATCTCTATACCTGCTGTTTCAAGCGAGGAGACGGCGAGAATGTCATTCACCAGCCTGAGCAGCATGTCACAGTTGTTCATGATCACACGGATGATCTCCTGTTTCTCTTCAGAGGTCGACATCATGGGCAGCACGTCTGAGAAGCCTACAATCGCATTCAGCGGCGTACGGATCTCATGGGTCATGTTGGCCATAAAGGTACTCTTGCGCAGACCCGACTGGTTGGCGCGTTCTGTCTCTTCCTTCAGGCGCTCCTGCTTCTCGATGAGGTTGGTCACGTTACGCACCACGCCATAGGTGCCCATCATCTTACCGTTCTCGTCGAAGAAGGGTACACTCTCAATGAAGTTCCACTGCAGGTCTTCGCTCTCATGGAAGAAGGGGCGCATGTGAGTCAGGTCTGTACGCTGCACACTGAAATAGGTCTCATACTCTCTCAATCCCTGTTTGAACGGACTGTCCACAAAGTGATCAATCAGTTCGTCGAAGTTCAGACTCAGCTCTGCCACACTCATACCTTTATAGAAGGTACAGATACGGTCTTGGATATTGATCCGGAAGAAGCGCATGTCACAGTTCTCCATCAGGTACTGCAGTTCATTCTCATAGCGCTCGATAGCCTGGTTCTGCTGACGGATACGTGCCTCGTTGTGCTTGTTTTCGAGATAGAGCTCGCGCTCTTGCGTGATGTCTCGGATCGAGAACGTGATGAAGAGGAGTTCGCCCTTTTCGTTTTTGACGGGGTGGAAGCGTAACTCTGTATAGCAGTTCACGCCTCGTTCGATAATCATACTCTTCGTACAGAAGTACAGCTCCTGGGGCTGACGGTCGAAGAGTACATCCCTGAACGTAGGCATGTCATAGATCGTGCTGTTATAATAGAAGGGGTCGTTCTCGGTCTGGAATTTCAGGATGTCGCGCATCTTCTTGTTGGCAGCCATAAGCTTGCCCTCCTTGTCATAGAATGCCAGTCCCACCAGACTCTGGTCGAAGATATTCCTGTAGCGGTCTGTCATCTCCATGTCCTGTTGCTCATGGAGGATGCGTTCTGTCTCGTCTGTCAGTGTACAGAAGAAGTTGGCGGGTGTCTTCATGGCGGGATTGGCATACTCTGCAATACCGATGTCGCGCATCCAGTGCCACTCTTCCTTGTGCTCTTTCTGGCTCCAGTCCCAGCGAAAAAGGCACTCTGTGGTCTTCTCGCCCTCCAAAAGCCGTCTGAGGGCCTCGGTATAGAGGTGACGGTCATCTGGATGGATATAGGCCAGACTCTCCTCATAGCTCATACCTTCCTCTGGCAGGAAATCTCCATGCATGTTATGGGCATAGCGCTCCTGAACAGAGAGTTTCAACACGTAGTTGTTGCTGGAATTAAGGGTGTGCTGCATGATGGCCGAGAGTTCCTTCACCTGCTCAGAGTGCTTATGGATACGGAGAATGGTGATGCGGTTGATGGCCCAACCGACGAAAAAGGCAATAATAATTAGGAGGGCAATCGTCAGTGAAACACTGTCGATGCCTTGGTCGTTTTGTATGGCTAGAATCAGACTGTTCATAGGGCTCGGTTAATTTAGTTCTTGTACTTTTTTCTCCAGGGTCATCATCTCACAGGGCAGTGTCACGAAGAAGGTGGTTCCCTTGCCTACTTCCGATTGTACTTCGATAGTACCGCCCATTTGTTCGATGAGTTCCTTCACAATAGGCAGGTCCAAGCCTGTTCCCTCTTTGTCAAAGCTGTCCTCTGCTGAGAAACGGTTGAAGGCGTCGCTTATCTCTTTTTTCGACATACCCTTGCTGGTGTCATCGATGGTGATGGTCAGTTCACCATGGCGGTATTCGTATTTACCTCTGACGGTACCCTCCTTGGTGGTATTGCCTGAGTGCAGACAGAGCTTCTGGATAACCGTACCCAGGTTCTGCTGGTCGATCTTCACAAGCAGTCGGTTATAGGGGTTCTCCACCACAGCCTTCACGTTGGGCTGCAGGTTGCTCCATCCCATATAGCACCACCCCTCAAACATCAGGGCGAAATCACACTCCTGATAGTTGTACTCAATCATCTGGGCATCGAGGCGCGAGAGGAAGAGGATATCGTTGATGAGTGCCAGCAGTTCGCCTGTGTTCTTCTTGATCTCCTCTGCGAAGATGGGCTCGTCCTCCTCGTTATGCTCACTGTTGTAGAGTTCTGCGAAACCGATGACTGCATTCAGTGGGGTGCGCAGCTCGTGGCTCATGTTCAACAGGAACATATCCTTCAGGCGCTCCTCCTCCTTGGCTTTCTCTGTCTCTACCTGCAGCTTCTGCTCGGTATAGGTCATCTCGGTCTCGTTACGGCACATACCGAAGTAATGGGTGACTTCTCCATCTCTGTCGGTGATGGGCATCATGTTGAAGTTCAGGTAGACGCTGCGACCCTGTTCATCGCGCATGATGGTACGGATCGTCTCTGAGAAAGAGCCGGGGTGCAACCGGTCCATCCGACAGAACAGACGCTCTGCCTTCCCATAGTCGTCAGGGTGGATCATGATAAACGCACGCAACTGTGGCAGGGTGTAGTCTGTTGTGCTCAGGTCACTCGATATCTCGAGCTCGTGAGTGTATGGGTGATAGTTCACCAGACGTACCTCGCTGACCTTCAGTGAGTAGTTGATGTTTTGGATATACTGTTGGATATCATGCGTACGCCGCTCCAGCATCTGGCTGATTTTCTTCTGACGGTGGTACGAGATCACCATGTCTGTAATGTTTCGACCGGCCATCATGATACCGTTCAAATGGCCCTCCTTGTCTCTCAGCAGGGTAGTGGTACGCTCAAAGTAAATCTTGTCGCCACCCCAGTCTTGGGCATTTATCGAACCCACGGGATGGTCTACTCGCTTGATGTCAATAATACTCGAACAGGGAATGGAGGTGTCTGCGTCCAGGTCGATATCGCGCATCGAGGGCCAGTCGGTGTACTTGGGCTTTTTGGCAATCAGGGCTTTGCGATCCTTGACAAAGTACGACTCACAGGCCTTGTCGTTGATGTCAAGCAGGGTACCCTCACCATCGAAGAAGATCATATCTACCAGTGAGGAGTCGAAGATGGTTTGGTATCTCAGGGCGGTGCGCTGGGCTTGTTCTTTGCGCTTCTGTTCTTCGGTGATGTCGCGCTGTGTGCCCAGGATCTGTACGGGGAATCCGCTTTTACCCTTGCGCAGGATTGATACGGTAATCTTATAAATACGCTGGAAATTCTGGAACTCCCCGTTGGCCTCACTCTTGAAAGAGGCTCCCTTGACGAGGATGGTCTTCGATTCCACCACGCTCTCACGCATCTTCGACATGACCTTCAACAGCTCGACAAAGTCTTCACGGTCATAGAACTGTGAGAACTCGAAGGGCGAATAGGTGGCTTCGGAAGTCTTTTCTCCTCCCAGTGTCTTATACAGGTCTTGCTTCACATTGTAGATCCATATCTCGGTCTTGTTGGCTGTCATGATAAGACTCAGTTGGTCAATAAGCTGCTTACTCTGTTGGGTCACATCCCGCTCACGGAAAAAGATGAGGCGGTTGTAGAAGATCATGACGAAAACGGTAATCAGGAAACCTGCCACCAGATAACCAAGAAGATGATGGATATCAAAGATGGTTTTGATATCCTCTGTCTGGGCTTGGACCACCATCGGTCCGACCAGAGTGAGACATAGTATGATCGACCTTTGTAGGTATTGGTATGTGCGCATAAATTGCAATAAGAATGGTAGTAACCAAGCGCAAAGTTATGGATTTTTTATCAAACCACCAAATTTTTGGACGAAAAACTGATAAAAATTGTAAAAGGTTTGGCTATTTCGCGGAAATACATTACTTTTGTATTCCGAAAAGACTAAAAACAGATAAATTATGTTAGACGTAAAAGCTACTTTGAAAAAGAGTGAAGAGAGAATGGAGATGGCAGCCATGTTCCTCGAGGAGGAGCTCAATCGCATTCGTGCAGGTCGTGCCAATGTGGCCATTCTCGATGGGGTTCGTGTGGATTCTTACGGTAGTAAGGTTCCTCTCAACCAGGTTGCAAATGTCAGTGTGCCCGATCCTCGTACGATTGCCATCAAACCGTGGGACCGTAAGGAGATCCGTAACATTGAGAAGGCTATCATGGATAGCGACGTGGGCATCACCCCGGAGAACAATGGTGAGGTCATC
This sequence comes from uncultured Prevotella sp., assembly GCA_900318395.1. Lineage (GTDB taxonomy): Bacteria > Bacteroidota > Bacteroidia > Bacteroidales > Bacteroidaceae > Prevotella. The sequence goes on from ONKL01000059.1 coordinate 25,716, forward strand.
CGTCTGAATATCCCACAGCCCACTGAGGAGCGCCGTAAGGATCTGGTCAAGCAGTGCAACAAGATTGCCGAGAAGGCTAAGGTCGAGGTGCGTAACGTGCGTGCTGATATCAAGGATAAGCTCAAGAAAGCCATCAAGGACGGTCTCTCTGAGGATAATGAGAAGGACGCTGAACTCGAGCTTCAGAAACTCCATGACAAGTATATCAAGAAACTTGATGACTTGATTGCAGCGAAGAACAAGGAGATCATGACGGTTTAGTTGACGGTTTACGGTTTACAGTTTACGATTGAAAGGCCTCGTCATTAAGAATACAGGTAGCTGGTATACCGTCTTAACCGACGATAGCCAGCTCCTTGATTGTAAAATCAAAGGTAACTTCCGCCTCAAGGGCATACGCAGCACGAACCCTGTTGCTGTGGGTGATCGTGTGACCCTTTCCTCTCCCTCTGCCGGTCAGGAAGGGGTGGCTTTTATCACTGAGATTGATGACCGGCGCAACTATATCATCCGTAAGAGCATCAATCTCTCCAAACAGAGTCATATCATTGCGGCGAATGTCGATCAGGCATTCCTCGTGGTGACCGTCAACTATCCCCAGACTTCCACAACTTTTATTGACAGGTTCCTGGCTTCAGCTGAGGCTTACAGGGTTCCTGTCGTACTGGTCTTCAATAAGACCGACCTGCTCTCTGAGGAGGAGCGCCACTATCAGGAGATGATGATCCGACTCTATGAGACCATCGGCTATACCTGTCAGGCCATCTCTGCACAGACAGGCGAGGGCGTGGAAGCCTTGCGACCGCTGCTCGAAGGGAAGATCACCCTGCTCAGTGGCAACAGTGGGGTGGGGAAGTCCACACTCATCAACTGCCTGGTGCCTGAGGCTAACCTGCGCACTGCCGAGATTTCTGATGCCCATAACACGGGACAGCACACCACGACCTTCTCTGAGATGATCCCGTTGGAGGGTGGGGGATGGCTGGTCGACACACCAGGCATCAAGGGCTTCGGCACCTTCGATATGGAGCGCGAGGAACTCACGAGCTATTTCAAGGAGATCTTCCACTTCTCTAAGGATTGCCGGTTCTCTAACTGTACCCATACCCACGAACCTGGTTGTGCTGTGCTGAAGGCGCTTGAGGAACATTACATCGCTGAGAGCCGTTACCAGAGCTACCTCAGCATGCTTGAAGATAAGGATGATGGAAAGTATCGGGCAGCGTATTAGCACACTTCTTTTGATGTGTTTCTTTTTCCCGGGCTTGTTATGGGCTCAGGAGGAGGGTGCGAAGCCTCGGCCTAATCTGTTCAAGCGCCTGCTCAACCTGATCGACTCAACGTCTGTGCGGGGCATCGACCCCAACTATATCGAAATCCCGGAAAAACCCTGGGCTTTCGTTCTGCGCTCCAACCTCTCTCAGTCCTTTGTCAATTTGCGCTCAGAGACGCATGAGGCCTCCCCGATGAAGATTCGGATTCGCACCACCTCTAGTCTGACAACCTCTGTGGGTGCTTGGATTGGCTATCGAGGCTATGGACTGGGCTATAGCATCGACCTCTCAGGCGACAAGGGTTCTGACTTCACCACTGGTGTATCCAATATCTTCGATCTCCTCTTCTCCAACCTGAACCTGGCGGCAATGGGAGGGCGCTATGGCCTTAACTTGCGCATCCGAACGTATCAGGTCGGTCACTCAAACCTCACGGCTTGGGCCAATGATTCGAGAGACCCGGTGATAAGGGATCAGTCCATGGATATTGCCGAACCGATGAAGGTGCGGTCGGTCTTTGCCGATGCCTACTATATGTTCAATGGCAAGCACTTCTCCTATGCAGCTGCCTACGACCAGTCGGCTATCCAGCGCCGTTCTGCAGGCTCTCTGGTGGTAGGACTGATGTACCACTATTCTCGTGTGGAATATGATAGTGGAGAGAATATCGATCTGCTCAATATCATGCATGGGGTCGGACAGATGAAGATGTGGCAGGGCAGCTTGGGGGCTGGCTATGCCTACAACTGGGTACCTCATAAGAACTGGCTGATCAGTGCGATGATTCTTCCCGTGATTACATTCTATAACCGGGGGAAGGTGTTTTATTACGAACGTGACCATCCTGAGAATGAAGTGAGTGAGGAGGTGCACTTCGTCAACTCTGAATTGACTGATAATAAGATTGTGCCGAATTTCGATACGCGTCTCTCGGTGACTTACAACCGGGCGCGCTATTATCTGAATGCCTATGGCACCTATAATAGTTTCCGATATTCGAATAACGATGGGGGAAGTGTGCAAGTCGGCGACTGGTATGCTTATTTCTCCTGGGGACTGAGGTTTTGAAGTTAAGAGTTAATAGTTAAGAGTTAAGAGTTGAGATATGGATATTCGTGAGATAGAGGGTAAGCGCATTGCGGTGCTGCTGTCGGGAGGAGTCGACAGTAGTGTGGTGGTCTACGAGTTTGCACGACTCGGACTGCATCCCGATTGTTTCTATATTAAGATAGGTCCTGAGGAGGAAGAGGAGTGGGACTGCTCTTCTGAGGAGGATCTCGAGATGGCTACGGCTGTGGCCCATAAGTATGGGTGTAAACTCGAAGTGGTCGACTGCCACAAGGAGTACTGGGATCAGGTCACGAAATACACCATGGATAAGGTGCGGGCAGGTTTCACACCTAACCCGGATGTGATGTGCAACCGTCTCATCAAGTTCGGAGCCTTCGATGAGAAACGGGGACATGACTATGACCTCATTGCCACAGGCCACTATGCCCAGACGGAGATCTGCCCCAACCCCTCTGAAGGAGGGGAGCATGGTTCCTCCCCTTCGGGAAGGTTAGGAGAGGTCAAGTGGCTCTGTACAAGTCCCGACCCGGTGAAGGATCAGACCGACTTCCTCGCACAGATCCATGACTGGCAGTTGCGCAAGGCACTCTTCCCCATCGGCCATTACATGAAGGATGAGGTACGTGAGATGGCTGAGCGTGAGCACTTGGTCAATGCCAAGCGTAAGGACTCACAGGGCATCTGCTTCCTGGGGAAGATCAACTACAACGATTATATCCGCAGATACTTAGGTGAGAATCCCGGGGATGTCATCGAACTGGAGACAGGGCGTCGCATTGGGGAGCACCGAGGACTTTGGTTCCATACCATCGGACAGCGCAAGGGTATGGGCTTCTCTGGAGGCCCCTGGTTTGTGGTGAAGAAGGATGTGGCTGGTAATATCCTTTATGTCTCGCATGGCTATGACCCAGAGACGGCTTATCGCCAGTCTTTCCCTGTCCATGATTTTCATTTCCTGACCTTGCCGCTCCAGCCTACAGAAGTCACCTTCAAGATCCGCCATACTCCGGAGTATCTTCCAGCCACGTTAGAGTGGACCAGTCCTCAGACGTTCGTGGTCCACTCCAAATCCAAGATCCACGGCGTTGCCCCAGGCCAGTTCTGTGTCATCTACGATTCCGCCCATCACCACTGCCTAGGTTCCGGTGAAATCACCATCTAAAAGTCTGGCGATTTCCCCTTCCCGAGATCCCGCCTTGAAAGTCAGGCCCCCGTCTCTCAGGGCTTTGCCCTGTGGGGGATACCCCCAAACCCCGTCGCAGGCTATGCCTGCAACCGTCTCATCTTACCCAACCCTCTCTTACCGTAAGAGAGGGCTTCGAACCACTCTCCAAACCTCCCGCCAATCCTTGGCAGGAGGCTTAATATGGCTCTCGAGCCTTTGCCCTTCCGGGGGTTACCACCCCCTCCAGGGTTCGCCATGTTTTTTTACGCCGACTACGCTAAACGCTGGTCGGCTACCGCGTTGGGGGAGAAAATTTACCTCATCGACTAGCGTTTAGCGTAGTCGGCCCATTGAGCCCCTTTTCAAGGGGCGGCGAAAGCAGGGATGTAAAAGACCATGGCTCGCCCCGAAGGGGCACAGGCTCTGCGAGCCATACAAGAAGCCCTTGACGGAGGGCGGTTTCTGCCCGGAGTCAATTACATCCCCTTGCCAACGATTGGCGAGGGGCTTGGGGAGTGGTTCGAAGCCCCTTCTTATGAAGAAGGGGTTGGGGTTGATGGAAAAATCCGAGGGCAGGCCCTCGGATGGGGTTTGGGGGTATCCCCCACAGGGCAACGCCCTGAAAAAAAAGGGTCTGGGGAATCCCCCAGCCAGGGCAACGCCCTGAAAAAAGGAATAATATGAAAAAAGCAGGGGAGCCCCCTGCTTTTGCTTGTTTGAAAGATTATTTTGAAGCAAAACTTCCAAAATAATCCAAACAAGTCTTTCTCCACAACTTGGCATTATCCAACTGATGCTCAAGCCTCTCTTGAACCTCCTGCCACCGCTGATCATCAATCAGCGGCTTGACATCCTGCCAAACGCGGAGGAAATCCTCCACTTCACCGACACCACGGTTATAGCGGTATGTCATTTCCTCAAAGACAGTCTTGCCGCTCTTCAGACGGTAACTCCACGGCACACGATGGAACCACAGCAGATAACGCTCCGGACAAGTGTTGATATTGTCATATATGCTACAGTAAGGCTCACGATACTGTGCCGTCGCATTCGACCCCGTATGCGTACGGTCAAAACCGATACTATCTTTATTCGCCTTGTGATAATAAGTCGGACACCACTCCAGAGGCACATTGGGATTAAACCCGTCAGGCTCTGGTCCATAGTGCTCATCAAAGGCAAAGATATGGTGCAGACCGATAGGCATCATATAGTCCACACAAGCCTCCCGTGATCTCAGCATCATCGATAATAGTTTTTCACTATTCACTTTACACTTTTCACTATTCACTTTACACTTTTCACTATTCACTTTACACTTTTCACTATTCACTTTACACTTTTCACTATTCACTTTACACTTTTCACTCAGACCAAAGGTCTGCTCAATCCACTCCTCTGCAATGTCCTCCGAGGTCAGATTAGGATCCCAGGCCAGTCTGCCAAAAGCATACCAGTTGGCCTGTGAGAAATGATGACCGCACCAATTCTTGTCCAGTCCGATATTCGCTACACCAGCGATACCCACAAGCTTCTCTGGGGCAACGAACCCGAAGAACTCACGCCACATCGGGGCCAGATATACCAGATGCCTCGACTGTCCCAGATACTCCTGCGTGATCTGCAACTCGGCCATCTGCTTCGTCTGGTGGATATTATCGAAGATAGGAGCGTATGGCTCACGGGGCTGGAAGTCCAGAGGACCGTTCTTCGACTGCAGGATGACATTATCACGGAACTTCCCGTCGAGCTCAGCAAACTCCGACACAGCCTGTTTCACGCGGTCTTCACCCTTATGCTTGGCACCATACACAAACGAGCGCCACATGATGATACCCCCGTAAGGCTTCACGGCATCAGCCAGAGTGTTGGCACCGTCAGCATGAGTACGGTTATAATCGAACGGACCGGGCTGTCCCTCAGAATTAGCCTTCACTAGGAATCCACCGAAGTCAGGAATCAGTGCGTAGATCTCCTTGGCCTTCGCCTTCCACCAGGCCTTCACCTGAGCATTCAGTGGGTCAGCGGTCTTCACGGGTTTGCCACCATTGAATCCCTTGGCAGGGATACTCATGGGCGAGGCGAAGTTCACCGACAGATACACCTTGATACCATAAGGTCTCAGGATGTCGGCATACTGCTTCACCTTATTAATATATACATCCGACAGCATCTTAGGTGAGGCATTCACATTGTTCAGCACCGTACCGTTGATACCGATCGACGCATTTGCCCTGGCATATTCCTTGATAAGTTCAGCATCAATCGGCTGATCAGGATCCTCCACGAAGATCGGTTGATCCCTGAAGCGCTTCCCACTGTCCTTCCCTTTCCAGAAGATACTCAGTCCAGCATACCCCCTCTCAATCGTCCCATTCAGATTATCCCAGTGATTCAGAATCCTCAACCTAAAATACGGCCTACTAACCGTTATCCCGTCTTCTTCTGTCCTTCTGTCCTTATTATCTATATCTTTTGTTCTTATGTCCTTATTATCTGTTAATATGTTACTATGTCTTAATTCTTCTTTTGTCCTTATGTTCTTCTGTCTAAGAAAAGAATAAGCCCCGTACAGCAACCCGATCTCATCCTTCGCTGTGATGATACATGTCCCTTCCCCACTTTTAACTTCTATCTTGTACGCCTCCTCCTCCATGGCAGGATCAATCCTCAGCTCCACATCCTGAGTACTATACGTCCTCAACTCCTGCGCAGCCACACAATCCGGCCCAGTGACCTTCGCCGTGTTAACAGGTTGATACCTCAGCCACAACTGGTGACCATCCTCAGCCTTTGCCAATCCCACAAAGACCATCGCTAAAATGAGTAATGTCAGTCTTTTCATATCTACAGTTTTGTTATATTCGCTGCAAAGATACATAAAATTTTTCATGTTTCATGTTTAATGTTTAATTTATTTCGTATCTTTGCACCAAATATAGAAATAATTGAGACAATATGAAAAAGGTAAGACTACTACTGACCATGCTTTTCCTGTCAGTTTCGATGTGTGTGAGTGCCGGTGATTTCACGGTGGGCAACAAAACCTTCCTGCTCAACGGCCAACCGTTTATCGTGAAGGCTGCCGAGGTGCATTACCCCCGCATCCCCCGACCTTATTGGGAACATCGCATCCAACTTTGTAAGGCCTTGGGCATGAACACCCTCTGCATCTATGTGTTCTGGAACATCCACGAACAGCGTGAGGGAGAGTTCGATTTCACCGGTAACAATGATATCGCCGCGTTCTGCCGACTCGCACAGAAACATGGCATGTATGTCATTGTGCGCCCCGGACCCTATGTCTGTGCAGAGTGGGAGATGGGCGGTCTGCCTTGGTGGCTGTTGAAGAAAAAGGATATCCGCCTGCGTGAGCTCGATCCCTATTTCATGGAGCGCGTGAAGATCTTCGAAGAGAAGGTTGGAGAGCAACTCGCCCCCCTGACCATCCAGAACGGTGGACCCATCATCATGGTCCAGGTCGAAAACGAATACGGCTCCTACGGCGAAAACAAGCCCTACATCACCGCCATCCGCGACATCATCAAATCCACCTTCCCTCTAGGGTCAGGCCCCGAAACTAAGTCTCAAGGGTCAGGCCCCAAAACTAAGTCACTGGGGACAGACCTCCGTAGACCTGTCCCTAGCGACTTAGTTTTGGGGCCTGACCCCAGCGGAAAGGAAGACCTCAGCAGACCTGTCCCCAGCGACTTAGTTTTGGGGCCTGACCCCAGAGGGGTGTTGCTGTTCCAATGCGACTGGGCATCGAACTTTGAGAAGAATGGACTCGAGGATCTGGTGTGGACCATGAACTTTGGGACTGGGGCCAATATTGATGAACAGTTCAAACGCCTGGGCGAACTGCGCCCTGATGCCCCGAAGATGTGTTCGGAGTTCTGGAGCGGTTGGTTCGATAAGTGGGGTGCTAATCATGAGACTCGTCCTGCCCGTGATATGGTTGATGGCATCGATGAGATGCTCTCCAAGGGTATCAGCTTCTCGCTCTATATGACTCACGGCGGTACCTCTTTTGGCCATTGGGCGGGTGCCAACTCCCCGGGCTTTGCCCCTGATGTCACCTCTTACGACTATGATGCGCCCATCAATGAGTATGGTGGCACCACCGAGAAATACTTCCTCCTGCGCTCGATGATGCAGAAGTACAGTAAGAAGCCTCTCCCCGAGGTGCCTACCCATCCGGCCAACCTCATCTCGATCCCCAAGTTTGAGCTGACGGAGTTTGCAGATATCATCCTCGGTGCCGACTCGCTGGTGATGGATTCGCCCCTCCAGACCATGGAGGAACTCAATCAGGGCTGGGGCTCCATCCTCTATCTGACCTCCCTCCCAGAGATTACGACGCCCTCTGTGCTCACCCTCAACGACTGTCACGACTTTGCCCAGGTGTTCATCGACTCCACCTACATCGGAAAGATCGACCGTGTGCGCAATGAGAAGAGTCTCCAGCTCCCGCCTGTCCGCAAGGGTCAGGAACTGAAGATTCTCGTCGAAGCCATGGGCCGCATCAACTTTGGTCGTGCCATCAAGGATTATAAGGGTATCACCGAGAGTGTGGTGATCACGGCTGAACAGGAAGGGCATGAGCTCTCCTGGAACCTCAAGCGATGGACCATCCTGACCATCCCTGATGACTATCAGACGGCTGTCAAGGCCCTCTCAGAAGCTGCAGCCGCCGGTGGTGGCAGCATCTTCAATGGTCGGGGCTACTGTCGGGGTTATTTCTATCTGAAGAAGAAACGCATTGGTGATACCTTCCTCAATATGGAGAACTTTGGTAAGGGTCAGGTCTATGTCAATGGCCATCCCATCGGACGTTTCTGGCACATCGGTCCTCAGCAGACGCTCTATGTACCGGGTTGTTGGCTGAAACCGGGTCGCAACGAGGTGATTGTCCTCGATGTTGTAGGAACGAAGAAGCCTGTTCTCTTCGGTCAGAACCTCCCCGAACTGAATAAATTGAATGTTGAAAAATCGCGGACACATAATAATCCAGGTGATAAGCCTGATCTCAACTCGATGACACCTGCTGCCGAGGGAGAATTGGCATCGGGTAATGGTTGGCAGTCGATTCGGTTCGCTGCCCCACAAAAGGGAAGATTTGTTGCCATTCAGTGCCTTTCTACCCATGATGGGAAGGATGAGGTCAGCATCGCAGAGCTTTATGCCCGTGATGCGAACGGGAATCGCATCAGTCGGGAGCCTTGGACTGTGAAATATGCGGACAGTGAGGATGTCCACCGGGGGAACTACACGGGGGATAAAGTGTTTGATCTCCAAGAGTCTACTTTCTGGCGGAGTGCCAGGAAAGCGGTGCTTCCTCATCTTCTGGTGATCGACTTGGGGGCTCCCCAGTCTCTCTCTGCCCTCGATTATCTTCCGAGGGCAGAGGCTGGAGCTCCTGGTTCCATCAAGTCTTTCAAAGTCTTCGTCTACTAAGCAGGGCTTTGCCCTGCATCCCCTTTTCAGGGGCTTCCCCTGATATCCCTTCCTCAGGGCTTCCCCTGCATCTCCTCTCTCAGGGCTTTGCCCTGTGGGGGATCCCCCAAACCCCGTCGCAGGCTTGCCTGCAACCGTCTCATCTTACCCAACCCTCTCTTACCGTAAGAGAGGGCTTCGAACCACTCTCCAAACCTCCCGCCAATCCTTGGCAGGAGGCTTAACTCTCTCCATCAAAGTTTTGGTATGGCTCTCGAGCCTTTGCCCTTCCGGGGGTTATCACCCCCTCCAGGGTTCGCCATGTTTTTTTTACGCCGACTACGCTAAACGCTGGTCGGCTACCGCGTGGGGGGAGAAAATTTTACTCATCGACCAGTGTTTAGCGTAGTCGGCGAAATGAGCCCCTTTTCAAGGGGCGGCGAAAGCTGGGATGTAAAAAGACCATGGCTCGCCCCGAAGGGGCACAGGCTTTGCGAGCCATACAAGAAGCCCTTGACGAAGGGCGGTTTCTGCCCGTAGTCAATTACATCCTTCCCATATAGGGGAAGGCTTGGTTAGGGTGGATGCTTCTTTTAGTTCTTTTCTTCGCGCCGAAGAAAAGGACAGACCCTTTTGGTTCTTTTCGAAAAGAACACAGGGCGGCGCCCTGATGAAAAAGGGGTCTGGGGAACACCCCCAGCCAGAGCAATGGCTCTGTGTGCCCCCACATGGTATCCCCCACAGGGCAACGCCCTGATGAAAAAAAGGGGTCTGGGGAATCCCCCAGCGCGAGATGAAATCTCGCTGCACTTCTCACTCCACTTCTCTCTCCATTTCATCAAAAAAAACATTTCCCAAAAGTGTTTTTTGAAGAAATTACTGATTTTCTTTGGAAATGTGAAAGAAAAGCAGTAATTTTGCAACCGTTTTTAATACGGTATACCGAAAATGAAGAAAATACTATTGTCTTTAACCCTTTTGCTCAGTATGGCCACACCATCCTTAGCCCAGGGTATGAGCGACTCTCAAGTGCAATCCTACATTCAGCGCGAGATGAAAACCGGCGCCAGCCAGTCACAGATTGCCATGCGCCTGATGCAGCGCGGTGTCACAGCCCAACAGCTCCAGCGCGTCCGCAAACAAATGACTGAGACTGGCGGCATGACAGGCTCAGGTGCCTCAGGCACTGGCTTGGGCGAGGATGCCGCTGCTTCCCGCCTCCGTGAGGCGAACGGTGCCCTGCGTGTCAACGCTCAGGGTACCCCCCTGGTAACCACTCAGGTAATGCCCTCTGGCTCAGGCAATACCGAGGGTCTGGCAGAGTCCCGCCCCCAGGTCTATATCCCCGACACGGTCGACAATAAGGTCAATGGCAAACACGTGTTCGGTCGCGATATCTTCAACAAGAAGAACCTCTCTTTCGAACCCGCGATGAACGTCTCGACCCCCCAGAGCTATGTCGTAGGCCCTGGTGACAAGGTCAACCTCGATATCTATGGCGGTTCTCAGAAATCCCAGCAGCTCGAGGTTTCACCCGACGGCGTGATTGTCGTGGAGGGCTACGGCCCTATCCATATCGGTGGTATGTCGGTGGCTCAAGCCAATACCAAGCTCCGTGAAGAACTCGGTCAGCGCTATAAAAGCTCTACCATCCGCATGACCGTCGGTCAGACTCGTACCGTTCAGGTCAATGTGATGGGCGAGGTTGCTGCCCCGGGCTCTTATCCCCTCTCAGCCTTTGCCACGGTCTTCAATGCCATCTACATGGCAGGCGGTGTCAATGGCGTGGGAACGCTCCGCAACATCAAGGTCTTCCGTGGAGGCCGCTTGCTCACCACGGTCGATGTTTATGATTATATCCTCAATGGCAAACTGGCAGGCAATGTCCACTTGCAGGACAATGATGTGATCATCGTAGGCCCCTACGAGTGCATCGTGGATGTCCAGGGCTTTGTGAAGCGCCCGATGGCCTATGAGATGAAACCCAATGAGACCATCGCCACCCTGCTGAAGTATGCCGGTGGCTTTGCCAACAGATCCTATAAGAATGCCGTCCGTGTGCATCGCACCGCCGGCGACCGTTACTCCGCCTATCAGGTCAAGGAATTCGACTTCTCTCAGTTCCGCCTGGCTGATGGCGACTCCGTCATCATCGACTCTATCCAGGGCCGTTACGAGAACACGGTCGAGATCCAGGGTGCTGTCTTCCATCCCGGTATGTACGACCTGGGAGCCAATCCTTCCGTCCGTTCGGTCATCGAAAATGCCGGCGGTCTCACCGAGGATGCCTTTAAGACCCGTGCCGTGCTCCATCGCATGAAGGAGGATCGCACCAAGCGCATCGTCTCCATCGACCTCGACGGCATCATGGCAGGCACTGCCGCTGATGTCACCCTCGAGAACGAGGATGTCCTCTATATCCCCTTCCGCCGCGAGGCCATGGCCCAGCGAACGCTGACCATCTTTGGCGAGGTTCAATTCCCTGGCACTTACGAGTATGCCGATGATATGACCATCGAGGACTTCATCCTGCAGGCCGGAGGCCCCACCGATGCAGCCTCTACAGCCCGTGTCGATGTGTCGCGCCGCATCGTTGATGCCAGTGCGACCACCACGGATAAGACTATTGCCCAGACCTTCTCGTTCTCGCTTCAGAACGGTTATGTGGTCGATGGCAAGCGTGATTTCACCCTCCAGCCCTATGATGAGGTGTTCGTGCGCAAGAGTCCGGGTTATCAGCCCCAGCGCAACATCAGTGTCGTGGGCGAGGTGCTCTTCGAGGGTGTCTACTCACTGCCCACGAAGAACGTACGCCTCTCTGATGCCATCAAGGCAGCCGGTGGTTTCACCGACGAGGCTTATGTCCGTGGCGCCCGTGTCGAGCGTGTGCTCAATCCCGACGAACTCTTCCGTGTAGAACAGCTCATCCGTATGGCACGCAAGCAGACTGGTCAGGGTCTCGACACCACCCAGGTCACAGGTATGGATAGCATCTATTATGTAGGTATCAACCTCGACAAGGCCATGGAGAACCCTGGCAGCGACTATGACATCGTGCTGCGCGAGGGCGACCGCCTGGTGGTACCCGAGTACAATGGAACGGTGAAGATCAATGGTAATGTGATGTATCCCAATACCGTCGCCTACAGCCCGGGCAAACCCTACAAGTGGTATGTCAACCAGGCCGGAGGCTTTGGCATGCGTGCTAAGAAGTCGCGCACGTACATCCTCTATCAGAATGGTACGGTGACAAAGGCCAAGGGCAACTCCAAGATAGAGCCTGGCTGCGAGATTATCGTCCCTGCTAAGACCCGCACCACGCAGGAGACCATCGCCCAGATCGGCTCCCTCTCCACCACCATGGCCACGGTAGTCACCCTCCTCGTGAGTGTCATGAACCTTGTGAAATAATTTTGTTCTTTTGTTCTTATTATCTAAAAAATTGTTTATATTATATATGAAGAAAAAACTATTTGCGACGTTTTTGTTCCTGGGCTTGACCTTGACAGCCTTTGGACAAAGTATGAGTGACACGCAGATCCTGCAGTATGTCATGCAACAGAAGAAACTGGGCAAGGCCGAGAGCGATATTGCCACAGAGTTACTGAAAAAAGGTGCCACTTTGGAGCAGATCCAAAACATGCGCAAGAAGTATGCCAAACAGTTGGAACAGCACAGCATGGCTGGTGAAGCCGACAAAGCCATTGATGCCGCTTCACGCATGCGCGAGAACAATGCCCCTGATCAGGTAGACCAGCAAAAGTTCCAGCAGCAGATGATGCAAAATGTCCCCGATAACATGCTGTATGGGGAACAGACAGGTCAGCCTGCCACTGGTGTAGAGGAGGCATTTGGCAAGAAAGTCTTCGGTCGTGATATCTTCAACAACAAGAAACTGACCTTCGAGCCGGTGATGAACATTGCCACCCCGCAGAACTATGTGCTGGGCCCTGGTGACCAACTCATCATCGATGTCTATGGCGATACCCAGAGAAGCGAACAGCTGACGGTCTCGCCCGATGGTGATGTCAATGTGCCCGACTACGGTCCTGTGCATGTGGCAGGCCTTTCTGTCTCTGCCGCTCAGAACAAGGTGCGCAGCCATCTGGGCACTTATTATGAGAGTTCTGATATTAAGGTGACTGTCGGACAGACGCGCACCATTCTGGTCAATGTGATGGGCGAGGTTAAGGCCCCGGGTACTTATACCTTGAGTGCCTTCGCTACGGTCTTCCATGCCCTCTATATGGCTGGTGGTATCAGCGACCTCGGAACCCTGCGTAACATCAAGGTCTACCGTCAGGGACGTCTCATCTCGGTGGTCGATGTCTATGAGTTCATTCTCAATGGTCGTCTGGCAGGCAATGTACGTCTGATGGACAATGATGTCATCCAGGTAGGCCCTTACGAGAGCATTGTCGACATCGCCGGTCGTGTGAAGCGCCCGATGGCCTATGAGCTCCGTAAGAACGAGAGTCTGGCCACCTTATTAAAATATAGTGGCAACTTTGCCAACGATGCCTATAAGAAGTCGCTGCGTGTGTTCCGCAAGAACGGCCGCATGAAGTCTGTCTATAATGTCGAGGAGTTCGAGATGCCCGAGTTCAAGATGTTCGACGGCGACTCGGTAGAAGTCGACTCTATCATCGACCGCTTTGAGAACACGGTCGAGGTGAAGGGTGCCATCTTCCGCCCGGGCATGTACCAGTTGGGTGAGAAGGTCAACAGCGTGCGCAGCCTGATTGAGTCAGCCGACGGCTTGACGGAAGAGGCGATGCTCTCTCGTGCCGTGATTCGCCGCATGAAGCCCAACCGCACACAAGAAGTTTTGACGGTCGACCTGAAGGGCATCATCGAGGGCACGGCAGCCGATGTACCCCTCGAGAACGAGGATATCCTCTTCATCCCCATCCAAGCTGTTCATCAGAACCTCCGTACCTTGTCAATTGACGGCGAGGTGATTTTCCCAGGCACCTACGAATATGCAGAGAAGATGACGGTCGAGGACCTCATCGTCCAGGCTGGCGGTCTCACGGATAACGCCTCTACGGTCAAGGTCGATGTAGCCCGCCGTATGATTGATCCTGAGGCCACGACCTCTACCATGGAGATCGCCAAGACCTATAGCTTCTCGATCAAGCCCGGTTTTGAGTTCGATGGCGACAAGAGCTTCACGCTCCAGCCCTACGATGCCGTGTCAGTGCGCCGCAGCCCGGTGTCGGTAGAACCTTTCAGGGTACGTGTAGAGGGCGAGATTGCCTTCGAGGGCTTCTATACACTTGAGCAGAAGAATCAGCGCCTCTCTGATGTGGTGAAGGCGGCAGGTGGTGTCATCCCCGGTGCATACGTCCGTGGTGCCCGCCTCATTCGTAACATGAACGAAGACGAGTTGGCCCGTCGTGATGAGCTCATCAAGATGGCCCGACAGAGCGCTGCTGCCAGTGCCAAGGACTCGCTGAGTCTTGAGCAGTTGGCCACCGAGACCACCTATCTGGTAGGTATCCACCTCGATGAGGCCCTGGCCAATCCCGGCTGCGACGAGGATGTCGAGCTGCAGGATGGCGACCGTCTGGTTATTCCCCGTTACAACCGTACAGTGAAGATCTCGGGTGATGTCCAGAAGTCTAACACGGTGGCCTTCAAGGACAAGAAGAACTACAAGTATTATATCAGTCAGGCAGGCGGCTATGGTAAGCGCGCGCGCAAGTCGCATACCTATATATTATATCAGAACGGAACCATTGCGAAGGCCTCGAAGGGTGATATCGAGCCCGGTTGCGAAATCGTAGTCCCCACCAAGGGGCCGAAGGATCCTAACCAGCTTACGCAGTGGCTAGGCATCGGCACCTCCGCCGCCTCCATGGCCACCATGTTCGTCAGCATCGCCAATATGTTGAAATAATAATCAAGGAATGTGGAATGTTGAATGTGGAATGTGGAATGAGGCGCAGCCATAAAAAAATCATGGCGAACCCCGAAGGGGCCCAGGCTTGAGAGCCATACAAGAAGTCCTTGACGAAGGGCGGTCTCTGCCCGTAGTCAATTAAGCCCTGTTCCAATGATTGGAAAAGGGTTTGGGAAAAGGTTCGAAGCCCCTTCTTATGAAGAAGGGGTTGGGGTTGATGGAAGAATGCAGGGTATGACCCTGCAAAAAACAGGAAAGATGAGATCCAGCAGTCAAACCTGCATTTAAAATTATAAAATATGGAAGAAAATATTTCAAAAAATAATCAAGAGTTGATAGAGGATGAATCCTCTATTGATTTCGGTAAGATTTTCAAAGATCTTCTAAAACATAAAACGCTCTATTATAAAGTGCTCCCCGTAGCCTTTATCTTGGCCGCCATCTATGCTTTATCTCTGCCAAATTACTATAATTGCCAGGTCAAGCTTTCACCGGAGCTTTCCGGTGGAGCTTCAAGTAAGAGCGGTTTGGCCAGTCTGGCCAGTAGCTTTGGCGTGAATCTCGGTGCTGGCATGGGTAACGGTACTGAGGCTCTGTTCCCAACGCTCTATCCCGACCTGATGAACTCTGTTGACTTTAAGACTAGTCTGTTTCAGGTGAAGGTGAAGCGTGAGAAAGATAAGCAGGAGTTTACCTATTATGATTATTTGGATAAGGAGCAGAAGGCTCCTTGGTGGTCTCAGGCCACGAAAGCGTTAGTTGGTTTGTTCTCTTCTAAGGAATCAGAGGAATCGTCAACGATTGATCCCTTTATGCTGACGAAGGAACAGACAGATATTATAAAGGCTATTGACAAGAATGTGGTCTGTGATGTTGATAAGAAGACGATGGTTATTACGATCAATGTGACCGACCAGGATGCGCTGATTTGTGCCACCATGGCCGACTCTGTGAAGACACGCCTGCAGAAATTCATTACCGATTATCGCACCTCAAAGGCTCGTGTTGATCTCGAGTACAACAAGAAACTCTTTGTCGAGGCCAAGGCCAGATACGAAGAGTTGCGCGACCGCTATGTCGCCTATGCCGACTCCCATCGAGAAGTCAGCTCTCAGTCTGCCAAGACCAAGGAGTCCGATCTCCAGAATGAGATGCAGATGCAGCAGCAGATCTACCAGCAGGTCGTAGCCCAGCTCCAACAGGCTGAGATGAAGGTACAGCAGGAGACCCCAGCCTTTACGACCCTTCAGAGCGCCACGGTTCCCGTCCTCAAAGCAGGCCCCAAGCGCGCCCAGATGTGTCTCATCTTCCTCTTCCTCGCCTTCCTAGGCACCACCGCCTACATCCTCTACAAAGAAGACGACCTCAAACCCCTCCTCGGCCTCTCCTAAAATACGGGTCTGGCCCCGAAGTAAAAAAATGGGTCTGGCCCCGAAGTAAAGTTTTTCGAAGCAAAAACTTCTACTTCGGGGCCTGACCCCAGTACCCTCCCTCCTTATTTCTGTTCTTCTGTCCTTATTATCTAAATCTTTCTTCTGTTCTTCTGTCCTTATTATCTAAAACATGTCCTTCTGTCCTTATTATCTCCCCCTCCCAGCTTTTCCAGCATCTCTTTACAAACCCCTTTCAACTTACTCGAATCCTTCAGCTTCGGCACCGCTTTCTCCAACCGCTCTTGCGCCTCAAGCACCCCCTCCTCCAAAACCTTTGCCGCTAAAAACAACGCCAAAGCCAACTCCGCTTCCGTCGCCGCCGTATACCCCTTAAACGACCTGATGCGAGCAACCCCTCGCTTCAACTCATTCAAAAGCAGGTAATACTCCTCCCCATCCTTATACTGATCCGGAAACTCAAACAACATCCGCTTAGCCGTTTCCATCACCAGTTTCTTGTCTTTATCAAGATCTTTCGATGGCTGCTCTCTTAACTTTTCACTTTTTACTTTTTGCTTTTCATTCAGAAGCTCCACCATTTCAGGCGCGAGCTCCACCGCCGCAATGAGAATCCCCGGAATCTGCACCACCAAGTGCTTGTTCCGCTTCCCTTTGATACGCATGATGACGCCCTCACGCCCGTCATAGAGTCCCCCTTGGACGCGGATCCTGTCCCCAGGATTGAGTGCAATCTCATCCGGTTTGAAGAAAGTGATATGCTCTCCCGCCTTCTCGATGACGGCGATAAAGTTCTGCATGTCCCGATCCGGCACAGTCAGAAAGTCCTCCTTATCCGTGAACGTCGATTTCCGGGGAAAGATCGAGTAATGAGACTTTGCAATCCAGCCCTCAAGCTCATTCGTCGTCGCCTTCACAAAGACATAGCCGCTTATCGCTGCAACCATTTTTCTCTGCCTCTGCCCCCGCAGCGTCTTAGAGACATATTTCACAGGCACAAAGGCCTCCAGGCCGTTGGTCCTGGCCTCGTCCCTGATAAGCAGTTCCTTCTGGGCGTTCCTCGATCCCATCACAAACCAGAACTGCGCATGCTCATCTCTCTGATTATATGCTAATGTTTCCATTGACCCCTTTTTGGGGGCAAAGTTACAAAAAAGCGTATGAATAACCAAATTTATACCTTTTTTATTTGTTTATCTCCATAATTTATGCTACCTTTGCACCGGAAATACGGAACCGGTTCCCCTTGGCCCCCGTTATTTCTATCTATAAACAAATGTTAAATAATCCCTAACGGGCTGATTATCACATTGATATACTCACCCATTAGGAGAGAGGGATTTTGTTCTTTTGTTCTTTTTATCTAAATATTTTGTTAATCTGTTATTCTGTCTTAATAGGATACTCTGTCTTATTTTATGTCCTTTTGTCCTTTTTATCTAAATATATTGTTAATCTGTTATTCTGTCTAAAAATATGTTCTTTTGTCCTTCTGTCTAAATATTATGTTCTTTTTATCTAAAATAGAATGATGAAGAAACATTTATTGATTATATTATTATTGTTCATCGGAACAATGTCTGTATATCCTCAGATCCGGACTGTTGGCTCAGATTCAGAAAGGAATGCTGAGTATAAGAAGGCGATTGGTCTGGACACAACGGTACCTGATTTCCCAGCTAATGTGAACTTCCGCATAACAGCCTGATACTGAGTGTAAAACGAAAACACCGTTTCCTGCTTCATCAGACATTCATCAGACATCCGGGAAATTGAGCCTTTTCGGCCATTTCCAATACAAAGATACACATTTTAGGACAAACAGGCAAGAGCGTTAAGATTTCTTATCCATTATGAGTGAAGAAATGTTAATTATAAGGAGGATGGTTGAGGTGATAAAAGGGACGTTTGAGAGGAAAATGAGGGGATACGACGAAAAATGGTATCGGCCTGTAAGGAATAAATCTGAGAGAGAGACAAGAAAGCCAGCTGTTTAACGAGAAAACAAAAATATACATTTCTAAACAAAGTTTAACACAACTTGCAGGTTCGGATATTTCAGAATTGGCAATAAAAACTCACAGAATCATATGGGTAAGATGAAGGTCAGAAATGTCGAAGGACACTTTGAGAATCCGTCTCAGGGTTCGTGGATAGCCTACTGGGAGGAAAAAGCAGAAAAGAAGGCAGTTGAGTGCAATGATGTTACTTGTCATGAAACTAATGATTTAGTTGGTGGTCATGTTTTGAAAGTGCCATTTGATGGTGCTGTTTATCTCACTCCTTTATGCAGAGATAGGAACGATTGGCATAAGACTGATATATATGAAGTAGATGATGTCAATGTTATATCTGTTCCATTTGCGGATTTGAAAATGGTACCAGGTTCTGGGACTTTGGAGAAATGGCTTGAGGCCATTAAGTTAATGAAATGATTTTTCTATGCCGCTCATTACTCCACCAATAAAGAACATTAGAGAAGTGACAGAGCCACTGAAGGAGCAGATCCTGAAGGGTGATGTACATACCATTGACGAGATGAGGGCTAGGCTGAAGCTTTTGGGCTATAGCGATACGATTAACGAGGCAGCAATCAATTTCATCCTGCGTGAGTTCGTGATGAGCAAAGTGCCTTCTGGTAGCCTCAGTAATGTGGAAATGATAGTGGAATCTCTTCGTCCACAGTTGGAAGTTACAACGAAGGATATAGAACCAATCATTATCATGGGATTGTACCATCATCGTAACTTGATAGGTTCACCAAGCGCATTTTCTCTTGCTTTATCAAAATAATATGCATGAAGTAAATATCGAAATAAAGAATGTCGCTGCTCGTGAAGACATACAAAGATGGGAAGACCATATGCTTGTAAAGGCAAAATGTTGGAATCAGTTTTGCGATGGCCTTTATAGTGAGAACGAGATTCGTGCCGTCCATGTGGTCAAGGAAGATAATGCAGACATTACTTATCTTACGACACTATGTGAAGACTGTATCAAATATACCAGAAGTTATGGCATTCTGGTTGACGAAAAGCATCTAATGGTAGAACCGAATAAACAACAATTATAATTCACCTTCGTTGGAAACCCCCTGTTTTAGCTTTTTAGTGGCAGGTCCTCCGAAGATAATACATAATTATAATAACAAAAAAGGCATGAGATTAATTATTGAACCGGACTACGAAAAGATGTCCAAGTGGGCTGCAAATTATGTAGCCAAGTGTATTAACGAAGCAAAACCGACGGCTGACAAACCCTTTAAGTTGGGATGCCCTACGGGAAGTTCTCCCTTGGGAATGTACAAAGAGCTGATTGCTTTGAACAAGGCAGGCAAGGTTTCCTTTCAGAATGTGATAACGTTCAATATGGACGAGTACGTGAACCTCCCCGAGGAACATCCTGAGAGTTATCACTCTTTTATGTGGACTAACTTCTTTAGCCACATTGATATTAAGAAAGAGAATGTTCATATCTTGAATGGCAATGCCAAGGATTTAAAGGCAGAATGTGAAAATTATGAGAAGGCTATAGAAACCGCTGGAGGCATTGATCTCTTCATGGGCGGCATCGGTCCTGATGGTCACATCGCTTTCAATGAGCCAGGCTCAAGCCTCACAAGCCGCACTCGTCAGAAAACATTAACAACAGATACTGTTATTGCTAATAGTCGTTTCTTTGATAATGATGTAAATAAAGTGCCTAAGACAGCACTTACAGTCGGTGTTGGTACTGTTATGGAAGCCAAGGAAGTGATGATAATGGTAAATGGCCATAATAAGGCGCGCGCCCTCCGTCATGGAGTTGAAGAGCCAGTTAATCACATGTGGACTATTAGTTGCTTGCAACAGCATCCTCATGCCATCATTGTTTGTGATGAAGATGCTACAGATGAGTTAAAGCACGGTACTTATAAGTACTTCAAGGATATTGAGAAGGATAATCTTCTATAAATAATATGGATTCTGACTGCACAGGTGGTCGCACGGCGATGCAGTCCGATACTGCCAGTCAGAACAATTTATCCAAGTTGAGTTAAACGTTCTTGCTTTATTGTCTTTCATTTTTAATTGTATATTGAGCAATCTGAATCAGGCGCGTATCTTCGTGAGGCAGAAAAGTGCATGGCTATAGCGTGGCTGTTCTAACTTAGAGGGGATGCAAAATCCTATATAATCAAGTAAAAGGATTCATATGAGGAATTGGAAAGATAAAGCGCTTGCCGTAAATAAAACCGCATATGAATTGTTTAGTAGCATAAGTAACTACGTATAAACAAGAGAATACAATAAAAGAATAAATAATATAACAATACAACAACACTAGTGTCCACTAAATAAAATTAAGAGTCAATTGACCATCATCAGCAACATATTCAGGTTCCTTGGTGAAGAGTTCCTTGATAGGAGTCTTATCCAACAACGAAGCGCTCAAAATTCTCAACACTTCGTAGGTACTCCTGTGCAGTTTGAGGTCGTGCTCAACGATAGCAACCATGCAATATGCGGTGATGGCAGAGTATATCTGGATTCTGACAGCAGTCTCTGTCGTACCCCAAAAGGACTTAATCTTAAGATGTTGCTTAATCCATTTAAAGAAGAGTTCTACACGCCAACGATATTTGTAGAGAAGAGCGACCTGCGTAGCTGGTATCTCCATATTGTTGGTCAGGTAGACGAATGTCTTGTTCTTGTCAGCCGCATAATATGTGACACGACGAAGAACGGCAGGATATTTCTGTTTGGTAAAGTAATTCGTAAGTCCTATAACCTGGTCAGAGAGTACGCCATCTGCGTTATGCATGGTGTCGCCTTCGTTAATGATCTCATATTGAAGATTTCCTCTCTGTCTTATCACAAAATAGGCTTCAATTTCATTGATATGATAGAGTCTCTTCAGGTCAAAGTATCCTCGGTCAAACACATAGTAAGCTCCCTGTTCATAA
>ONKL01000098.1 GCA_900318395.1 uncultured Prevotella sp.
GTATGTTCAACAGAGCCAAGCCAGAGGTGCTAAGAGCCAAGATGCTGTACAGCGGGTTGAAATGGGGATGGAATTACCACCCAAATTGATGCAGAACCAACAATTATCA
The DNA here is from genome assembly GCA_900318395.1 of uncultured Prevotella sp. Taxonomy (GTDB): domain Bacteria; phylum Bacteroidota; class Bacteroidia; order Bacteroidales; family Bacteroidaceae; genus Prevotella. The sequence continues at coordinate 110 of ONKL01000098.1, forward strand.
AAAAACAATCCGATAATTTTGAGGTACGTACCTCGCAGGCATCGAGCTACGTACCTCGACACCCACGACCTACGTAGCTCAACGACTCGCAGCAAGGACTTGCTTGGAGGCTCCATTCACCACGTTTGGAGGCTCCATTCATCACGTTTCGAGGCTCCATTCACTACGTTTCGAGGCTCCATTCACTATGTTTGGAGGCTCCATTCACTACGTTTCGAGGCTCCATTCACATTATTTTCCTAACCTATGCATTGTTTTTGCATAGGTTTTTAGTATCTTTGCACCATCAAACAACAAAAGTGTATGGCAAAGAACCTCTTAAACAAGTACGTGTGGCTGGTAGAGACTATCTACAAGGCTAAGCAGATTACCTTCGAGGAGATTAATTCTCGTTGGCTCGAGTGTCGCCATCGAAGAGATGTTTGGTCTCATCATCGAGAACGAGCAGAGTGGCAGATACCGTTATTATATCCAAAATGCCGACGAACTGAAAAGCGGCTCTATGCGAAGCTGGCTTTTCAATACGCTGACTGTCAGCAATCTGATGATGGAAAGCGCCAGCATCAAAGACAAGATCCTGTTTGATGAGATTCCTGATGGCGAGCAATACCTCCCTGTGATTCTCGAAGCACTTAAGAAGAATCAGGTACTCGTGATGACCTATCAGAGCTATTGGCGCGACGAGGCCAACACCTTCGAGGTAGAGCCCTATTGCCTGAAGGCTTTCAAGCAGCGCTGGTATCTCGTTTGCCATAATCCCTATTACGACAAGATGATGATCTATGCGCTCGATCGCGTGCATAAGTTGGAGCCATCAGGAGGCACTTTCACTTATCCAGAGGATTTCAACGCTGCTGATTATTTCGACGATTGCTTTGGCATTATCGCTGATCAGAGCATCGATGTTGAGACTGTCAAGATTAAAGTGTCTGCAGGGCAGGCTAACTATCTCAGAAGTCTTACTTTGCATCAGACACAAAAAGAGATTGAACGCAATGACGAATATAGCATCTTCACCGTCCGTCTTCGCCCCACCTTCGACTTCCGTCAGGAGATCCTGTCGCAAGGTTGCGACATTGAGGTGCTGGAGCCCAAATGGTTCCGTGATGAGATGGCTGAGATTGCCAAAAACATGTGGAATAAATATGAGAACGACTGATTATGAGAGACTTTGCAGCTATAGATTTTGAGACAGCCAACAACGAGCGAACCAGTGTCTGCTCCGTTGGCGTAGTGATAGTGCGTGATGGTGAGATCGTAGATACCTTCTACTCTCTGATTCAGCCAGAGCCCAACTATTATAACTATTGGTGTACGCAAGTGCATGGACTGACGCGCCGTGACACAGAAGAGGCTCCTATATTTCCTGTAGTTTGGAAACAGATTGAACCATTGATTGAGGGACTGCCACTTGTGGCCCATAACAAAGCCTTCGATGAGAGCTGCCTGAAAGCTGTGTTCCGTTGTTACCAGATGGACTATCCGGATTATGAATTCCATTGTACATGTGTGGCATCGCGCAAGGCTTTTCCACAAGCCGAGAATCATCAGCTCCATACAATCTCAGAACTATGTGGCTATCACCTCGCCAATCACCATCACGCCCTTGCCGATGCCGAAGCCTGCGCCTGGATTGCAAGAGAGATCCTTTAGTTATCAACTTTTCCACGCCACATTATTATACTCATATAAGAATAAGAGAAATAAGAAAAGAAAATATTAATAATGATTTATTTATAAGGTGTGCCCTTTATCGGCACACCTTTCTTGTATCTTTGCATCGTGAACATAAAAAGTGATGTAAAGATGGAAAGAAAACAGAAGAAACAGATGGATCTGCTCACAGCCATAGAGCAGATAGTAGAAAAAGCCAAGGACTCGAAACTCAGCCCCGAGTTCTATCGCAAGGCCTCACGATATATTAAATATGTGTCAGACAAACTCGATCTGACCAAGGAGCAGAGCGTGATGCTGGCCCTCTTCATCAATCGAAGTGATGACAGCAGCATCCGTATTAGCGAGTTATCTGAGGATGTGAAATGCTCTACCATCCACATACTACGCTACATGAACGATATTGATGTTCTTGAAAAGAGGGAATTCCTCCGTTGTTGCAGAGATCTTAATAGTTATAGAAAGAGTATCTCTTACAGAGTACCATTCGACGTCATTGAAGCCATGAAACGTGACGAGAAGTATGCTCCCAGGAGATGCACAGGTCTCACATGTCAGGAACTCTTTGGCGAACTCGAAGACATTTTTGATTTGCGTAAGGAGAATGAGCTCACCTATGAGTCTATGGTTCAAAAGATCAACAACCTATTTGAAGACAACAAGCAACTTCAATTCGTTCAAATGGTGAATCTATTTGCTGATGATGACAATGATGATAAGATGATATTAGTCTTATTCTGCCATCTGTGTGTCAACAATAGCGACGACAATATTGGTTTTCATGATTTGGATTTCTTGTTTGATGACAAACGAGAATGGAACCGCCAAAAAAGACGGATCAGCAATGGGAATCATTTCCTTTTTTATGACAAGATCATCGAGTATAACAATGACAACGGGATGGTGGATCGTGAATCATTCCGAGTTACTCAGAAGTTCAAGGATGAAGCATTAAGCGAAGTAGTTCTGCAAACAAGAAATAGGGATAAGAATAGCAGCGATTACATCCATTCCGACAAGATTGCAGAGAAGCAACTCTTCTATGGCGAGAGTATCCAGAACCAGATAGACGAGTTGGGTGGCCTCTTGGACGAAGGTCACTATCAGGAAATCACTTCCCGCATGAAGAAGGCAGGCTTCCGCTGTGGTTTCACATGCCTTTTCTATGGAGCCCCTGGTACAGGTAAGACAGAAACCGTTCTTCAGTTGGCTCGTCAGACAGGTCGTGATATCCTACAAGTTGATGTCTCCAAAATCAAGAGCTGCTGGGTAGGCGAAAGCGAGAAGAATATCAAGAGCCTTTTTGATTCCTATAAAGATAAGGTAAAGAAGAGCGAAAAAGCCCCCATTCTTCTCTTTAATGAGGCTGATGCCATCATCAACAAACGCCAGGAGGGAGCAGAACGATCTGTTGATAAGATGGAGAACTCTATCCAAAACATCATCCTTCAGGAGATGGAGAACCTTGATGGCATCATGATTGCCACCACCAACTTGGCTCAGAACATGGATAAGGCTTTCGAGCGCCGGTTCCTCTATAAGATCAAGTTCGAGAAGCCCACCTTGGAGGCCCGCATGCACATTTGGCATGAGATGATCCCTACTCTCTCAGAGCATGACGCCAAGACACTAGCAGAGAAATACGAATTCAGTGGAGGACAGATTGAGAATATCGCGCGCCACAATGCCATCAATGGCATCCTCTATGGTGATCGGGGCAACACCCTCGAATCCCTCATAACCTACTGCGACAGCGAGCGCCTCGAAACAAAACAAACAAGGAAAATAGGATTTTAGTTTTCCTAATGATTGTATATAGTAAATAAATCATTCTCTGGGCATCTGAGGTAAAAAAACACCTCATTTCTTGCGACTTCAAATAATAATCCTTATATTTGCAATCGAAACTTAAAACAAAGAGCCGATGAGCAGAGTATTTCGTATAACGCCAAAGCGTATAAAGCGGGTAAACGGAACAGTGTTAACCCCTGATATGGTTATCACCGTTACCACTCGCCAACATACCACAGACCCACTCTACAATGGTGCCGTGGAAATCCAGGAGCAACACATGCGCATGTTCCAATTTGACTATAAACGTGCCAACTGCTCCTAGTATGATTTTGATTTCGTAAAGTTGGACTAAATAGTATTATTATGGCATGGATAGATCAACATTTAGAAGAGTTCATTAAAGATTGCTTTCCTGAAAGATATGTATATGCCTACCATGAATATCGTTCATGGCAGTCCAGTAGGTATCTTTATGTCACCACTATCTTAAAAGATGACAAGGATCTCCATTATGAGTATATAGGTGGTGCTGTTGAACTACACCTTGAAGGGAAATACCAAAGTGCTGATTATAAGTATTTTGCAAAGGAACTGAGATTCCAAACATCCAAAAACCCGAAATTACATTGGTTGGGTTGGCAAGGAAGGAATCAATGCCGTTGCAGAATAGACGCTGCTACAGATAATTGGGAACAGCTTATGAATGCTTTTATTGAAATAATGGGAATCTTTGATCCAATTATTGAAAAGATAATTCATCGGACAGCTGTCAATCCTAGTGTGAAACCATATAAGGGAGATACCGTTTTCTCCGAGGAAGGGCTAAATGATGATGAAGTATGCCTGGCTACGTGTTCTTTGGGCAAACTATTTGGCAATAATCTTGTCATTCCAGATTATCAAAGAAACTATTGCTGGGAAGATAAGCAGGTTAAGGCTCTTTGGGATAGTTTGAAGGAGATTCCCCATGATGGCGAATACCATCTAGGTACTATCATTCTACAAAAAGACCCAAATGGCAATTATGCAGTTATTGATGGGCAACAAAGATTGGTTACTTTAACCCTAATTGTCCGAGAATTGAACTATCAGGG
>ONKL01000022.1 GCA_900318395.1 uncultured Prevotella sp.
CTGAGCCAGGATCAAACTCTTCATTGTATAATTTTTATTTCTGCGAAAGAAAAATTATACGAGCTTCCGTCGTCGCTCGGGATAGAAAGCAAGCTTTCTTTCCTCTCGCTCCTAGGAACCTTGTATAAATTCCTTCTCGACTTTGCTCTGTCTCAGAACGACTATCCAGTATCAAGTTATAAGCACCTAAATTCAGTGAGGTTGCTTGCGCGACCTCACAAATTTGACGGTTCGTTTCTTATACCCAAGAGCATCGCTGCTCTTGCTTCTTGTACTACTTCTGTCTATGTAAATCTTTCAAAGAACTCTTTCTTTATGCCCCCGCACCTCATTTTTTGCGCGAAAGCGAGTGCAAAGGTACAACAAATTTGGTTATCCTCCAAATTTTTAGGAGAAAATTTTCAAAAAATCCAGAAAGTTTTCGGGATTCATGACAATTCGGAACTACACCTTATATATTATAATAAGGGGCTATTCGAACAACTCTTCGATTTCTGCATCAGCACCCTCCAAAGACTCGTCGACAAACGAGCACGGATCATATCCTTCCGGCAGATCGAAAATGGCATTCTCATTATATCCTAACTGTTCATCCTTATAGACCTGTTGCATATAAAGAGCGAAAATCGGCAGAGCTCCAGAAGCACCTTGCCCCATCGCCATTGAGTTGAAATGGATATCACGGTCGTCACCACCTACCCAGCATGCATTGACGAGCGTAGGCAGTATGCCCATAAACCAAGCATCACTATTATTATTGGTGGTTCCGGTCTTTCCTCCTATATCGCCCTTCAGATTATATTTGAAGCGTAAGCGGCTGGCAGTACCTCCATCTACAACACTCTTCAGCATATAGATCATCTTATTAGCACTTTCCTCGCTAATCACCTCGTTCATACGTGGCTGGAACTGAGCAATCACATTGCCCTCACCATCTTCAATCTTAGTCACGAACATCAGAGCGGCTCGAATACCGTGATTAACAAATGCCGTATAGGCACTAGCCATCTCGCCGACGCTAATATCGCATGGACCCAGACAAAGAGACATGGAGGGATGGATTTCCGGATTGCGTATACCATATTCATGGAGCAAATCGACAAAAGCCTGCGGATTAAGCTTACTCATCAGGTAAGCCGATATCCAGTTGTTGGACTGTTGAAGTCCCCACTTCAGCGTCACCATCTCCCCATAGCGGGCCTTACTACCGTTTCGAGGCGTCCAAGGTTGTCCGGCCACCATATAAGTCTGTTGCACGTTAGGAGCAACATCGCATGGCGAGAAACCATTTTCCATTGCCAACGAATACAGGAACGGCTTGATGGTAGATCCCACCTGACGACGACCATCCATCACCATATCATACGCAAAGTGGGCATAATCAAGTCCACCAACGTAAGCCTTCACATGACCATTCTGGGGACATACGCTGACGAAGCCCGTCCGCAAGAACGATTTGTAATATTTTATCGAATCAATTGGCGACATCACAGTGTCAACTTCGCCATGATACGTAAATACAGACATCTCTATCGGTGTATGGAAAGATTTATGGATTTCCGCATCAGATGCACCACTCTCTTTCAGAACCCTATAGCGCTCACATTGACGGACAGAGCGGTTCAATATCTGCTGAACCTGCTGAGAAGTCAGATTAGAAGAATAAGGCGCATTGGCCTTGTTCTTATTCTCCTTATCAAAAGCAGGCTGCAGGAATTTCACCACATGCTGATAAGCAGCCTGTTCTGCATATTTCTGCATTCTCGAATCAATGGTTGTATATACTTTCAATCCGTCTGTATATATACTGTAATTGTCGCCATTACGCTTCTTGTTTTTGTTGCACCAACCGTACAAAGGATCTGATTCCCAATTGATTGAGTCATTAAAAAACTTAACCATATTCCAAGAGGGATAGAGGGCACGCTCTGGTTTCTTGGCTGTCATGTAACGACGCAGGAACTCACGCAGATAAACAGCCAATCCCTCCTTATGATCTGAGACATGGAACTTCAGTTCAAGAGGTTCTGCGCAATATTTATCGTGTTCCTCCTGAGTGAGATAGCCAGCTTTCAGCATCTGTCCAAGCACCACATTCCGTCGATTACGGCTACGCTCAGGATTACGGACAGGATTGTAATATGAAGGATTCTTGCAAAGTCCGACAAGGGTTGCAGACTCGACAACCGACAAGTCCTTAGGCTCCTTACTGAAGTAGGTGTTTGCAGCAGTCTTAATACCGACGGCATTATGAAGGAAGTCAAAATAATTCAGATACATAGTTATAATCTCATCCTTCGTATAATTGCGTTCGAGCTTCACGGCGATCACCCACTCGATGGGTTTCTGAAGCAGACGTTCCATCGTGGTATTGGCGTGTTCCGAATAGAGTTGCTTGGCCAACTGCTGGGTAATCGTAGAACCGCCACCCGCGCTTTTCTGTCCCAATAATCCGCGCTTAACCACTGCACGCCCCAGCGCATAGAAATCGATACCCGAATGGTCGTAGAATCTCACATCCTCTGTCGCCACGAGTGCTTTCACGAGCGACGGAGCAATCTTGGTATAATCGACCATAACACGATTTTCACGGTTATAATTCCACGTTCCAATCAATTTGCCATCGGCAGAATAGATTTGTGTGGCGAAACGGTTGATGGGGTTCTGCAAGTCCTCAATGGGTGGCATATAGCCAATCCAGCCTTCGTTAATGGCATAGAATGCTGTTGCAGCACCGAAAATGATGATAAACAATAATGTCCACAGAAAATAGACAAATAGCTTCCTCATAATCTAAATTTTGTTACTTTTTTCAGTATCTTGGTGCAAAATTACGATTTTATTTGTAAATATCGCACTTAAATCAGAAATATTGTGTAATTTTGCGGCAACAAAATGAAAATTACGAATGGATAAGCATAATTTTGTGACAATTGCCGATCTCACAAGGGAGAAAATTCTCTATATGATTGAGATGGCAGAAGAATTTGAGAAGCACCCCAACAGGGAGTTATTAAAAGGGAAAGTAGTGGCTACACTCTTCTTTGAGCCATCTACTCGTACACGTCTCAGCTTTGAGACTGCAGCCAATCGCTTAGGAGCCCGTGTCATTGGTTTTGCCGACCCGAAGATTACGAGTGGGACAAAAGGTGAGACTCTTAAAGACACGATTCTGATGGTATCCAACTATGCAGACGTCATCGTGATGCGGCATTTCATAGAGGGTGCAGCTCAATATGCCTCGGAAGTGGCTCCAGTTCCTATCGTGAATGCAGGCGACGGTGCCCACCAGCACCCCTCACAGTGCATGCTCGACCTTTATTCGATCTACAAGACTCAGGGGACGCTGGAGAACCTTAATATATATATGGTGGGCGACTTGAAATACGGTCGTACAGTTCATTCGCTGCTGATGGCCATGCGCCATTTCAATCCCACATTCCATTTCGTAGCCCCCAAGGAGCTGGCTATGCCAAACGAATATAAGCTCTACTGCAAGGAGCATGGCATCAAGTATCAGGAGCACACGGCCTTCAATGAGAAGATCATTGCCGATGCAGACATTCTCTATATGACACGTGTGCAGAAGGAGCGGTTCTCTGACTTGATGGAATACGAAAGAGTCAAGAATGTATATGTGCTGAATAACGACATGCTGAAAAGCGCCAAGCCCAACATGAAGATTCTGCACCCCCTACCCCGTGTGAACGAGATTGCATACGAAGTGGATGACAACCCACATGCATACTATATCCAGCAGGCTGGTAATGGTCTCTTCGCTCGTGAGGCCATCTTCTGCGACGTGTTGGGAATATCATTAGAGGAAGTTAAGAACGACAAAACGATTATAAAATGAATAAGAAAGAACGCCTGGTTGCCGCCATTGAGCATGGCACAGTAATAGACCATATACCTGCCAACAAGACCTATCAGGTAGCCAGTCTGTTAGGACTCTTCGACCTGAAGACACCCGTGACCATCGGTTTCAACTACCCCTCACAGAAGGTGGGTAGCAAAGGGATCATCAAGGTGTCGGACAAATTCTTCACCGACGATGAGATCTCTCGTCTCTCCGTAGTAGCCCCCAATGTCATTCTGAGCATCATCCGCGACTATGAGGTGGTGGAGAAGAAGGCTGTGGAGACGCCTGAGGAGATCAAGGGCATCGTGAAATGCAACAATCCTAAGTGTATCACTAATAATGAGCCGATGAAGACCCATTTCCATGTGGAGAATGGCATTCTGACCTGCCATTATTGTGAGAAAGAGCAAGATATTAATAAAGTGGAACTGTGTGAGAAGTGAGAAGTGAAAGGTGAAAAGTGAAAAGTGAAAAGTAAAAAGTGAGAAGTTAAACCCAATAAACAAAGACAATGAACAGAGACAACACAATCTTTGAGTTGATTGAGAAAGAGCATCAGCGCCAGCTGAAAGGCATCGAGCTGATTGCAAGTGAGAATTTCGTGAGTGACCAGGTCATGGAGGCTATGGGCAGTTACCTCACCAACAAGTATGCAGAAGGCTATCCCGGACATCGTTATTACGGTGGTTGCCAGGTGGTTGACGAAGTCGAGCAGTTGGCTATCGACCGTGTATGCAAGCTCTTTGGTGCAGAGTATGCCAATGTTCAGCCTCACTCAGGTGCACAGGCCAATGCAGCCGTACTGCTGGCAGTACTGAAGCCTGGCGACACCTTCATGGGTCTTAATCTGGATCATGGTGGTCACTTATCACACGGCTCGCATGTCAACACCTCTGGTATCATCTACAATCCTATCGGCTACAACCTGAATAAGGAGACTGGTCGTGTAGACTATGATGAGATGGAGCAGTTGGCACTGGAGCACAAGCCCAAGCTGATTATCGGTGGTGGTAGTGCCTACAGCCGTGAGTGGGACTACAAGCGTATGCGCGAGATTGCAGATAAGGTAGGCGCTCTGCTGATGATTGATATGGCTCACCCCGCTGGTCTGATTGCAGCAGGTCTGCTTGAGAACCCCGTGAAGTATGCGCACATCGTCACCTCAACGACTCACAAGACACTTCGTGGTCCTCGTGGAGGTATTATCCTGATGGGCAAAGACTTTGAGAATCCTTGGGGCCTGAAGACTCCAAAGGGTGTTGTGAAGATGATGAGCCAGTTGCTGAATTCTGCCGTATTCCCTGGTCAGCAGGGTGGTCCTCTGGAGCATGTGATTGCAGCTAAGGCCGTTGCCTTCGGCGAGGCTCTGCAGCCAGAGTTCAAGGAGTGGGCCAAGCAGGTACAGAAGAATGCCAAGGTTCTGGCAGAGGAGCTTGTGAAGCGAGGCTTCGGCATTGTCAGTGGTGGTACAGACAACCACTCTATGCTCGTAGACCTGCGTTCTAAGTATCCCGATCTGACAGGTAAGGTGGCTGAGAATGCCCTCGTAGCAGCAGACATCACCGTGAACAAGAACATGGTGCCATTTGACAGCCGCTCAGCTTTCCAGACATCAGGTATCCGTCTTGGAACGCCTGCCATCACAACCCGTGGTGCTAAGGAAGACCTGATGGTACAGATTGCAGCATGGATTGAGGAAGTGCTGAATGATCCTGAGAACGAGCAGGTTATCGCCAGCGTTCGTCAGCGCGTCAATGAAAAGATGAAGGAATATCCTCTCTTCGCATATTAATAAGCAATCGGGGCAGCCAACTGGCTGCCCTGATTGTTTATTTACTACTTGATTCTTCTTTAGAATCTTCTTTTTTCTCTTCGACCTTGTTGACCGTGACCTTCGCACTATACGTATGCTCTTCGTCTGCCGAAGTCACCGTGATGGTGGCAGAACCTGCAGCAACACCCGTAACCGTACCATCGGCTGAAACAGTTGCAATATTCTTGTTAGAAGATGTCCAAGTAACATTATCGTCACCAGTGGTATTCGTGAGTGCCAATTTCACAGTCTTACCCATATCGACACTGATATTATCGGCATCCTCAATATACAGCGCTCTGGTTTGTGTAACCTTTATCTTCTGCTGCAAATCATCATAGGCAGCATTCTCAATGATGATATAACCAGTCCTGCTCTTCTTCCTGTCAGTAAATTCTTCAACCCTGAATGACTCTGACGTTGTTGAGTCGCTGAGCTCCTTCGTAGAACTCTTTGAAACCCAATCTACTTGAGAGTACACATCGTAATCGATATTGGCCTTGACAGTGACCTTCACGATTCCACCCAGTTCATCAATAGTCAGCGTCATCGGATCAACTGTCAGTTTGGCGTCGAATTTCTGATCGATGGTAATCTTTACTCTTGCTGTAGGCTCATAATCATTGAAAATATAAGCATACCCTGTACGATCAGCACCAGACTCATTCTTAGCCACACTCAAGATAACGCTTGATTCCGCAAGGCCTCGGGTGGAAGCTGCTTTCTTCTCTGCGATCCAGTCTTTATTGGCCTCATCGATCTCCACCGTATAGGTAACATTACTATTGATCTTGACAGTTACATCCTGACCTGCCGTGGGTACAGAGAAATGCGTATACGGATCATCTATCAGCAGCGCATCCCGCTGATCCTGAGTAACGTTGAAGGAGCGAGTCTTGGTCGTATCCACCATGTCTTTGATCTTAACGGCGGTCACTCGCTCATCAAACTTTTCATTCGCATCCACCCTTATCACGATCTGGGAAGATTCTTTCAGGATCTCGGGATGGCACCATGAACTGTCTGAAGAAATCGAATAGTGGCTCAAGTCTTCATGCCTGAACTTCAAGGTGTCTATTGATGCGTCTGAGATGAAAAACATATCTTTGAGTATCAGCTCATTGATTCTGCTCTCATACTCATCTTTCTTACAGCCATAGAAGCTTGATCCAACGATGACAGATGCAAGAAACAGTCCAAATAGCTTTATCGCCTTCATCCTTAATGGGTCTCTTCGTTATACCTTATTTCTCAGTTGCAGTATAGGTGAAGTCCTGCAGATCCACATTATAGTCCCAAACCATATAATAAGAATAGGTGGCCGTTTCACTGACGGTGGCAGGAGCAACACTTGAGAAGGATGCTGTATGGCTTTCACCCGACTTCAGGTCTTTCGTCACACTGTCTTCTCCGATCTTCTCGGTGGTCGTCTCATCACCATCAACAGTTACACGATACAACGAACCTGGCTTCAGGTGAATGGTTCTATCATCATTATTCGTCAGTGTAATCGTGAATGAGGTAACAATACCATTTTCAAGAACCTTCGACCATGCATCGTTCAGCTTAGCAGCATTAGCCTGTTTTACCTGAACGGTTACTTTGTCCGTATACTTTCCATCGGCAGATGTCACTGAGATGGTAGTCATACCGTCGGCTACACCAATGACCGTACCGTCCTTAGTGATGGTAGCCACTTTCTCATTATCCGATTTCCATACGGCCTCCTGTTCTGTATCATTGCGGAGCGTCAGTCCGAAGCGGCCTCCGATAGGCACTTCAATCTCACTTTCCTCAATATACAGCAGTCTGTTCTGGATAACGGTCACTGCCACTTCCTTAAAGTAAGCTGCATTCTCAAAGACGATCGTGCCTTGTCTGCTCAGCTTCTTCTCCGTGAACGGCGTAACGGTCATCTTGTAAATGTAGTTATCGTCATCGACCTCCTCTATCGTTCCTTTCTGAACCCAATCAGGATAGGTATTCACGTCTACAGGAATATTCGCATTCACATTAAAGCTGATCTCATTTCTCAGCTCATCCACAGTGATTGACTGAGGATCGACACTGAATACGATATCGAACTTCTGGTCGATCTCCACCCAGGTCACCTCGTTATTATCCTTTGAATTAACGATGCCGACATATCCTACACGATTCTTCTGAGAAGTGTTCTTTGCAACATTGATCGTAACCGTCTTGGTCTCCAGGCCTCTGGTATTAGATGCCTGACTGAGCCAGTCTGCATACTCCCTTGGGATATAGACGATATAGCCGATATTGCTCATCACGTCGAAGCTGACCTGACCACCATCGGTAGGCACGATGAAAGGCTCGTATACATCAACGATCAAGCCATCCTTCTGAGCCTGCGTAACGGTGAATGTGCGCATCTTCGTGGGATCCTTGGTATCTGTGATGGTCACAGTAGCCTTGCGGTCATCGTAGGTTTCATTTTCTTCAGCCTTCACAATCATCTGACAAGAAGCCTGCACGAAAGTGACACTACACCACGACTCGCTCGATTTTGCCTCGTAGTTGCTCAAATCCTCGTTGCTGAACGTCTGTGTATCTGATGAGGCATCCGACGAGAAGGTTACATCCTTGATTACCAGATAACTAATTCTGCTCTCATAGGGATCGTCGCTACTACAGCTCGAAACGGCAATTCCAAGAAGTGTTATAACCAAAAACAGTCCAAATGCTTTAATTGTTTTCATTCTTAAAACCTTTATTTAATTACACAATTCGGGTGCAAAGATACAAAACTTTTTATAAACATGCACTTTTCCGACACTTAATTTTTCATAACAACCTGTAATGGAGCCTCTAAACCCCGCATAAACCAGTCGATTCTGGCCTTCCATTCCTCTTCTGTGCGCACATCATACTTCGCCCAAGCAGAGCCGAAATAGTAGGTAAAATGCTCGCCTTTATAATTGCGGACGATACCCAGCGCATGATTGCCCACTTTCTTCGTCTCCACTTGTCCTTCAGGGAATAAAGCCGCCACATACAAAGGCGCATGATGCACATCGGGCTGGTCTGTCGGATCAGTATATGCCACATAATTCTTCCCTAAGACCACGCCCTCGGGATCTTCTTTCTGGATAACGACACCCGAACAGAACGCTAACGGAGAGGAGATGCCGTCGTACCACACCTCCATCCGATTGAAGTTCGAACCTTTATCGAGTCTGATCAGACGACTCTCACGAATGGTATCACCACAGACCACTCGCGGACTCTGACGCAGACACACCTCAAAGCGCAGCGGACCATGCGTGAGAACCTCGAAGCGATCAAAGCAATAGGGCATCACGATACTGTCACCAATCATCAGGGCAGGCGCTCCGCAACCCAGTGTCGCACCAACCTTATACGGATCAAGTCCCTTACCGTGATCATGATGGTAAGAGTTGATGCGATAGAGCGAGTCGCCACGATGACGGTCAATCCTCCGAAGAGAGTCCACCTTGGGCATCATCACCACATCCTCTATGTAATAGCGGTCGTTGACCACAGGGTCAGGCGTATTCTTCGTCCATACATCTATGCCGAAGCTGCGCTCACCCGTAGCTTCCAGTGCAGGGCCATAGACCCTGTAGGCTCCACGGTCGTTCTCCCAGGCGAAATCGTCTTTCCGCTCAGGATGAATGGTGCCGTCACACAGATCAGGGAACTGAGGCGTAGCCCCTTTGACAAGCGTATATCTGTTCACACCGTTCTTTCTGACATAGGCTCCTATCAGCAGTTTTCCGTCATGAGTCCACTGGCAAGGGATATCCAGTCCTGCCCTATCCAGCACTCGGATACTGTCATAGGTAGTGTTCAGTCGCTGACACACTTCTTCAAGGGGCAGCTCTATCACCTCCTCACGATACACATCCGAAAGATTGGTCACCTCGACCACCAATTGCGCTTTGGCCTCTACGAGAGCAGTAGCCAGCAACAACGATAAGATCAATCTTGAATGATTCATTTCAGTTCTGCATTAAAATGATTGACAACCTGACGGAACAGGTGATGGCGCGTATTACCGCCGTAGATGCTATGATTCCGATTGGTGTAGACCAGCTGACGGAAATCCTTGTCAGCCTGCACCAATGCCTCCACGTATTCTGCCGTGTTCTGATAGTGCACATTATCATCAGCCAGACCATGACAGATCAGCAAGGCACCATGCAGCTGTGAAGCCCTGTGAATGGGGTTCACCTCGTCGTAGCCCTTCTGATTCTCATTAGGCGTACGCATATATCGCTCTGTATAGATCGAGTCATAGTAACGCCAGCAGGTAGGAGGTGCGATAGCGACGCCAGCACGGAACACAGGGCGTCCCTCCGACATCGACATCAGGGTGTTCCATCCGCCATACGACCAGCCCCAGATGCCGATGCGCTCTTTGTCGACATAAGTCTGCTGTCCTAGCCACAAGGCTGTTTCCACCTGATCGCGTGCCTCCAGCTCGCCTAAGCGGAGATAGGTGCATTTCTCGAAGTCAGCCCCTCTGCCGCCAGTTCCGCGATTATCCACACAGACGCAGATATAGCCTTGCTGCACCAGATACTGTTCCAGGATAGCCCCCTGACCGCTCATGCCGATACCCCACTGATTGAGCACCTGCTGATTACCCGGGCCACCATACTGATACATGATAACGGGGTATTTCACCGAGGGATTGAAGTCGGCAGGTTTCACCATCCAGCCATTCAGTTCCACACCTTCTGAGGTCTTGAACGAGAAGAGCTCTTTCCTTCCCAGTTCATAGCCCTTCAGTTTCTGCTCCAGTTCCTGATTGTCGATAATGGTCTGCAGCACCTTGCCGTTGTTCTGGCAAAGGGTATATCTGGTGGGATGATCGATGTCGCTCCAGATATTGATGAAATACTTGAAATTTCGGCTGAAGATAGCGTGATTGACACCTGCTTGAGCAGTCAGTGTCTCCATCTTGCCATTAGCGTGAGCCACCATCACCTGCTGGTCGGTAGCGCCATGAGGATTCGCAGCGAAATACGTGTTGCCTGTCTTCTCGTCGAAGCCATAGACATGCTTCACCACGTAGCGGTCATTCACGATCTGTCGCAGCAGCTGCCCGTTCAGGTTATAGAGATAGAGGTGGTTATAGCCGTCGCGCTCACTGGGCAGAAGGATATGATTGTCAGTCAGTTGGATATCCTCCAGCACCTCTTCCTTGATATATTTGTCTACCTTGTCCTCCACAGCGAGCTGGCAGACGGTCGACAAGGGATTAGCCATATAGATGCGCAGCACATCCTGATGACGGTTCATCGTCATGACGGCCACCTTCGCAGGATCGCTTGTGGCCTTGATACGAGGGATATAGCCGTCGGCATCCAGCGGCACATTGATCTTGCGCGTCTGATGCGACTGGATATCATAGCTGAGCACACTGACCTTCGAGTTCACCTGTCCAGGCACAGGATATTTGTAGGTATAGTCGCCTGGGTACTCCGCATAGTCGCTGAGCTCGGGATTCAGCCCCTTGAACAGCTGCATGGAGTATTGCTTGACGGCACTCTCGTCATATCGGATCCATACGATCTGCCTCGAATCGGCCGAGAAAACCATCGAGCAACTGGTAGAGAACTCCTCCTCATAGACCCAGTCGGGTATGCCGTTGATAATCTCGTTCTGCTTTCCGTCAGTAGTCACCTGACTCTCTGCGTTGTCATAGAGCAGCTTCACCAGATAGATGTTATTCTCCCTGACAAAGGCAATCTGATTACCGTCGGGCGAGAAGACGGGCGTCTGCTGGGGACCGCCGTCACTCAGCGGCTCCAACTTGTTGTTCCTGATGCTGTAGATATAATAGGTGGCCGTGAACGAGTGGCGGTAAATCGACTTCGTGTCAGTCTGGATCAGCATCCTCGTGCCGTCAGGACTCAGGATATAGTCGTCCACTTGGTCGATCCTCGGCCCTCTGGCTGTGGTGGCATCGAAGAGCACACTCTCCAGCTTGCCTGTACGGAAGGAGCATATCTCCACCCGTTTGCCGTCATCGCTCATCTGGGCGTAGGTCTCCCCGTCTGCCATCGGGCGCACTTCCTTCATCGACTGGGGACGGAACTCCCCACTGGTGATACTCTTCAGGCTCAGCTTCTCACCTGCGATGGCGCAGGAAAGGCATCCCACTGCCAATACCGTCAGGATAGATAATCTTAGTTTCATCATCATTGTTTTATTGACTATATTTACATTTTTATCATTTGATTGTGCAAAGATAGCGTTTTTTTCTCTAACTTTGCACACTGATGGAATTAAATAAAGTGAATAGACCCTATTATAACGATTATGGCACCTGGATTCGCAGCCGTTTCCCCTTCCGCGTCCAGAAGATTTCAGTGGATGCGGGGTTCACATGCCCCAACCGCGACGGCCGCATTTCCACTGGCGGGTGCATCTTCTGCAACAACCGCACCTTCAATCCCTCCTACTGCGACCATCGCCACAGCGTCAGCCAGCAACTGGAGGAGGGCAAGCAGTTCTTTGCCCGCAAATACCCCGACATGAAATATCTCGCCTACTTCCAGGCGTACACCAACACCTACGCTCCCCTCGCCCATCTCCAGGCACTCTATGAAGAGGCGCTGCGCGTGGATGATGTCGTCGGCATCGTGATAGGCACGCGCCCCGACTGCGTATCCACCGAACTGCTCGACTACCTAAGCCGTCTCAATGAGCAGACCTTCCTCATTGTCGAATATGGCATTGAGAGTGCCAACGACCGCACGCTCGAGTTCATCAACAGAGGCCACACCTTCGAGCAATCCCGTCAGGCCATCGCCCAAACCCATCAGCGCGGCATTCTCACGGGTGGGCACATCATTCTGGGACTTCCTGGTGAAGATGCTGAGGAGAGCATCCGGCAGGCTGCACGCATCTCCGACTTAGATCTCGACATCCTCAAAGTCCATCAGATGCAGATTATCCGAGGCACTGCCCTTGAGAAAATCTACGAGCAGAAGCCCTTCCACATCTATACAATTGAAGAGTATATCCAACTGATAGCCAGATATATACAACACCTCAGAAAAGATTTGGTTTTAGAGCGCTTCGTATCGCAATCGCCTCAAGACCTGCTCGTGGCTCCACACTGGGGATTGAAGAATTATGAGTTTACTAACCTGCTGGTAAACTATCTGAAACAGCACGACATCCGCCAGGGACAATTACTTGCGGAAGTCTGAATACACGTTGTTCCTGAGCATCTGGTCGATGGTGATATTCTTATTCGCCGACATGTATTTCTCTATCAGCGCGATATAGTCGGAAGCAAATACCGATGCCCCCATCGACTTGTTCACCGCCCATTGGATCTTGCCGATATGCAGGTCGCGATCTTCCTGATTCAGGATCCTGTCAGCAGGCATCGGATAGAGACTCAGCAGATAGAAGCCGATACAGTCAGGTACGATATACTTGCGGTCCATCATCTGCTGCTGCCTCTTGTTGTAGCCGTATTCCGGCTTCTGATAGAGGGGGTAGTTCTCGCCCAGATACTTATCCAGACAGATGCCGATTGTATTGTTACCCACGATGATGCTCTGATCCAGAGAACCTATCTGCGAATAGACCTTGGGCACCTCCATATTGGGCAGATTACTCTTCAGGAAGGCAAAAGCCGAAGTCAGCCCCTTATTGATGTCGTCCATATTGGCATACTGCTGCTCAGCCTCTGAGATGATGCTCTGCAGCGTGGAGTCCTGATAGAAACGAAGGAACTTGGTATTGATCTGCTGGTCGTCGACCTTACCGATACGGAGCACGTCCTCAATCAGTGTACGCGTCTGCATCGGGTAGATGGTGTTCATCTGCTGCAAAGCCGAGAAATCACCCGTTGTCAGATAAAGGCTCTGGATGCGGTCATAACGCTCTACAGTCACTTGCACGTCATCATTAGAAGACGAGAACTGCCATTCGCAACCTATGCACACGAATAGCGTCAGCAATAACATGTAATAAACCTTATGCACCTATTAATCAGAATTAGTGAGTCATGCAACTCTTTAAAATCTGTGCAAATATACTAAAATTTATTTTCAAATCCAAATTTTAACCTAAAAAAGATAAAAAATAGTGTAAATTTGTGCACACTTTTGTTTATTTGTGTAAAAATCTCCATCGTTTTCCACGATTTTTCTTACTTTTGTGTTCTACTAAAACAAAAAAATGTAAGAAGATGAAGAGAATACTATCAATGGCGTTTCTGGCAGCCTTCGCTACCGTCGCGTCCGCCCAGAATCCACAACCTCTTTGGGAGGTGAGCAACACATCTGATGTCGATCGTACCGACATCCCTTTCGTGATGAAGTATGAGGAAGGTCTCGGAGATATCCGTTCAGCCAAGGTCATGCTCGATAACCAGGAAATACCCTGCCAGCTCGACGACCTCAATCAGGATGGCGTCTTCGACGAACTCTGCTTCCTCCTCGACCTGAAGGCTCATCAGGGCGCTGCCCTCTCGATAACGTTCAGCACAGAGGAAGAGCAGGCCCAGTATCCGGCACGCGTCTATGCCGAGATGCTGCTCCGCAACGACAAGGTGAAGGAGAAGAACAAGCACAACAACTTCATCGAGTCGATCACGGCCCGTGGCGACTGTGCCAACTCCTATAATATCCAGCACCATCATGGCGTCGACTTCGAAAGCGAATACAACGGCATCCGCATCTACTTCGACAAGCGCCAGACGCTCGACCTCTACGGCAAGTTCCAGAAGCGCCTCGAACTGAAGGAGACGCAGTTCTACACCTCGAAAGAGCAGAAGGCCGAAGGCTATGGCGACGATGTGCTCTGGGTGGGTAACACCTTCGGACTCGGTGCCTTCCGCGGATGGGACGGACAGCAGCCCACGATGATCGATCCCGTCAGCAGCCGCACACAGCGCATCATCTCCTACGGACCGCTGCGCACCATCGTCGAGGTGATCGACAAGAACTGGAAGCCCTACCCCGACAAGCCTGCCATCACGATGACCATCCGCTACACGCAGTATGCAGGCAGCCGCAGCACTGATGTCGACGTATTCTTCGATAAGGATGTGAAGGATTACCTCTTCTCCACGGGCATCATCAACGTGAAAGAGTCGGTGGAATTCTCCGACAAGGCGGGGCTGCGTGGCTGCTGGGGCACCGACTGGCCATCGAGCGACCATGAGAACTTCAAGCCCGAGACCGTCGGACTCGGCATCTGGATTCCCCAACAGTACATCCGCAGCGAAGAGCCTGCCAACAAAGACAACTATGCCTATGTCGTGGGCACCGACGACCGCCATCTGAGCTATAAGGTCACTTATTGCTCCGACAATGAGAGCTTCGGCTTCCACTCTGCCGAAACATGGTTTGAGTATCTGAAGTCATGGAAAGCGAAGGAAGTCGACCATCCAGGCGAGTGCACCCCCCGCCTCAAGTTGCTATCCAAATAAGCTAAGGCAGCTCAGCAAACGTCTTGCGACCCTTCACATAATACTGCCAGAGCAGGGAGAACCGCCTTTGCTCTGGTATTTTTTCGGCCTTGCGCGATGCCTGAATGGCCTTTCGGTCAGCCTCGAAGTCCTTCTGCCAGCGCTTGAAAGCCCTCCTGGCACGATAGACGGCCTTGAAGTCGCCCACATTCTTCTTCAGGAGCAGCATCTCCCACGCAGCCACATAGTCGAGCAGCCACCGCCAGCGCATCACAGGGCCCAGCTCCGACTCAGGCAGACACTTATAGAGCATCGTCAGGTTGTTGCGGAAGTTCAGGAAGGTCTTCATCGGGTTCGACTTAGGCAGCGTGCCTCCGCCCACATGATAGACAAAGCTCTCAGGCAGGCACACGATCTTCCTGCCCTTGATGCGCAGTCGCCAGCAGAGGTCTATCTCCTCGTTATGGGCGAAGAAGCGACCGTCCAAGCCGCCTGCATCCCAGTAGTCCTTCGAGCGGATCATCAGGGCAGCCCCCGTAGCCCACAGGATTTCAGCCCTGTAGTCGTATTGCCCGTTGTCCTCCTCCACCGTGTCGAAGATACGTCCTCTGCAGAAGGGATAGCCGAAGCGGTCGAGAAAGCCCCCACTCGCCCCCGCATATTCGTAGCAGTCATGATCAGCAGCCGAGAGCAGCTTGGGCTGACAGGCGGCCACCTCTTCGTGGCTGTCCATATACTCGATCAGCGGCGTCAGCCAGTGGTGCGTCACCTCGATGTCCGAGTTCAGCAGCAGATAGTACTCAGCCTCAATCTGACTGAGAGCCTTGTTATAGCCCTCAGCGAAACCCCAGTTCTTCTCCAGCGTGATCAGCTTGCATTCCGGGAACGAATCCTTCAGCAGCGCCAGCGAATCGTCAGTCGAGGCATTGTCTGCCACATACACCGTCGCCTCGTCGCGCGAATAATGCAACACACTGGGCAGATACGTCTTGAGCATCTGCGCTCCGTTCCAGTTCAGAATGACAATGGCCAACTTCTCCATACGCGCGTACCTTATTTATATATTATAAACTATAAACACTCAACCCTCAATGCCTGCTTATCGGCCGTCAGTTCACCCAGCCTGACCATCACCAACTGATTGTCCAGCTCTGGCTTAGCCACCTTGGCGGGCAACTCCACCCTGATGTAGTTCTTCGTAAAGCCATGCATCGCCTTGCCGCGAGGCGCCTTCTCAAACAGCACCTCAGCCTCCTGCCCGATATGCTGGGTATAGAAAGCCTCCGTCTTGCGGTCCGACAAGTCGAGCAGTCGTTTCGAGCGCAGTTTCTTGTCCTGATCGCTCACCGTGTAGGGAATGCTCAGAGCCGAAGTGCCTGGACGCTCCGAGTAAGGGAACACATGCAACTGCGTCACGTCCAGACGGTCGAGAAACTCGTAGGTCTCCTCGAAACACTCAGGCGTCTCTCCCCTGCATCCCACCATCACGTCGACACCAATAAAGGCATCAGGCATCAGCGCTTTGATTTTGCAGATCTTGTCGGCAAAGAGCTGGGCGTCGTAGTGGCGGTGCATCAGTTTCAGCACCGTGTCGCTACCACTCTGCAAAGGGATATGGAAGTGAGGCATAAAGGCACGGCTCTCGGCACAATAGGCTATCAACTCGTCGCTCAGCAAGTCGGGCTCCAGCGAACTGATCCTATAGCGGCTGATGCCCTCCACCTCGTCCAGAGCCTTCACCAGGTCGATGAAGCGCTCACCCGTCGTCTTACCGAAGTCGCCGATATTTACGCCCGTCAGCACAATCTCGCGCCCACCCTCCTGAGCCGTCTCCTCAGCCTGCTTCACCAGCGAGGCGATGGTCGGATTGCGCGAGAAACCTCTGGCGTAAGGTATCGTACAATAGGTGCAGAAGTAGTCACAACCGTCCTGCACCTTCAGGAAGTAGCGCGTGCGGTTACCCCTCGAACAACTGGGAGCAAACGAGGTAATGTCCTTCGTCTTCTTAATATAATAAGGTGTAGACCTCCTTCCCCCTTCCACATTCCTCATTCCACATTCCACATTCCACATTCCACCTTCCTCATTCCACATTCCACCTTCCACATTCCTCGTTTTTGCCCACGCCTCCGAGAGATACTGTATCAGATTGGCCTTCTCGTCAGAGCCCAGCACGAGGTCTACACCCTCAATCTGCGCCACCCGCTCTGCCGACAACTGCGCGTAACAGCCCGTCACCACCACGAAGGCACCAGGATGCTGGCGCACCATCCGATGGATAGCCTGACGGCACTTATGGTCGGCCACCTCAGTCACCGAACAAGTATTGATCAGGCAGATGTCCGCCTGCTCACCCTTCTGAGCCGTACTGACCCCCATCTCCTGCAACATTTTCCCGAAAGTCGAGGTCTCTGAGAAGTTCAATTTGCATCCGAGCGTATAATATGCCGCTCTCTTACCTTGAAAAGCTGATGTATCGATCATCTTTCCTTTTTACTTTTTTACTTTTTTACCTTTTTACTTTTTTGCTTGTCTGTTAGCGGGCACAAAGATAGTCATTTTTTTCCGATTTTAGCCGATTTTTGCCAAAAAAGCGTTTAGCGTCAAAAATACACCAAATTTTAACATTTCGTATTTCATTGATTATCAGTGCTTTGCGAAAAAGTTACAAAAAAGACCAAAAAAAAATCGAAAAAAATGATACGTTGTATTAAAAATATGCGTAACTTTGCAGCGTTTTAATAAACGAATGATTGTTTTACAGATTTAAAAGCTTAGAAAAAATGAAAAAATTGGTATTTATGTTCGTAGCAGTTGCTGCTATCTCTTTCGCATCTTGTGGTAACCAGGCTCAGGCTCCTGTACAGGACACTGACTCTATCGCAGAAGTTGTTGATAGCGTTGTTGACAGCATGGCTGTTGATTCAGTTGCTGCTGATTCTACTCAGGCTCAGTAATCAGTCGAACACACTGACAAAACAAAGACCGCAGACAAAATCTGCGGTCTTCTTTTTTTTGTCAGACGGCGACCTCCCCCCCCCGAAGCGGAACCCGCAGGCCTCGGGTCTGGCGCCAAAGTACAGTCGCTTGCGACTTTACTTTGGGGCCTGACCCCAGCCTCCACGAATAATTCCCCAATAATGCAAGTAAAAAGACAAAAAACACTAAAACCTTTGGTGGGCTCAAATTAAAGCACTACCTTTGCAATCGTAAAAAGTTCATTATAATATTAAAGTTGGTTATGTTAGCAGTGATGCTGACGCATTTGATTCTTTACATAATACGTAATAAAATGTATTAAGCGGATGCCCACAGCGATGTGCGCATCCGTTATTTCTTAATCCCACGCTTCTTCATCATTAGCCTCTATGCTCAGGGCACGGAGGTTCCTGGCACCTCTTGCGCCCCTCTTCGCGCAGCGTCTTGTTCTCGTTTCGGTAAGCTGGGAAGTCGATTTGCTCCAGAAGAACTGGTTCGATCTTATGCCAATATAGTCTGATGCTGTCACCTGAATAGCCCATTTCTGCACCGATTTCAGGTAAGGGTTTTCCTTTCAGTATGCCAGAAACTACTTTGAGCTCTTTTTCGGTCAGCTTTTCCTCAGCAAAAGCCAAGAATTTATCGGCAACATGTTGGAAAAAACGCTTCTGACATGTTGGTCTATTCTGCTCTATGACGAGTCTTTTAGCTTCTAAATATTGCTCTACGTAGTCTTTCATAGGGTCTGATTCGTTAAGGTTCGACACAAAAACAACGCCCTCCCACTAAAGGATAGAGCCAATAGCAGAAGTGGAATCTGGCGGTTTGACGAGCAAAATCGCCTAAACGACGATGTTAGCTTTTTATACCTATCACAAAATAGGGGTGGTATAACATATTGATTATCAGTGAGTTACGCATTGAGTCCACAATATTTATGTATAGTTTTTTTGTCATCATGATGCAAAGGTAATAGAAATAATCCATATCACCAAATGTTTTTTCAAATTTAAGATAAGAGACATTTGAGCGCTACAGTGCTACAGTTGCTACAGTAGAAATTATAGTCACCTCAAATCAAAAAATCAATCTATCTATATATTTATATATATATAAATATATAGATAGGACTAACTCCTAAAATGTGAATGGCATAAAATGAACTGTAGCAACTGTAGCACTGTAGCAGGCTTAAGACAGTTTCATGAAAAGTGCTTTTTTAGGTGTCATTTTTCGATTATTATTTGGAAGTTGCTTGAAATATTCGTACCTTTGCACTGTCAACGAAAAAAGACGAAATTTGCGGCCTAACTGGGCAACAAAAATTTCCTAGCGCGCAGGCAAGTGTTTCCTAGTAAAATCGCAAAACAGAGTCCAATCGGCGACAAGTAAAATTCTTGGACAAGCCAAGCAGCAAAGCCGAGTTATTAACAAACAATTTATTAACCATTAAAATTGAATTGAATTATGGCATTTAAAGTCCTTCACAAATATAAATCAAAAAAAGTTGTGGGTTTGGGATTTTGTTTGTATCTTTGTAACCGAATCAATTATTTAAAGATACAAGATATGAAAAGAAAGTTATTATTGTGTGTGATGGCACTGAGTTGGATGCTGGCTTGTCCGGCAATTGCCGCTAATGGTGCCCATGGTGAGGATGATGAGGATCCGATGGAGGTCTTTGTAGGCAAACAATTCATCGATCTGCAGCTGAAGGACTTCAATGACCAGTCGCATCGGCTGAGTGAGTACGTAGGCAAAGGCAAATGGGTCTTGATAGACTTCTGGGCATCCTGGTGTGGCCCTTGCCGCGAAGAGCTGCCGGAGTTAGTTAAGGTCTATAAGGCTTTCCATGCTGATGGCTTTGACGTATTAGGCATCTCGCTCGATGATGATACGCAGGCCTGGCAGAAAGCTGTCAAGAAGATGAATCTGTCGTGGAATCATCTTTCGGATCTGAGTGGGTGGGACTCTAAGGCTGTCGAAGTGTATAAAGTTCCTGGGATTCCTACAAACCTGTTGGTGAATCCCAAAGGGAAGATTGTTGCCAGCAACTTGACTATGGACGAGCTGGCCGATAAACTCAACGAAGTGTTGGGTCAATAATTACTCGTAGCGCTGGCGGTTGTTCTTGAAGATAAAGATGTTGACGGTGTAGTCGAAGATCAGCCAGACGGCGAGGTCGATGAAGAATATCCACATGGACCCGACGCCCATCCTGACGCCCATCACCGTAGCAAGAACAATCGCCAGCGACATCAGTATGAGGACAACCATCGCCCAGCGAGAGCCAAGCCCTGTGCGCAGCAGCTTATGGTGGATGTGGTTCTTGTCGGGAAGGAACGGGTTGTGATGATTCTGCAGACGGACGATGACCACGCGCACGATGTCGAACATCGGCAGCAGCATCGTGGAGAGTCCGATGACAAGCATCTCCTTGGGGAAGGTCATCTCAGCATCGCCCACCAGATAGATGAGCAGGAAGCTGACGAGATAGCCCAGCGTGAGACTGCCTGTATCGCCCATGAAAATCTTATGACCTTTCTTCACATTACCAAAGACATTGTAGATCCAGAAGGGCAGCAGAATGCCCAGCATGCCGAAGGCGAGCACAAGGAAGAGATGCTGCCCTTGGGTGAAGGCTGCTACGCCCAGCGTGGCCAGCGCAACGGACGTGATGCCTGCCGCCAGACCGTCGAGACCATCGATCAGATTGATGGCATTGGTGACGTAAACGACCACAAAGACCGTCAGCGGTATGCCTATCCACGCAGGCACCTCGCCAATCCAGAACAGACCGGAGAGGTCGTGAATCCAAAGCCCTGACAGGGGGAACAGCAGGGCGCACGCTATCTGCACGAGGAACTTCGCCTGATATGTGACGCCTATCAGATCGTCGACCACTCCCACGAGGTAGAGCATCATCATGCCGACAAAGAGCAGCACGAAGCGGATGAACATCGTCGTAAGGTTGGCAGTGAGATAAGGTATGCCGAGCTTCACCCAGAAGCCGATGACCAGACAGACGCAGATGAGCAGAATGGGCAGGAACGTGATGCCGCCAAGACGCGGAATGGGCGTATCGTGCATCTTACGCTCGTCGGGCATATCGAACAGCCGCTTGCGATGGCTCAGAATCAGTACTCTCGGTATGAACAGCCAGCCCAAGGCTGCCGACAGCAGAAACGACACTACGATCGAATAGGTGGTTATCAATAATTCATCCATGTTTGTTGATCTATCTTATCACGGTTCTTATTCTTGAAATAGCTAATCACGACTTGTAGCATCACCCAGCACGTCACATTGCCAATGAGCAGCAGCGACAGGTTCCACTTGAGCCATACGCCCATCACATTGAGCAGCACGAAGAAGGCCGTCACGAGGATGATGGTGATCAGAACATTGCCTGGACTCATGCCGCCCATCATCAGACGATGGTGAATATGGTTGTTGTCACGATCGAACACACTACGGTTGTTGACAGTACGCATGATGGCCACGCGCACAACATCGAACATCGGCAGAAGGAGCGTTCCGAAGCACACCATGATGATGCCCTCGGGCAGGGTTTTGCCTCCCTGAAGACTCAGCGCCACAACGACGAAGGCAAGCATATAGCCGATGGTAAGTCCGCCCGTGTCGCCCAGATAGATATTTCGCCATCCGATGCGCCAGCCCATCACGTTGCGCAGGAAGAAGGGAATGAGCATGCCCACCATCGCGGCACAGATCATCAGCAGGAACGGCTGCGAGGAGATGAAGGCCAAGATGCCAAGTACGGAGAAGGCGAGCATGGCCAGTCCCGAGGCGAGGCCGTCGATATCGTCGAGCATCGGGATGGCATTCGAGATAAACCAGATGGTAATCATCGTACCGAGGATCCCCAACCATGCAGGCAGCTCGTAGATACCCAGCAGGCCGTGCAGGTCGTTGATGTATAGCCCTGAAAGCGGTATGAGCAGCGATGCCAGGAACTGGATGCTGATCTTGGAGAGGAAGGAGACGCCGATCAGGTCGTCCATCACTCCGAGGAGGTACATCGTGGTGAGGCCTGCGATGGCAAACATATACTGCACGAAGGTGGCCTCGTTCTCGCCCAGGATGAGCTCCTGGCCGCTGTCCATCAGACAGGCTACGACGGCTGCTCCGACACTGATCACCAAGACAGGGAAGAGGGATACACCGCCAAGTCGCGGCACAGTTCGCTTGCTCTTGTCACTCCGGCGAGGCGGAAGGTTGAGCTCCTTCTTCACGCTCACCATCAGGATTCGGGGGATAATATACATGGCCAAAGCTACCGCCAGCAGCAGTGGCACCATCATGGATAGGTAAAGCATCAGTTCTTAACGAATTCGTGGAGTTTGTAGAAATAGCGGAGGCTGAGCAGGAAGATGTTGGAGTGGACTCCATGAGCCCGCAAAGCCCGAAGATGTTCTTTCATTATCATCTGCCGACTGCGGATGCCTGCCGTAGAGGCTCCTCCCACTCGCATCGTCACAAAGTCTTTCTTGATATACTTGGTCTTGATGCGGTGGATATAGATGAGTCGGAGCAGATTCTCAAAGTCGGAGGCAATGCTGTAGGACGTGTCGAAGCCGCCATATTTCTCGTAGACCGCACGGCTGCAGTAGAACGAGGGATGGGCAGGCATCAGTCCGAAGCGCATCAGCGGACGGCGGAAGATGGCCGATGAGTAATAGCGCACGGTCTTGGTGACGTCGTCGTTCTTGACATAATGGATATCGGCATAGACGGCGTCCATCTCGCCCAGCAGGAAGTTTCCGGCTATCGTCTGGAGCACATCGACGGAGGTGTAGAAGTCGTCGGAGTTGAGAATGCCGATGACATTGCCTGTAGCCATCGCAAAGCCTTTGTTCATGGCATCGTAGATACCGCGATCGGGCTCTGAGATATATCTCATCTTGCCCTCGAACTTGGGCTCATACTCCTTGATGATGTCAAGTGTACCATCCGTTGAGGCACCGTCGATGACGATATACTCATAGCCTTGCCACGTCTGGCGCAGGATGCTGTCCATCGTGTCGCGCAGCGTAGCCTCGCTGTTATAGGTGGCAGTGATAATTGTTATTTTCAGCATTGGGGATTATCTTTTCAGCCGCATGAGGTCGCGCACGACGACCCAGCGGAAACGTAATTTCTCGATTGTGGAATAGGCACTGGGACTGGAGGCCGAAGAGGCATTGTCGCCATGACGGTTGTAGGTCATCAGCTTCTCAGGGATGAAGCAGACCGTGTATCGGAACGCTGCCACATTGCCAATCCAGATGTCGTGCATCGGGATATCGGCAGGGAACGGCAGTGAAGCCTCAAGCACATTCCGACGGAAGGCCATACAGCAGCCCAGGTAGCCGTTCTTCACCAGCAGATTATAGAGACGGCCTGATTTCGTGCCGTTGACTGCGTAGAACGAAGGCGCAATGATCTGTCCATCGGGCGAAACAACCGTATTGTCGCTCACCACGCAGTCGTACTGCTGCAGATAGCGCATCGTCACCTCGACCTTCTCGGGCATCCATTCATCGTCCTGATCAGACAGGAAGATGTTGTCGCCCTTGGCAGCCTTCAGCGACTGCTCGAAGTTCCAGATCGGAGAGTGGCGGTGGGCACCTTCGACGATACGGATACGGGCATCGCCCAGCTGTCTGATGACGGACAGGGTGTCGTCGGTAGAACCATCGTCGGCCACTACGACCTCATCGTCGGCACCCAACTGGCAGAGTATGCTGTTCAGCTGTCGCGCGATGAAACGCTGTCCGTTATATGTTGCTATGCAAACTGATATCATAAGAATCGCTTGATATATTCTGAGAGGAAGCACCACTTGCGCGTGCGGAGGGTCAGAGCCAGCACGTGGCGCAGCACTTCGACGGCGACCATCGAGGAGATAAGCCTGTTATAACGGGCCACCCTCGCCCCCTCCAGATAGAACTGGAATCGGCGGAATAGCTTGTCGACCTGTGTCTCCTCGTTGGAGAACGACTGGCGGGCTATGCTATCCACACGATAGAACGTCGCTGACACCTCTGCCAATCGTGAGAAGAAGTCGAAATCGGCAAAGTCGAGGCGGATCATCGGGTTATAGCCTCCTACCTGACGGAATGCCGAGAGGCGG
This sequence comes from uncultured Prevotella sp., assembly GCA_900318395.1. Lineage (GTDB taxonomy): Bacteria > Bacteroidota > Bacteroidia > Bacteroidales > Bacteroidaceae > Prevotella. The sequence continues at coordinate 24,215 of ONKL01000022.1, forward strand.
ATGCAGGCTCCGGAATTAACGGGCAGATAGCGCTTCAGGCTATAACTACCCTCGCCCAGCAGCGCTCCGCGCTTGATGCGAAGTCCGCGATGAATCGGGGAGAACGGCTTCTTGCCTGCATACAGCACCTGAGGCACAAACAGGCTGATATCGGGGTGCTGCGTCATGGCAGTCTGAAGCCTGGAGAGATAGTCGGGCTGGAACTGCGTATCCTCATCGAGCAGCAGCAAGGCATCGACATCGCCTAACTTCGCGGCAAGGTCTGCGCCATAATCGTAGGCTGCAGAGACACCTCCGTTGGCGACATCGTGATAATAGCAGACCGCAGGGCTCTCGTAACACTGGTTCTGAGGCTCTGGAGAGTTCTCGTACAGCAGGATGTGCTTGACATTAGACTGGCTCAACAACGTCCTATAGGCGTTAGTCGCCCGATAGTCTATGTTATACAGTACTACGATTGGTAAAATATTCATCTTGCGAAAGCCTGTAACAGATGACAAACGCCAGCAGCACGATGCTCATGCCTATGGAGTTATTGATATAGGGATTGAAGCACGACTGCAGGTAGATCATCATGGCAGCCGTCATGAAGAAGGCAGCCTCCTCCTTATACTTCTCTGCGGCGGTGTTGCCGTATTTCAAGATGGCATAGAACAGAGCCAGCCAGAACGACAGTCCGAAGATGCCCTGATGATGGAAGATATCGAGATAGGAGATCTCCATGTGGGCAGGACGCTCGGGCACTCCCTGCCCAAAACCATGTCCGAACAGGAACGACCACCACGTGATGCGATCGAACACCTGCTCGGTGGTAATCAGACGGACGGAGTCGCTCTCCTCGCGGTTCTCGAGATAGGTGTCGTCGAACGTGAACACCTCAAACACATCAGCTATCTCATAGAGTAGCAGCACCACCAGCATCAGACCTACGATCTTGATGATATTCACCTCGTGGGTCTTCAGATAGAAAGCCAGCAGTCCGAAGACCAGCAAGACATAGAGGCCTCGGGTATAGGTGAAATAGATGGCAATGATGCTGAGGACCATCCATACATACTGTTTCCGCCAGAAGAAGCCTAAGGCGCCGATGGGCAGGTAGACGAAGCCTTTATAGAACAAGGAGCTGCCCACACCGCGAAACATGAACGAGCCCGAATCGTCGACTGTATGATAGTTCTCACCAGTCATAGAGAAGAGCCCCAGGATGTCCGTCAGCGTCATATATATAAGGTATAGCACCGTCATGATCTTCACACAGAGCAGCATGATGTCCACCACCTTCTTGATCATCAGCTCAGAGGTCATGATGTAATAGAAGAACAAGACGATATAGAAGTAGAGGAGCGGCTTGAAGTCGACCATCAGATATGACATTTCAGAGTCGAACGTGAAAGCCAGCATCCACCCTATCAGCATCTGGATGGTATACACCAGGAGAAAGGTCAGAATCGCCTTCGGGAAATCATCGGAACGGATGAACATGACGATGCTGGCTCCCACGCCGATGAAGAAGAAGAGCCAGCGCATGGTGAGGCCTCCTGGCAACGGCAGATCCTGTCCGCTACCCATGAGAAACAGCTCGAAGAGCATCACGTAGCAGAAGTATCTGACGTACTTATTGTCTGTCAACTGACTTTCACCCATTGCGTTTGAAGAATCCTATCAGATAATAACACCATCGCATGTTGAGGATGGGCGACAGCTTCTTACCTATCTTATATTCCTTACTGTTGATGAGCGTCTGATACTCATCGCTCTCCACAGGATTAAAGAAGTGGTTGGCATAGATCTCCTTATGGTTCTCCCAGATCTGACGCCTGATCCTGGCATACGACTTGAAGGAATTGCGGTTGCGCGACTCGTACTTCATGCGATAGAAGAACAGGGGCTCGTTGATGCGATGGACGATATCCTCCTCGTTGAGGAAAGTCAACCAGAAATCCCAGTCCTCGAGGCCCTTCACCATCCTGGGGTTATAGCCAGGCGTCTTGTCGAAGTCCTTCCTGCGATAGAGCGCAGTACAAACCAAGACATTGCGGCAGATGATGCGGTTATAATCGTACTCGGGAAGATTATAATCCGTGTTCTTGGCACCAAAGAGACGCGTGTTGGTACAAACGACCTTCACTTCGGGATGCTGCTCGATGTAGGCCACCGTCTTCTCCAGATAGGTATCGGCAATCTTGTCGTCGGCATCAAGCGGCAGGATATATTTGCCCTGACTCTGACGTATCGCCGTATTCCTGGCCACGCTGACACCCTCGTTGAACTTGTCGATATAGTGGAAACGTGTATCGTCCTCGCAGAACGACTTCATCTTCACCAGGGAATCGTCGGTAGAACCATCGTTCACCACGATACACTCGAAATTGGTGAATGTCTGTCTGCTGACACTCTCCAAGGTCTCAAGGATAAACTTTCCCTGATTAAAGCAAGGAACGATAATGGACACAACTGGTTTCTTATTCTTGCCCATAAGCATCATTTCATGAAATGGAACAACAGTTTCAGATAAGGCACAGCCAAGGGGACAGGCAGCAGCAGATGCAGGTCGCGCAGTTGCTTGCGGATGCTCAATCCATCGAGACGATAGCACTTGCTCCAACTGACAGGTTTCACCCTGCGCTGCTCTTCATAGAAAGCACGGAACAAAGCAGGAGCCTCCTTGTGAAGAGAGTCGAGCGTGATCATCTGGAAATTCTGTATCAGATTGTGGATATCCTTATTCTCATCCAGCTGATGCTGGCGCGCAAAGCTGCACATCTCCTGAAGTATCAAGTTGACGCAGGTGAAACTGCGCTTCAAATTCTTGTTGACCGTAATACTACCCTCGCGCGCCTTATAAATATAAGTCTCATGAGCTACGGCATAGAGTGACTTTGCCAGGCATGCTATCTGGAAACTCCAAAGCTCATCTTCGTGGATAATTCCTTCAAGGAAACGAAGATGATGGCGATTCAGGAATGACATCTTATAGAGCTTGTTGACTGACATGAGGTACCAAGTCTTCTCACGAAAGGATTTCAAGACTTCATCACCTGTAAGCACGGTTCCCTCCTTCAGTCTTAACGCATCCATTTTGATCTGGCTACCAACGAGGCGGTAAGCCCCAACAACGAAGTCGTAATCCTTCTCGTATAAAGGCTTTACCAACCGCTCGATACAGTCGGGCGTAATCTCGTCGTCACTATCCAGAAAGAAGACATAATCGCCTCTGGCAGCTTCGATGCCTGTATTGCGTGCAGCAGAAAGACCACGATTATGCTGATGGCGAATGATCCTGAAATCGATCTTGCCTTTATAAGTCTGCAACCTTTCCTCTACCAGCTGCATGCTATTGTCTGTGCCGCAGTCATCCACCAGGATACACTCCAGATTATCCTGCCAAGACTGTACCATCACACTATGCAGACAATCCTTGATATAAGGAGCCACATTGTATACAGGAATAACAATTGAAATCTTCATCGCTTAGGCCAAGGGAAATTTAATCGGGCCTTACTGAATTTGGGACCCAGAATACAACTGCAGAAATAACAGAGCTGGAACAGGAAATCAGAGCCCCAGATCTTGAAATAAGACGTGGAGAAGAAATCCCAGCGCATATGACGATACTTCACATCGATATCAAAGTTGCTCTCATCGACAGAGTACTGGCGATCGAGCACGAAATAGGCATACTTCAAAGCCCCGATACGATCCTTGGGAGGCAGGTCGCCATTAATGGCAGCAACCAGTTCGTCCTTACTCTTCATGTGATAGCAGGCACCCGTCATCTCATAGAAGGAACGTCCTACGAGGATTGAGGGCTTCCCCCAATAGCTGGCCTCGACACCTGTAGAAGAGCCGAATGTGACCACCTTGTTGCAAGCATCCATCAAGGCATAGGAACTGACTTTGCTCTCAGGAGGAATCACAGTGATATTGGGGTATTTCTGAAGGTCGTAGAGTTCCATGTGAGCCTTATGCGTGACACCCTTCAGATTGGGATGAACGCGCAGATAGAAATGGATGCCAGGATCGGCATGCTGGAGCATAAACTCGATAGCCTCGTATTGTGAGGGAAAGAGATTACCCTTCTGCCACTCATCGCCTAAGGCGGCTATCTCGTCCTGAGAAGAATTGTAGATCGCGATATTGGTCTTTGAGCTGTCAAAGCCATCAGGGAGAAGGTCTTTCTGCTGATCCTTGGTATAGACACGTGTATCGAATACCAGAATGCCATTGCGGCGCTTCTCGTAGAACGTAGAGGCCTGGCGGGTCTTCTCCTCCAAAGACTGGGGAGACTGTTTCCACAAATCCTCAACCATACGTCCGTAAAGTTCGATGTTCAACGGCCACTCGCCTACAAAACGTATCTTCTTGTAAGGCTCGATGTGCCCCCCTACTCCTTCGAGCGAAACGAACTCGATGCCCATGCTCTTGGCGATATCGTAGAACAGGCGGTTTTCAAACAGACGACCATTATAGATCAGCACCTGATCAGGCTTCAGCTCTTCGAACAGCTGATAGACATAGTCTACGAAGTCGCAGATATTCTCAATCAGAGGGAGTGCCCACGCGATAAAACCGTCCCAATTAGCCATATCCAGGTCGCGCGAGATATCATAGTACATGGAAAGTACAGAGCTGCCTACCTCGACCTGACGATACTTCACCGCCTTGATATCCTCAGAATTGTGCAGATCCAGATGACGATCCTGATGCTTCAGATCCGTCTCCTTGATGGGCATGAAATGAACGCCCTCGCCGTATTTCTTCTGATATTGGCGATACATGAAATGGCAGAACTTGCACGTGCTCGCATGACCACTGAGATTCATGAAGCATGACGCCAGCGCACAATGACAATAGCCAAAGTAAACAGTATCGCCCTCTTTTCTGCTCGTCACGACATCATCCAGAATGATTCCCACATGGGGAGCTGCCACTGAGCAGGAGCTATAGTAAAATTTCTTCATCCTCTTTCTTCTTTCAAACCAACTCGTTCAGTCTGTTCCTGCGATAGAAAAGCAGCAGACTGGCAGCAGTCAGGAGTGTTAACACTATCTTCATCCATATAGCCGTATACATCAGCATATTAGCCAGTATCAGATCGGAAAGGATAATAGCCAGTATCAGCAATATCAACCTACGGTCGCCAAGCCAGTCGCTCACTGTCTTCTTGTAATATCCGACAAAGAACGGTATCATCAGCTGGGTCCAATAGGAAATGATCGTTGAATAAATCGCTATCCGATATCCGAAAAACGGAATAAATGCATAACAGAGCAGGAAATTCAGAATGCCTGGTACAAAAACCAGCCACAAGAGCTGCATCGTCTTTTTCTCAATGAAGGCTGGCGCACTCATAAAGGCATAGAACGAGAACACCACATTGGCGAAACACAGCAGACTGGCGATATCACACGACTTTGCCAGATTGGCGTTCCTGATGAGCAGGGCGTAGATCTCTGGCATCCAGATACATATACAGAATGTGGAGGTCAATGCGACGGCCTGGCAAAGGAAGTATAACTTACGATAAGTCTTGAAATCGGCATTGCGATAGGCACGCTGCATCTGAGGCATCAAGGCTGTTACCAATGCCGTCGTAATCACAACGGCATAATCGCCCATCGTGCCACCATGACTGAACAAGCCTATCTCGTCGTAGGAAACATGATACTGACTCATGACAATACGGGCAGAACTCGTCAGCAATACAAAGCCCAAAGTATGGGGAACCAGCGGCAAAGCAATCTTCACCATCTGCTTGACTCGCTGCCAGTTACGATCGAGTATCGGGCGAATGTCAAAATCTGCCCATACGAACTTCAGGAATACGGAGAACGTAAAGGTGACGGAGATGGCTCCAGCTGCAATCAGACCCCAATATCCCAAACGCAGATAATAGATCATCACGAATGAGACCAGCATACCCGTGACAGAACCCAGAAGGTTGGTGAACACCAATGGCTTGGGCGTCTCACGTAAAGGGAACAGGTGCTGGGCCAGCAAGCCGTTAGCCAGCAAGAAGATGGGCATAGAACCAATCGTGCATAACACCAATTTGCTCACAGAGAACTCCATTGGCAGCGTGAACAGCAAGATACCCATATTCAACAAGCCAAAGCACAGCGACGACAGGAGCATGAGCATCAGCACCCTACCCCACACCAAGTTGTAATGGCGTGGATACTCAAAGTAGCTGTTCGTCAGATGAACATGCAAACCAAGAGGGGCAACTGAGATAAACAGACTGGTATATGACGTCATAACACCATAGATACCATAGTCGTATGTAGTCAGGAACGGTGTCGTAAGAGGCAGGATCACAATGCTCAACAGCATTGTCAGCTTCGGCACGACGCCATAATATATCGTGTTTGTTACTATCTTCCTGGTCGACATCCTTATCCTATCGCTAATAAATGATGTTCCATCAACTGGTCTTTTATTGGGATAAGCTTATCAACAGGTATGTCGAGAATATTGCTGATTCCAATCAAATCATTCCTTCCATCTGCATAGGCAATGAAATCCTGAATGTAACGGGCATCGCCTTTGGTGCCCTTCTGGCTGACTGTGGGATATAAGCCACGCTTGCCTAACTGAGGCTCACACTTGCACTGCATCTGGTAGAAATAATTGTTTTCCAAGGCATTAATGACTTTCACCATCACTTCGTAAGCACCAGACAAACCCTCAGGACTAATCAAGTCCATGTTGTCTGCTGAGGTATGATACTCTGGATACTCATGATACTTGCTGCGACAGAAGGCACAAACAGGCAGATCGACACCTGCAGAACCATACTGGCGCTCATCAGAAGCCCGCTGCATGAACGAATAACGGATATAATCCGGATAGTGGAACTTCAGGACATTGTTCAGTACGCGGTCAGCCAAGGTGTCTTCATATTTAGTAGACACCATCGAGTAAGTCCTGTCGTCGCCCACACAACTAAGCACGAAACCTGCCTTTACATGTCGCTGAAGGACATCCAGATTTCTGGAAAGGTAGGTAATCGAGCCGATGGTCTCAGGAATAAAGATCAGTCGGTAAGTGAATCTGCGATGAGCCAACTGCTTCAGATACTTGATGATCTCTGTCTGTACGCAGGGCCCCGAGAGTTCATTATTGGCCATAGACGGATGACAGAGATAAGTCGAGAAAAATATCTCGTCGTCTGTCTCACCAGGCAAGACCACCTCACCGTATGTCAGATATCCATCTTCCAACGTGCTGTCGATACACACTTCGTACTCAGCATCAGTCAGGCTCTGCTTCTGGCGCTCACTCATGCAGAATCCCCAGCGCTCCTTATAGTAAGACGTGACATACGGAATCCACTCGGGCTGTTCTGGCTGGGTATATACATGAGCTAACAATTCCTCACGGCTGATGGTCTGATGAACAGGAATCGAGTAACCCATCACATGCAGATTGCAATCCTTGAAATCGATGATGGTCTCACCCTGCAGGTTCTTGATCCAGCCACCTCGGATATTCCACTCCTTGGGTACTGTCCAGTCGAAGACCTGAGTTCCAGATGGAATCTCACAGACCTGCATCTCAGGTACTATCTCCCTGATCATCTCCAACGACTGACGAAAGCCGTTACCAGTGATGCTACGACAAATGGGGAAGAGTCTCCCCGCCAGCTCGTACATATTTCTACCTGCGTCGCTCATTGTAAGCCAGTTATCTCTTTACTTCTTCTTTTCGAGTCCTAAAAGGAGCATTAATTCACCCTCTTTGTGCAGTATCCATCCTGTGGTACAGAGGAAGACCAACAGAACGAAGATCAGCACGATACGACTACGCTTCGGACCTGCCTTACGCAAAGGGACTGTTGCACTCTGCAGCGTTGTAAAGGCAGGCGTATCTTCCTGCACTTTAGCCTTTGCTGCCAAAAGCTGGGCACCAATAGCGTTATAATTGTTGTACTGAAGTTGCATTTCATTCTCGAGCTTAGTCTGCTGCAGTTTGACAGACTCCAGCACGACATCCTGGTTGGCGTCCATGAAATCGGCATAGATCTCACAAGCCCGATCGTAATTCTTCCTGGCGTCCTTATACAGCGTCTCGATATAGGCTAAATCATGGCGTGCTTTCTGCGTCCTGTACTCTGTCAGGAAAAATTGCAGACGTTCCTTAACGGAATCAGCAATCGTGGCTGCTACCAGAGGATCCTGATCAGTCACCTCGATAGAGATCACGTCAGTCTTCTTATCAATCTTGCACTCAATACTACCTGCGACGGCATTGGCAATACTCTGCTGGGCTGGCGTCAGACGGAAATTGTTGACAGAATCTTTCTTTTCTGCCTTTGTGTCTTTCTCATCCGACTTGAACAAGCCGAAGAATGCTTTCAGACCTGCTGACCACCATGAAGACTTCTGCTCATTGTCCAGATAGTCGTAATAGGTCATCACACGATCATCATTCTCCATCTTGACCTTGACATTAAACATGGAAGTCCTGAAATCCACCGAACGCATCAAGTCTGGATACAAATTGGGTGTAATTGCATCGCCCGACTTATTGGAACTGCCTCCAATATTAAAGCCGAAGCTGCTGGCCAACGAAGCCAGGCCGCTAAAGCTGCTACCACTCCCCGTCTCTGGCGCCAAAGTCACCTCGCACTTATAATAATTGGGGATTCCCAACGTGAAAAGACAAGCAACAACAAAGGCAATAGGAAGCGTTTTATAATAAAGCTTCTTATGCTTCTTGATTGCAGACAGGATCTTCTCTGAATTTGTTTTTTGCTCCTGTGATTCCTGGAGGCTGTTCTTCTGTTCGTCCATATCTTTTTCGGTAGAAATATTATTTATTCTTGATTATCATCCAACGGCATAAGGAATGCAGCAGGCAGAAAGGCAATAGCCACAGCTGCGACATTCTCTATCTGAACAACTACGCACTTGTTTTTCTTTACTCGCTTAATCGTTCCTTCAACACCCGCAAAATCGCCATCCGTCACCTTGACACGCTGACCAGGTTTCCCTGCAAAGTTCAGATTCTCCATATAGAAAATGCGGTCATCCAAAACTGATGCCACTTTGATGAAATTATCCATCTGCTTATCTGGCACAGTGAGAATGTCGTGTCGCAAGTAATTATTGCTGTCATCATAGACTGGATGCGTCATGTATCGTAAGGGGGCGAGTTCTTTCGTAGTCATCTTAAGTTCGGTAATCATTTTCTGACTAGAATGAACAAATATCAGATTACGGATCGCCGGCTTCAGTTCACGGTGGCGAGGATGCTTCCCTTTGACATGTTCATAGTGCATGGGAATAAAACTCTCAATCCCTATGGTATCGAGATAATCCTTTGCAGCCAACTCACGTGAATATGTGACACGCATAGGAAACCAATGAATCAGCTCTAAATTCGTCATAATCGACCTTTTAATACACAGCAAAGGAGGGGGACACCGCCCCTCTGAATGCGGTGAGAAAATGTTTCTGTTCCATCAAGTACAGTATTCATATTGCACTGGCTTTCAGCGACATCTGAGTACCGACACCACTTCTCATCTGGCCTCAGGAGCCATTCTTTTAGAATGAGAGACGTGGTTTTTCGGCACAAAGGTACAAAGTTTTCTCGACAATCAGCAGAAAAAAAGGTATAATTTTCACAAAAAAATGGTATAGAAAGAACGCTAATTCAAAAAATTGCATTACCTTTGCCACAACAAATGACGATTGAATATTCATGAAGTTACTAAGGATAACCCTTCCAATCAGCATCATTTTGCTTCTGTGCTTTTCAAGCACAGTTGCTATTGGTGCCAACAAAAAGATATGCGTCCTTACCGACATTCACGTGATGGCTTCCTCACTGCTAGAGGATGAAAACAACAAAGAATGGCAGGAATATCTGAAGACCAGCAAGTCGATGATTGATCTCAGCGTTCCGATATTCGACGCCATTATCAACAAGATCATCCTCGAGAAACCCGACCTTCTCCTCATCGTTGGAGACCTGACTAAAGACAGTGAAGTCGAGAGCCATAATTTTGTACTAAACAAATTGACAAAATTCAAGCAATCCAACATTCCGGTATATGTGATTCCAGGCAACCACGACAGAGGTTGGATGCAACGTGCGCTCATATTTAAGAACGACACGTGTGTCACAGCTGAAACCATCGACAATGACGGCTTCGAAAAGCTATATGTCAATTATGGATATGGGCTCGATACAGAAAGATACGGCACTACTCTCAATTATCTGGTAGAACCATTCCCAGGATTGACTCTTATCTGTATTGATTCCGGCATTTGGTGTACATTCAGGGAAGGGTGTATCGACTGGGTATGTGAGAAAGCGAAGGCGGCTCAAGACAAAGGCAATCAAGTGTTAGTCATGATGCACCACATGATTATGCCACATTATTATTATCAGAACAACATTTTTGAGCTCTCTGTTCCAACAGACTATTCCGATATTCGTGACAAGTTCATGCAAGCAGGTATCAAGGTCGTCTTGTCAGGGCATTCACACACCTCTGATATTACGCGCTATGTTGATGCTTCCGGGAGAGAACTATATGATGTAGGCACAGGATCACCGATCTCCTACCCTTGTGATTATCGGGTATTAACTTTCGACGATACTTTCTCAAGGCTTTCAATTGTAACAAAATCCTTGACAACCCTCGACGGATATCCAGATTTCCCATCGTATGCAAAAGAACGTCTGAAAGAGTCGGTCAAGAACTGGACTCAAAAATGGATGGCAGAGAAGACCGGCTTCGAATTTGAAGATGACGAAGAATTCGGAAACAACAATCTGGTGATTAGTGTCTTATCACAAGCGTTGTCAAATTCCTTCACTATTCATGCTGAAGGAAATGAGCCTGACAATCCTGAATCAAAAGAGGCCGTCCTCATCTTTGAAGACTTTCTGGATTATATGAAACGTCACAATCTGGACAATGCAGAAATCATTGAGAACATCAGTCTCTCCATGAAAAGTATCTTAGGTGATTATCCTTCTGAGAATGATAAGTATAACATTGTCAACGACCGCACACTTACGATCCAAATGCCAAATCTGACAGATGGAATCAGGGAGATCGTCAACAATGAGACAAAGAAATCTGCCTGGTATACACTTGAGGGTGTCCAACTATCAGAGAAGCCCCAACACCCAGGGGTGTATATCTACCAAGGACGCAAACATGTTATCAAATAAAACAAAACCCCGCTGGTTATTACCAACGGGGCATTGTGTTATAATAAATAATGATGCCTTACAGCGTGATTAATTATTAATTGTTTATTTGATTTAAAAAGTTTCTGATTTAGGCCTCAGCGGGAGTCTCCTCTGCCTCAGCTTCACCCTCTTCAGTCTCTTCAACTGCAGCGGCAGCCTTAGCATCAGCAGCAGCCTTGATAGCAGCCTCTGCCTCAGCAGCAGCCTTCAACTCGGCAGCATTCTCTGCTACAACCTTTACAGGAATCTCGACTGTTACTTCCTTATGGAAGTGTACGAGAGCTGTATAGTCACCAACTTTCTTGGCATCCTTCATGGTGATGATCTTACGATCAACCTCCTTACCGAGTTTTGCAAGTTCCTCAGCTACCTGAGCAGCACCTACAGAACCATAGAGCTGACCAGTTGCACTGACTTTAGCAGCAATCTCGAGAGCAACACCATTCAGCATGGCAGCCTTCTCCTCAGCAGCAGCCTTCTGTGCAGCCAGCTTATGAGCCTGCTGCTTCAGGTTCTCTGCGAGAATCTTCTTAGCCATAGGCGATGCAATAACACCCTTACCCTGAGGAATGAGGTAGTTACGGCCATAGCCAGACTTTACATTTACGATATCGTTCTTAAATCCCAGACCGATAATATCTTCTTTCAGTATAATTTCCATAATCTTGCGTCCTCCTCTTTAATTATTTCATCAAATCGGTTACGTAAGGCAGCAGTGCGATCTGACGGGCACGCTTAACGGCCTGAGCCACGCGACGCTGATACTTCAGAGATGTTCCAGTGATGCGGCGGGGAAGAATCTTACCCTGCTCATTGAGGAACTTCTTCAGGAACTCGGGATCCTTGTAGTCAATGTACTTGATACCGCTCTTCTTGAAACGGCAATACTTCTTCTTCTTCGTGTCGATAGAAGGACTTTGCGCGACGCTTCTCGGCGTACTCTGCAGCATACTTGTCAAGTTTAACTGTCTGGAAACGGATTACTTTCTCATCACGACGGAAAGCTGTTTCCAGCGTCTTAATCACTTCTGGCTCAGCCTTGAACTCTATCAGGCAGTAGAAACCTGTAGACTTCTTCTGAATAGCATAAGCCATCTTCTTCAATCCCCAGGCCTCTTCGTTGATGATTTCTGCACCCTTATCGGTGAGAACCTTCTTGAATTTTGCGGCCGTTTCCTTCATCTGTTCATCAGACAAAACGGGAGTTAAAATGAAAACGGTTTCGTATTGATTCATACTACGTTAAATAAAAATTAAATTAATGTTTCGCTTAAAGCGGGTGCAAAGGTACAACTTTTATTGTAGATGGAGATAATTGCCATGAAGATTACCCCAATATTTAACCAAATTTAATACTTTTCTCCGCTTTTCTGCATCTTAACATGCAACCATACACCTATTATAATAATAAATAGGCCTCCCAGTAACACCAAATTACTGGTTGTCCATCCAAGAATATAGCTAACGATTAAAAGGATGGCACCAGTAAGTACCAGTGCCAGCCCTATGTTTTGTCTCAGATGCATTTTACTCTTCCTCTGGTGTAATCAGCTTATAGCCCTTGCCATGAATGTTGATAATCTCAATCTGAGGATCATCCTTAAGATGCTTGCGCAGTTTGGTGATATAAACATCCATCGAGCGGGCATTAAAGTAATTGTCGTCTATCCAGATGGTCTTCAATGCGAAGTCGCGTTGAAGAATCTCGTTGGCATGACTGCAGAGCAAGGCCAGCAACTCATTCTCCTTTGTTGTCAGTTTCGTCTGATTATCACCTATGATCAACAGTTGCTTCTGTGTATCAAAAGTAAATTTGCCGATATGATAGAGTGTTGACTCTTTGCTCTTCTTACCCTTTGTACGACGGAGAATGGCCTCAATACGGAACACAAGCTCTTCCATTGAGAAAGGCTTTGTGATGTAGTCATCAGCTCCCAGTTTGAAACCTTCAAGTATATCCTCTTTCAAAGTCTTAGCGGTCAGGAAAATGATAGGCACATCAGCATTGGCAGAACGAATCTCCTGAGCCAATGTGAAACCATCCTTCTTAGGCATCATCACGTCGAGTACACAAATATCGAATTTTGTCTTGAGGAAAGCCTTGAAGCCAGCCTCACCATCAGCACAGAGTTCTGCAACATAACCCTTAGCCTGCAAATACTCACGAAGCAGCATTCCGAGATTCTCGTCGTCCTCGCAAAGCAAAATTTTCAATTTTTCTTCCATAATCGTTTCTTATTGATTGTTATTACTATGAATTATCTTCTTCCAGGATAGGCAACGACACCGTAAAGGTCGTACCCTTACCCAGTTCACTTTCACATTTGATTTCACCTTCATGCAAGGTGATAATTTTCTTCACATAAGCCAGACCGAGACCAAAACCTTTCACATCATGCACATTACCTGTATGAACGCGGTAGAACTTGTCAAATATCTTCTTGACATTCTCTTTTTTGATTCCCAGACCAGTATCACGAATACTGAAGCACAAATGGCCCTTGTCATTCCAAGTCTTGATATAGATATCGAGGGGCTGCTCTGGCTTGCGATATTTCACTGCATTGTCCATCAGGTTTGTGATGGCATTCTGGAAATGCACCTCATCCACGAAGATGGCTGAATCTACGGCCTCAATCTCTGTGTAGATCTTTCCTCCCGTATGCTCTACTCTCAGAGAGAAACTCGACGCGACTGTCTCCAACAACTCATTGAGATCCAGCTCCTTTTTCTTAAAAGTCGCCGTCTGTTTGTCGAACATTGACATCTGCAGAACTCTTTCCACAAGGAAACGAAGGCGTTTTGATTCGTCATTGATGACTCCACCTAAATGAGATAGCATCGATGGACTCTTTGTTACCGAGTCATCGCTCAACATCTGAGCAGCCAGCGAGATACTTGAGATAGGAGTCTTCAGCTCATGGGTCATATTATTAATGAAGTCATTCTTAATCTCATTATAGCGCTTCTGGCGGAACACGACCACAATCGTAAAAATAAACGTAATCAGCAAGACTACCGTAAACACCATTGCCGGAATCATAAACCTGACACTTGAGAAGATATAGGATCCCATATCAGGAAAATGAATTTTAACGACACCCATTTTCGATGATGGGTCATTACGGAACAATGTCTGCTTATAGGTATACTCCTCCCCTTCGTCTGTATAATCAGGACAACGATAGATTTCACGCCCATCAGCAGTCTCTACTCGGAAATGGTAGGGAATATTGATACCGTTATTCAGCAGTTCGGCTCGGATATCCTGATCCAGCAACTTGAAATTGATACGCTCTTTCAACGGTTTGTCAGAAGCTGTATACAGAATATTATAGACAACCTCATCAAGAAGCGCTTTCTGATATACATAACGATTGCGGACGATTTCCTGCAAAGACTTTGAGGCCTCCGAAATCGAGTTCTTATCTGTCCGCAGAATCATCGCTTTTGGCACGTTCGCCGGCTTGATGGCAAAAGTCTTCAGTTCAAAACTTGAATAAACCGTCCCATCATCGGCTGCCACAGCGAATTGATGGCTATGCTTGATTGTCCCGTCAAGACCATCGATCATCATGGAATCCTGTTTGAAGGCCTTACGCTCTGTCTCTTTCACATCTTTCTCCAGATAGCGCAAAGTCTCATTCATTTCCAAATTACGCGAAGCCTGATATAGACTGCGGTTCACAGACTCATCGAATTGTTCCTTCTTCATTTTCGCCATCTCTTCGATATACGAAATCTGCAGAAGAAGGAGTCCCACAAACGAGAGTCCCATGACTATTGCTATGATCCAAATTGTACTTTTCTTCATATCATCGGCAAAGGTAACAGATTTCTTAAAGAGATACGTTTGTTATGTTAATAAAATTGCCATAATTTAAAGTATTTAACACAATCAGTTATTTTTGATTGAATATTTGCAATCAAAAAAAACATGCAATAAAAAAGAAGTGCACACGAGGGCAGACCTCCTGTGCACTTTTCTATCACGCTTTCAGGAACTCGATGCGCCTGCGGTTATCCTTAGGCTTCACAGCGAAGTGCAGCCAGCAGACGTTGCCATGTTGCTCTAATAGCAATTCGTCAAATTCCTGCCTCGTCCCATCAGCGATATCCAGCAGTATCGAGGCGTAACGGATCATCTGCTCTTTGCCCGCGCAGCGGATATCCACTGCGCACCCTGAAAGATGATTAGACGTCTTAGCCCCACCCGCGAGCAGATTCACCTCCGGCGACCTATACCCCGAATTAATAATAATCGGCTCCTCAGGCGCGGCCCCCAGGTCTGGCACCAAAGTGGAACCCGCAGGCCTCGGGTCTGGCGCCAAAGTGGAACCCGCAGGCCTCGGGTCTGGCGCCAAAGTGGAACCCGCAGGCCTCGGGTCTGGCGCCAAAGTACAGTCGCCTGCGACTTTACTTTGGGGCCTGACCCCAGTGTGCCTGACCCCAGTGTGCACATACAACATATTATAGCTATAACGCAGATCTTCGAGCCAGTTCTCGCAGATACGTTTCAGATTCTCAATAGCCGTATGGCTGGGAATATTATACACCTCAGGGTGATTACTCTTTGTGAGCTCTCCCAACGAAAAGTGTTGGGAGAGTTTCATGTTCTTATTGATACTTACTTGTTCCATATATTAAAAACCTTTAAGTCAAGTTTGCAAAAGTGCAAAACTGCAAAAACTGCACCTCACCTTTACGGCAGTTCCTGAACCAATTTCCGATAGACACCATAGCTCAGTTTTTCTATGAGACCATCGGCTTTCAGGCGCTTCAGAGCACGCGATGTTGCCGAGTCATTTGTACTGAAACAGTCCTTAAACTGCTGCGTCTTAAACTCGTCGGGCAACTTTCGGAAACATTCATCATAGCGGGTAGTACGGCGACGCTGCACGAACTCTTTGTTCTGGTCGGCGAAGTAGTTAAATGCCATTTCGCCAAAGAAGAACTGCTGGCAGCGGTACTGAATCTCCATAGCCAGTCGGCACAAACGGCGGTCTCTGTCGTCTATCGTCAGTGTCCTGTGCTCCTGCCACTCATCCCAATGGCGCATCAGGATGAAGGGTAGAGAGATGCCTATGCCGTAGTACGGAATTCGCTTCAGCAAAGTTCTGTCAGCCTTATCCGCATTAAACTCAGCAATCTCCAAATGGCTGGTCTGCCACTCGTAGGTCTCATCGTTCAGCGGTTCTATAGGCAATTCCCCCTCTACCTTGTCGAGTCGGTAAGCCCACGTCTTCAACGTCTCGTCCTGGTCATCCTGCAACTCCTGATGCCGTTTTGCCGTACCCTTGTCGGGCAGGGGTATCACAGCCAGTCGCGTGCTCAGACCTGTACCAAAATTCCTTTGTGAGACCTTGCGATGTAGGGCATAAGGTGTCCCTGTATATACAAAGTTCCAAAAAACCTTGAACATCGCTGTGACACTTTCCGAATTGGCATACATCTGGCCATCCGTCTCGTTGTGGTACGACTTGATTTCCAGAATCTCACGATCCTTGTAGTCGCCGCCCTTGTTCTGACGGGTCACGTTGTCAAGCTCAGCATCAAACGAGAACATGTGAAGATTCAAGGGCTGTCCCTGAACCGTCTCGACAGCCGCCATCATATGACGGATAAACTCACCCGTAGCCGTTCTTGCAGGATGCACCCTGATGCCCACAACGGGCTTCTTCAGCGCCTCACCCTTCTGGGCCTTTGTCGAGGTGCTGCGTTCCGTTCGACCTTCCTTGTAGCGGTTCACCGCTTCGATCAGACCTTGATCGGACTGAATCATCGGGTCGCAGATCTTGAAGTAAAACTTCTCAATCACGTTCTTACCAGCTCCCGGGTCGCCAATGATGAAGATGCAATAGTTCAATCTACGCACAATCTCCGGCTCATACCAGAAGTGATACCACGAGCGGGTCATCAGCGTACCAAACATAGCAGCAGAGGAGAAACACACCGCAGGCAACTTGTGCGGATGCACATTCAGGAACAGCTCCTTCAAGCAGGGGTAATACTCTGCCATCTCCAGCAGCTCCTCTGCCCACTTATCCAGCGGCAGCACTCCGTAAACGTCGTTGTCAGCACTCGGGGACTGACCCAGCTGTGCGGAACTTGTGGAGCACTGGGGGGCTGTCCCCTGTGTGCTGGCCCCGCTTTTCCGTAGAGCCTCCATCACCTCCTCTGGCTTCTTCTGCTTATACCGCCAGCCCATAATCGAACTGACTGTTCCAGCCACATCCTCACCCTCGGAAGCAAGTTCTTGCACCCAGGGCAACGTCATCACCACCTCGGTAATCTTGGTAGGATTCTTACCAATCAAGTATCGAAGATGATCCGTCAGCTCCACCAGCGTGTCGTGTCGATGATTGGCGAGGTTCCTGCCCTCCATCCAAGCCTCGATGATTTTCTGGATCGGCACATCATTGTACTTGACGCTGGGGTCAGGCCCCAAAGTCAAGTCCTTTACTTCGGGGCCTGGCCCCAGAGTAAAGTTTTCCTTCGTACTCTGTGAATGACCGTCTCGATATAGAGCATCATATCGCTCACCAAACGCCTTGTTCTCATACGTAAACAGTTTTTCTTCGTTAATCAATAAAATGTCCTCACGTGTAGTCAAAAAGGCACCCCTCGAAGCGTCGCGGCAAACAGAGTCAGGCGTCAGGCCGAACTTCTCACCTCCAAGTTTCTCTGCAAAAACCTTCTGATTGTCAATCAGATTGTATTGCGGGTCGGCAATGAAGATGACCTTCAGCCCATGTCCCGACGGTGTGACGTAAACCAGCAACACACGAGTTTTGTCCTCGTCGCTAAGCAACGAGTAGGCTTCAGCCCAAACCTCCCTGACATCGCCCTCAATGTGGTCAAAGTCTATCACACACAACCCGTTCAGCCTGCATGCCGCCTGCTTTCTCCAGCAACCCAGTTTACCGCTTGCAGAAACGGTCTCGATATAGGTTGCAATGAAAATCACAAACGGCAGCGACTTCTTCAGAGAGTCGCAATAGGTCTGGAGCTTCTTCTCTGGTGTGAGAGCCTTAAACACCTCACCCTTCGTCTTACCTCCAGCCACACGCTTCTTGCTCGCCTCCTGACCTTGGCAGAACTTCTGAAAATTCTCGTCCCCGGTCCACTGCGCCAACAACTCCGCATCCCCCTCAAGAATGGAGGGCAGTGCCTCCCTGAGCTTACGGTGTTGAGTCGTAAGCCACTTAGTCTGGGCACTGTCCACCAAACTGTTGAAGACTGCAGCGGTCACTATGGCTGTGGGCAAATCGAATCGCTGTTGATTACAAAACATTTGTCAATCTTGCTTGTCAGGTTGTACAGCTCTCTCCTTACGTCTATCAGTCCTTTAGCCTCGAATGTGAGCCAGGCCACCACCTTGTGCTCCTTTGCCGCAAAGCGCACCTTTACGCAGGGTTCATCCAACAGGAACTCCCCCTCCAGCAACTGCGGCTCCTCAATCTGAATGTCCTTCGTCAGCTTCGCCAGCTCCTTGTGAAAGAAGGCAGCCTTATCCGGCACGTTCTCAGGACACTTCAACTCAATACAAGTCAGCGGATTCTTACCATTGGTAACGTACCGCTTACTCTTACCCACCTTCTTCACGTCTTTTTGTGACGGCTCTCCCTGAGCCTGTGGGTCAACCTCAATCGAACCGTCATCATAGATGCGGGTGTTCGACTTAAACGACTTCTGCAGCTTCCTGCGTGAAGAACTCTTAACTCTTAATTCTTCACTCTTAACTTGATTCATCTCTTCCATAAGTTCAAGATATTCTAAAGTCATACCATCCCAATCTTATCCACGTAAATCGTAGTAGCCTGCATAGCCTCACCGGTCTGCTGCGAGTTCCACTCACGAACCACCATAGAGCACTGCACCTTGTACTGGTGCTGAGGGTCGAACTTCGGACAATTCACAGCTCTTTCGCCCGTGATTTCTCCGAGGAAAGAATCCGTACCGTCCGTCAACTTGAGCATCACAGAGTTAATCACCTTCTGCTCGCCCGTCTTCTTGTCGGTGTACTGACGAGTGATCAGTCCCGACTGATTCAAAATTCTTACTGTTGCTTCCATTCCTTTAAACAGTTAATGAATTCAATCTTATCCTTCTGTCTTCTTCCTTACTTCAAACCTTGCATCATCGCCTTTGCTTGGATTTCAGCCTCCAGCAGGGAGATGAATTTATTCAGTGCGTCCTTATGACCTGCCGCCATCTGAGCGTCCACCACGTCGAACACCGTCTTTGCCAGCGCATACAGCGCCACCATTGCCGATTCCTCGCCAGCGGCCTCCTCCACTATTTTCAGCGACAGCTTGCGGCTCAGTTCGTCACTCTTCGTCATAATCGCATTCACACGATGGAACATAGCCATCATTTTCTTTTCTTTCTTCATATTGCTTTTGTTGTTTTTAAATGTCCTTGCCTTTTCCTTTTATCAAACTCCTTATAAATTCCAGACCTTTTTGAGTCCAGACGAGATAGGTCTGACGTTTCTTTTTCCCGTCCTTCGTTGAGTAGTAGATGAAGAGCCTGTCGTGCGTCAGCCCCAGCCCCTCGTATTGGGGTGTGAGCCTGTACTGACCTTGCTTCCACCGTTGGATACCCATATCGCGGAGAAAAGAGTTCAGGTCTCTGGCTTCCATATCCAGCTCCCTGGCAATCTCCGTCACGGTCAGGCATCCGTTGTCACCTTGGTTTTCGCGCTGCAGGGTATGCCCCACGATGCGCTCCGCCTCATTCATCACGTCGTCGTCCGTCACCAACAGGTGTCGCACGGCACGACGCATCAAATCCTTATTTTGTTGTTCTTGTTTCATATCCTTTAAATTTAAATTAATGTACGCATACATGCGTGTGTGTACGTGTGTAAGTGTGTAAGTGTCAACATGTCAAACAGCGCCGCAATCTTTCCCCTTCCAGGATTGGATTGCAGTGCAAAGGTACAACAAATATACTATTGAATATCAGGTGCTTATACAGTTTCTCCCGACCATTTCAAGTCGGAAACAGTCGGGAGAAATTGTAGCAGAAACCAGTTTACAAAGGGTTTTTGCTATAGGTCGGAAATGGTCGGAAGAAAATTGGCTATCTCGTCAGCATCGGCAGAATATTCTTTCCTGGGCTTTGATAATTTGAGTGGTTCGCCCTGTTTGGTGAAACATTGCGATGCCAGTTCGTTCATTCTGACTACTGTCAGTTGCTTCGACTCCAGCAGGTTGCCGTGAATCTTGGTAAGCATCAGCCGTGCAGTCTCAACAGTTCTGAGCCATGCGATAGGTTTTACTTCCGCAGGCTGACTGTTGGAGAACCCCATCTGATAGAGCCAACTGTCAAGCTCTGAATCCCGCTCTATAAATCCCTTTGCAATCAGGAAATCAAACCACTGCTTGCCGACAGCCTCATTATGGTTCTGTGGGAAGTGGGTAGCCTGAGCCCCGCTGTGCTCTTCATAACGTGCATGACGTCCCTCCATGCGTATCTCTCTATCGTCAGCCACGGAGTTTGCTCCGCGTCGTTCAATATACTGTGCTTCATCGCCAGTCATGACAATCTTTCTCGCCATATCACATTCTCATCTTTCTCTTTATCGTTATTCTCATTATAAGTCGCATCGCTGCCTGTCATTATGATGTGACGGGCATCTATCTGAGGCACTTCATTCTCCTTCTCACGCTTGCGAACCTTATTACGTAGATCCTTGAAATGCCTTTGCCATACTTCGTTGCCACCAAGCATATCGTTCTGGATTGTGAACACACTGCCAACAGTCTTTGGGGGCAGTTCCAGCAGCTCCGCCTCTATCTCTGAATAAGGTATGGTGTCATCTACAAAGGCTTTCAACTCATCGTTTTCCACTTTCAGCACCTTATTCTCGTTTTCCAACACCTTGTTAGCCCTCTCGCCATCTCCTTTGACAGCCCAGGCATGAGCTATCTTTATCAGATCCTGCTGAGTGGCCCACCCGCAGAAATACGGATCGATTCTGGCAATGTCGCTGATTACGCTCTGCAACAACCTGTCAAATTGCCCTGTACAATAAATCCACTTCGTGTAGAATGGCACCATCTGCGTGTGCAGACTGCGAGCTTCTCCATGCGCTATCAGATCTTGAGCCGCCTGTATGATAGGAAAACGATCCAGATGTCCTGCCCCATCAACATACCGCTGTAAAGGTCCTGTTATTGATTCAGTTATCGTCATTCTAAATTTCCTTATTCCTAATAATTATTTACATTTCAAAATTGGAAGCGCAAAGGTACTAATAATCCCGCTCATTTCAGCAACAAACGGGAAAAAGTTTATGTTAATGATTGTCAAGAAAAAAAACCTAAAAACGAATAATGTCATGGAGTTTGAACAGATGTAAAAAAGTAGGGTGAAAAATTCACCCTAAATTTCAAAAATTATCCTTTCTGTCAATCATTTTCAAATTCAGAAAGACTTATTCATCTTATGGAACAATACGTCCAACATTTCGTTGTCTTTTACATCTTTCATCTTGTTTCGTATGACAGCATCCTTAAAGTCCAAACGCCAAAGGTTATCATCAACCATTCTTATCAGCTCTATTCTTGAAACTTGTTCGTTTTGCTTGGAATACTCAAGCATGCCCTTGGCTTTGTAGTAGTTGTCCTTCTTAATTTCCCAATGCGGTTCCAATAGCACGATACTGTAGTTGCCATTGTCCTTTCTTATAATAATAAGATCGGGGTAAGTATCATGCCATCCAGTCTTGTCTTCGTACTTGATACTTAACGACCATGGCTTTCGAGGAAGATTACGAATCCAACAATGGAATCCTTCTTTAGCCATTTCTTCCTTTAAAGCAGCATCTTCCCATTCGTCGAGTTTAAAGAAGGATTGCCTGTTTTCGTCAACAAGCATGTGCTTGTCGTAATGTTCCATTTTATCATTCTTCGTAAACTCATCGCGAACCGTATATTCCCATTTATGGCATGACACCTCATCACCATCCCTGATAATAGGGTCATATTCATCCTTGCACATTTCAGACAAGACTCCCCCATATTGATTCTGATAATTCAGGAATCTTTCCTTAGCATCATTTTCAACTTCTTCCATACATTCCTCAGAGAGGGTGAACAGAATGAATTCTTTTTTGTGCTCAATAATATTCTCGTCATCGTTGACATACTTGCAATAGCTGATGCCTATACCAAGTGAAGACAGTCTTGTCTCGGCATATTTGAATTCACGCTCTATATCCTGCTCTGTCACGACATTGTATTCTCCTTCCGATTCTGTCAGTTCCTTATCTACTAGGAATTCAAGGCTACCGCCTTTCAACATATATTTCGACAACTCTCCAATCTTATCTTCATACAGACTATCGGCTTTCAGCTTGTCGATATAAGTAGCGACCTTTCCCACAATGGCGTTTACAACATCTCTTTTTGCATTAACATCAACCCCTTTAGTCATGAGAAGAGTTGCAAGTCGAGTCAACGATGTAAGATAGCTGTTAATCTTCCACTTTTTCACGAGCCAGGTGTCAAGCTGTATACTCTTAATCCACTCGTAAACATCCCGGTATTTTTCAGACAAACTAAGTGTCTGAATTTCCTTGGAGTTGGCTGAAACTGATGATACGTTGTCGTAGCCTTCATCCACGAGGGCTTTTACAACTGTCTCTGCTGTTTTCTTATCAAAATATGGCAGATACAAATGTACATTATTCAGAGTATTATCTTCGCGTATGCGCCTTTTCAAAGGAGTTCTTACCATTCTTCCCATGAGCTGTGCAATATACGTGGGATCTGTGGCTCTTCTGAACGACATCATGGTTTCCGCTCTGGGACAATCCCATCCTGTTGTTATCTTATCCTTGAAAAATACGATTTTCACAGATTCGTCATCCTGTATTCTCGAGGGGTCCATATATGGCACAACCAGGCCGTTAAGACGAAGGTCATCCTTTTCACCAAAAGTATGCACCACTTCACCTTTATTAAATGTCATGCCAGTTTCCTCTTCTATAGCCTCCATACAGGCCTCAAGGCCTGTTGACGAAACTCCCTTGTCATTTTTATTCTCTACCTGAATAATAAATATGGGATTCACCTTTTCAGGTTTGTCCTTGCAGTATTCATGCCAATTCTTGCATTTCTCCATCCATTCGTGTGCTGCACATTTCAGCACTGAGAAATCCATCTGCACTTGGTTCTCACCAGCATATTTTATTTCTATCTTATCCTTCAGTAGTCCAAACGACCTTACTTCGGCTGGTGTGATGTTTACGGGCTTCAGTTTGTTGGCCTCCGCATGTTCTATAAGTTTGTTGAATCTCTCGATGGTGGCACTCATACCTATGATGATTGGCATCGGCTCTAGATTGTCAGAAGGACTTCCCAGAATGAACTTCTGTATAATAGAGTTTGCTTCTTGTTTCTCCTTGCCTTCCTTCATTCCTCGATGTGCCTCGTCAATGATGACAAAGAAACGCTGGCCTTTATGCTCGCGGGTGTTTTGCAGCGTCTGCCAGATGGAATAATTCCTTTCGTCTTTCTTGTTGCTCACCAACTTACTACCAACCCTCAACTTGTCTGTATTCAGAAAATACACCTTACCGTCCTGAAGTTCTTCCTTGTCAAAATCTCCGTCAATAGTTATGCAAGTAAAATTGAGCAATTCAGCATGTTTCTCAATTTTAAGCCTAGACTGCCTGTTCAATTCAGGATCATCAGATAGCCAAAGGAAGAGTGCATTTTCCTGAGCGGGGCAATCTTGGCTTCCACGTAGAAATGACTCAATGAGTTCTGCCATTATCATTGTCTTACCAGAACCTGTTGGTGCTGTCATCGACAAGATTTGGTTATCGCCGTAGTCCTTATATCCTTGCTGTGCCTGTTTACATCGGCCTATCAGCTCTTTCAGCCTCTTTGTCTGAAAGCCAATTTCTATTTTACCTTTCATAATTGATGGTGAAGTTGTCTAAGTAGTCACGATATAATTGATACGTCTTGGCCCATTGGAAAGGCTGAGCCATAGTAGTATATGTATATTCTGAGTCCTCTACAAAGTAGATGGTTTTGATATCAGTACGGTCTTTTAGAAGGTTGTAGAATGTAGCGTAAGCGGTATCGTTGATGAGGATTGCCATACTGTTCTTTTCGCATATCATATAGTCGGGAATCTCATCACCCTCTAACGTGGGGCACTCTCCCTTTGAGCCAGCCTTCATCCACAGCATCGTTAGCAACTCTTTAAACTGACGATTAAGAGCCACAGCATCCTTGTCGAGGAAGCCCAACTTGAAGTATTTCACATTGGCAGCAAAGCCATCGGACATTGGTAGCGATACAGGTTCTTCTTCCACAATGTTTCCAAGTAAATCGATGACTTCTGCTTTTAGCTGCTTAAAAACTTGGTTGTTCCTTGTAACGATATAAATTTCCGTTACCTGATCTTGCCCATCCATTTCTTCAAGCCATTCTTCAGCATAATTGGTATCAAAGATGATGCTACATACATGTTCGTCTGATACAATAAACTTAGAATCAGCCTTTACTAAATTCTGAGGCAATTTGCCCTGACAGCAAAGTGCTATTAGTTCTTTCTTTTGTGCAGCCTTTAATGTATCGGGATTGTCTACCAGCGTTATCTGTTTAATCAGCCTTCCCTTCTCCTTCTCATGTTTCAAATAAGTCTGGTAATTTCCTTTCAGTGGTTCTCCATTAACGTTTTGGCCAAGAATACTGTATTTGGTGCGTGGCCAATTGACATATCTTGCGATACCCCATTTTTCCCATTCCTCCATTCCAGGTTGTAGATTAGCAACTTTCAATCTTTGCTCTTCCTCTGCTGAAACCTCATTATTTGTCACCATGATACAGCGACGCTTTCCACCATCTTCGGCATTAAGAAGATTGACGGCATGCAGCGTTGTTCCACTACCGGCAAAGAAGTCCACAATAAGGGCATCTGGCTTGTTAGCAACAAAGAATCGAAGTACATCGTGGACTGCATAAATTGATTTGGGGAAATCAAACTTACCGCTGCCAATGATATTATTCAAGAATGTAGTTCCATAGTCGCTAGCAGAATGCAATGTTTGATTCCATATGGTTAGAGGGCGAATATCTGTTTTGTTCTCGACTTTCTTTTGAATAATATATGCACCATTTTCATCGGTTCCGACAATTTCATAAAAACCTGCATCAAATAATTTCTCTTGCCCCGAGGAGAGATAATAACCGACACGTTTCTCTCCATCCCATTTCCCGAATGTTAGGATATGTTTATTCCACTTTTTCCAGAAAGTTTCAGGCTTTAAGTTCCATGTAAGTTCTTCTCCATTCTGGCCAATTGGCCACATGGCAGTTAGTCCTTCGGGAGCATTGTATTTATTCCTGTCTTCATCAATGCCTAATATCGGACCACAATCTTTAAATTCTCCTGTAACCGAGTCGAACAACAACGGATAAAATAAATCTTTTCTGTCTTTTCTTCTGCCATGATTGCCTGCACTTCTTTGTAAAGCACGCCACCGCACGTTTGTACTAGTATTTCTCGGTGAAGTCATCTGACTTCTTAGCATATCATTACCTATTGTGGCTATAGATGCATTACCGATATAAACTATGAATATATATTCTTCACACCTTGAAAACTGGTTATCGCGTCTGTTCCCCTTGGGATTGGTAACAGTACTAACCATCTGAATATTCCCCTTTGCGCTTTCTTCCTTGAACAACTCTTCCAAAAGGCATCCCAACCTCAAATACTCCTTTTCATCAATCGTCACAATTAGAACAGAGTCTTGAGGATTCAACAGTTTCTTTGCTAGCAAGAGTCGTTTCTTCATCATGCTAAGCCATTTGCTATGACGATAAGCATCATTGTCGTCTACATAGTCGTTGTTGTATTTCCAACTCTTATCACCTGTATTATATGGCGGATCTATGTATATACAATCCACCATACCACCATAAAGATAAGCCAGCAATTGTAAAGCATGATAGTTCTCCGCCTCTATCAGCGTGTGCCATAAGTCACTATCTGGGGCATTCTTTACCTCGTCAACATGAGTCAGGCAAGGATAAATTGGCTGACCGAACAATGCAATGGCAACAATTTCGTCAACAGCAAGGACAACTTCCTTCATACCCTCATTCTGCTCTATACAGACAGCTTTATTGCCCTTCACGTCCTTTACACGATAATAAGTCTTTCGTTGATCATCGCTTTTTGTTTCGCGAAGTGCCACTAAGCACCCCTTCTTTACAGGTAGTTCGTAAAGACGTGTAAACTCAGGCAGATGCTCCTCGAACACCAACCCAAACTTCTTCTGACTCCTTAAGTGTTCTATTTCCTTAAGCAAGTCCTTCTTTATGTCAGACTCTGATATCCTACTGATAATATCATCGATAGCTGCCATGCATGTCTCGATTTGTCATTATACTACAATCACATGCAGCACTCGTTATCGGTATGAATATAGGCCTCTCGTCAGCACGACCTCCAGACACGGAAAAAGCGTAGAACGCTCCTTACCAATATCTGGAGGCCCTGACAAAGCCCATACTACCTGATAAGTCGTGCCTACGCTATCGCATAGGCATTAACTTGTCGTCCGGTAGTATTTATATCTTTGAATTTGTCAGGTTCCCAGATATATACCAACAACATTAATGCTGTTTGTTCTTCCACTAAAATCGCACCGGCACCTCCACTGAGGCTCTAACCATTGCCATAAGGCAAGCGTCGTGTCACGACGATAAGCCGATACTTGCTGCAAAATTACAAAATAAATCCGAGATAAACACACCTTATCTCAGAAATTACACATTATTTAATAAAATCAAGGAATCAGAGGGACAGATTGATTATTTTAGTTTGTGTATTTGCAGGGTAAAAAAGGCCTATTGAGCACTAATATGCCTGTGTGACAATTCAATTTCCTGGAAACATAAATTTCTTTGGGACACAAACCAAGAAGTTCTCATCAATCAGTACAAGGGCATCTGTCTCAGGTACAGACCAATCTACCAGTTCCTCAAAGCCGTATCCTTTTGCTTCTTCAGGAAGTTGTCATTCAGTTTCTTTTTACGTTGCAAAATTACAAAAAAATAATCGAATATGGTTGGTTTTTTTCAAAAAAATCAAAAAAAACTTGCTACAAGTAAATCGCTGATATCAATTCCTGTAAGTACACATTTACCACTCCAATAAGGCTGGCATTGCCTCCTTCCGCCTTCCATTCCAGTTCGTCCGCTATCTTATATTTGAGGGTCGCAAGAAGAATAATCGTTTAGTCGTATAGAAAAGGTGTTCGCTGAACGTCCCATCAGATTCGCAAGTTCGATAATCGCTGGTGTCCTATGGTCTAATTGACCGTAAGGCAGTTTCAAGTATAGATTGAGAATAAGATCATTTCCTCTCGTGTCCATCTACTGCCTTTGGCAGAATTTCTGTTTACAACTATCTGATGGGGCATAATTGGATTTCAAGGATTAACAAATTTCTCGTCTACACAGCGTGGCAAGAAATATCCTTTGATACAATTCGGGTTACAGATACAAATCTGTATATGGTTCTTTTCTGCAAAGCCTGCATTGGGATAGAGTGGCTTTCCTTCCCAGAACACGCCACGTACAGAATCATAGGCTCGCTTATTTGCCTCACGATTGATACGATGTGTCGTCTGGATAACATAGCAGTCCAACTTTCTTAGAAGCAGGTCTGTAGAGCTGCCCAGTGTCTTGTTAACAGGCAAGGGTATTCCCGAAATCCGGCTGAACTCAAGGGCGAAATCGTATGATTTCTTAAGTTCCTTAAGATAGGCAGTATCTGTTAAGTCGAAACAATAACCAAGGTCAATTATTGCACCAATCACAGCAGGTTGTTTGACACTTGAGCCAGGACGTTTAGATAATTCCACGGCCCACTCCATAGCTCGCTCTTCATTATTCTCCCAGAAATAGATACCACTGCCAAGCCAGTCATAATCATTAGTGCTGGCAAGAAGATTCTCCTTGCCAGCAATTACTTTATCCACTAAAGACTGGTCACAACCGTGAAATCCTATCGTCAGATTCGGACGATTTGCGTACAATCCCCTCTTCATCTATAAATAGGTGCTAACTGGCCGTTGGCATCCACGACACCAGCCTCCTGCATGAACTTAATGGCTTTCTCTTTTGAAGAAAGTACATCTCTTATGACAGCGTCAATGCGCTCTTCTCTATTGTGCTCATATTCTGGCATACTCACCTCACTTTCTTGTTTGAGTTTCAATTATCAACTGCAAAGTTACAAAAAATATCGGAACTATATGCTTTTATTTAGAAAAATTAAGCGAATCATGCAACTTTAACGTTCTCACCGTCTGGTACCATCGCAATGAGATGGAAAGACTGGTATATTTTGAAATCAATTCGGCAGGCATGCCATCTGCCTTCATCTTACGGGCATTATCCATGTTAGCCTCAGCTTTCCCTTCTGCCTTAAAATCTTTGAGCTTTTGCGCTTTTGCACTTTTGCACTTTTGACTTTAATGTTTTTCGAAAGTGTAAAAGTGATGGGGTGACGATGGAATGGGTAAAAAAATAATAAGATAGAGTAATCTATTAAATTATTATCTTTATTATATATATTATATATAATATATATAATAAACGGTTTCTGCGAATAAATCAACAGAACCTTTATGTCAAGTCTGCAAAAGTGCAAAAGTGCAAAACCAAGCTGTTTCGTATTTTTTTGAAAAATAATCGCTTAAAAACTTGCACAATTCAGGAAAAATTCGTACCTTTGCAACATAGTTGCAAAATTGACATCAGGCAACGAAATTTGCGGCATAGCCAACGAGTAAATTTTTCTTAGTCGACGAGATAGTTTTTCATAGGCAAAGCGCAAAAACGAGGCATCAAGGAAAAGGTTTTAAGGATTTGGAAATATTTTTATACCCTTAAAATTTAAATTCATTATGGCAATGAAAGTTAAGGCAGTAGAGAGACTGCTGAAGTTTACGAAAGACGAGAATGATCCTGGCGTGTACCGCTATGTGATGAAGCCGGAGATGTACTCCAGCCTGGCCCAGGCAAAGGTGATCCGCGAGGCAGCCCTGCGCAGCGGCGTGAGCCAGGGCGTGATGAAGGCCTGCTGGGATGCAGCCGGCGAAGTGATCAAGGCATGGGCTACCGAGGGTCACGCTGTGGCTCTGCCCGGACTGGGCACCATGCGATTCGGACTGCGCTCGAAGGCAGTGGAGAAGGTAGAGGACGTGAAGACGAGTCTGATTTCCAGCCGTCGCATCATTTTCACACCCTCTGTGGACCTGAAGGACGAGCTGGCCAACACCGCTATCCAGATTACCTGCTACGACCGCACGGGCAAGGAGGTGAAGCGCGTGACCTCTACCTCTGGCGAGGTGGAAGACGATGGTGAGAACCAATCGTCACCCGAGAACGAGGGCAACGGTGGCTCAGAGCAGAGCAGCGGCGGCGGTAGCAACACTGGCGGCGACGACGCAGGCGACGGCCCCACCAACGAGCCTTAATCGAGGAGTGCACTCTGGGGTCAGGCCCCAAAGTAAAGTCGCAGGCATACTGGGGGCAGGCCCCAAAGTAAAGTCGCAGGGCGACTGTACTTTGGCGCCAGACCCAGGGGGCTGCGCCTCGGCTGAATTAAAAAAGCAATGAAAATCCGTGAAATCCGTGCCAAAACAAAAAAAACGATAAGCGTATGACAAAGAAAGAAACTCTCAAATGGACGCTGCAGATCCTCGCATCGATTATCTCAGCGGTACTGACGGCCCTCGGGGCTACGAGTTGTATGGGCTTCCAGGCCTGAATCTGAAAAAAGCGACCCTCGCCTATCAAAAGGTGAGGGTCGCTTTATAGATATGATGAAGTGAAGATTAATCCTCTTCCTTCATTTCCTCCTCATGCTGCTTGATGAGAGCCTGCTGGATATCGTTCGGAACGAGCTCGTAGCTTGAGAAGCTCGTTGTGAACGAAGCACGTCCACCAGTCAGAGAGCTCAGGGCAATAGAGTAACTTGCAAGTTCCTTCAAAGGAATCTTTGCACTCAGCTTCTGGTAGCCTGCCTCAGAATCCATACCCATGATGATGGCGCGACGACCCTGAAGGTCGGACATCACATCACCCATATAATCGGCAGGAACAAGCACTTCAAGATCATAGATAGGCTCAAGAACCTTTGGACCAGCCTCCTTGAATGCTGCAGAGAAGGCGTTACGAGCTGCAAGCATGAACGAAAGCTCGTTAGAATCTACTGGGTGCATCTTACCATCGTATACAATCACACGAACATCACGGGCATAAGAACCTGTCAGAGGTCCCTGCTCCATGCGCTCCATAATACCCTTCAGGATAGCTGGCATAAAGCGGAGGTCGATGGCACCACCAACGACTGAGTTGATGAATACGAGCTTACCACCCCACTCGAGGTCAATCTCTTCCTTACCCTTGATGTTCATCTTGAACTCCTGACCATTGATCTTGAATGATGTCGGATCAGGCATGCCTTCTGTATATGGCTCAACAATCAGATGAACCTCACCAAACTGACCTGCACCTCCTGACTGCTTCTTGTGACGGTAGTCTGCGCGCGCCATCTTGGTAATGGTCTCACGATATGGAATCTTCGGCTCGATATACTCAATCTGAATCTTCTCATTATTCTCCATACGCCACTTCAAGGTGCGCAGGTGGAATTCACCTTGTCCGTGAACGATAATCTGACGAAGCTCCTTCGACTGCTCAACAACCCACGTAGGATCCTCCTGGCGCATCTTGGCCAGTGCAGCCATCATCTTCTCAGTCTCAGCCTCGTTAACAGCCTTGATAGCGCGAGAGAACTTAGAATTAGGATATTTGATGAAGTCAAACTTATTCTCACAATCCTTGCCATTGAGGGTATTGCCTGTCTTGACGTCCTTCAGCTTGACCGTACAGCCAATGTCACCGGCAACAAGCTGATCCACCTGAATACGGTTGGCACCTGCACAAGCATAAAGGGTTCCGATACGCTCCTTTGAGCCGCGGTCTGCGTTTGTCAGATCATCTCCGCTCTTCACGGTTCCACTCATCACCTTAAAGTAAGAAACTTCGCCGATATGGGGCTCAACACCCGTCTTAAAGAAATAGAGAGAGGTGGGAGCTGATGCATCAGCAGGAACATCCTTACCAGCAGCATTCTGGATAACCGGCATTTCGCTAACGAACGGAACGACATTGCCAAGGAACTCCATCAGACGGCGAACACCCATGTCGCGACCAGCGCAAACACAGAATACAGGGAAGATTGAACGTGTGACAAGACCCTTGCGGATACCCTCACGCATCTCGTCCTCGCTCAGATCCTCGCTCTCGAAGAACTTCTCCATCAATGTATCGTCACCAGCAGCGGCAGCCTCAACCAA
This sequence comes from uncultured Prevotella sp., assembly GCA_900318395.1. Taxonomy (GTDB): domain Bacteria; phylum Bacteroidota; class Bacteroidia; order Bacteroidales; family Bacteroidaceae; genus Prevotella. The sequence continues at coordinate 55,839 of ONKL01000022.1, forward strand.
AGCAGCCTTCCACTCCTTGGCCTTCTCCAGCTGATCGGCAGGAATATCCTCGATGATAGGAGCACCACCCTCAGGCTTCCAAGAGTACTTCTTCATCAGCAATACGTCGATGACGCTGTTGAAACCTGCACCTGTGGCAATAGGATACTGAACGGGCACGCAGTTAGGGCCATAGACCTCCTTCAGCTGAGAAAGGATCTGGTCGAAGTCACAGTTATCGCGATCCAACTGGTTTACCAGGAAGATAACGGGTTTCTTCAGTTTCTCAGTGTTGCGGAAAGCATTCATCGTACCCACCTCAGGACCATACTGGCCATTGATAAGGATGACGGCCTGATCGGTCACGTTCATAGCGGTAATAGAACCACCTACGAAGTCGTCAGAACCTGGGCAGTCAATGATGTTCAGCTTCTTGTTATTCCACTCCACATGAAAAACAGTTGAGAACACCGAATAGCCATACTCCTGCTCAACAGGGAAGTAATCGCTCATGGTGTTCTTACCCTCTACGGTGCCGCGGCGCTTGATGATGCCAGCTTCGTAGACCATACTTTCGGCAAGAGTTGTCTTGCCGCTACCCGCACTGCCAATGAGTGCAATGTTTTTGATTTCGTTAGTTTGATAAATTTTCATATCTTTTGGTTTTAGGATGAATATATTCGATTTAGGGCACTAAATTAGACATTTTCCAAGAAATAGCCAAAAAAATGTTTCAAATATTAAACTAAATTAGTATTTTTGCAATGAAAATGGCAGGTTTATACATTCATATTCCATTTTGCAGGAGTCGCTGCATCTATTGTGGCTTCTATTCGACGACAGGGCTGGAACTCCGTCAGAGATATGTTGAGGCGGTCTGCAAAGAGATCAGTATGGTATGTAAAGACACACCTATCAGGACCATTTACCTGGGTGGAGGGACACCTTCGCAATTGACTATCCCCCAGCTTCAGCAGATACTGAATGCCGCCTATATATATAATAAGGTGGAAACTGATGCAGAGATAACAATAGAATGCAACCCTGACGATGTAACTAAGGATTTCGTAGAAGGACTCAGCCAGCTACCTTTCAATCGGGTGAGTATGGGGGCACAGACATTCTGTGACAAGCGGCTCGGATTCATACAAAGAAGACATAACTCTTCACAAGTTTTTGGCGCGGTGGAGCGACTCAGAGATACTGGTATCCGAAACATCAGTATCGATTTGATGTATGGTTTCCCTGGGGAGACCATATCTGAATGGGAAAAAGACATCAACGATGCCTTATCATTGGAAGTAGAGCATTTGTCAGCCTACTGTCTGATGATAGAAGAAGGTACCCCACTCTACGAATTAAGGATGAAGAGTGATGAATTAAGAAGATCGCTGCCCGACGAAGAGTTGGAGCGCCAGATGTACGAACTGCTCATCGACCGCCTCACCTCCGCTGGCTATGAACACTATGAAATATCCAACTTCGCCAAGCCCGGCTTCCGCTCCAGACATAACTCCAGCTACTGGGACGGTACTCCCTATATCGGCATCGGCGCTGCAGCCCACTCCTATGACATCCGTAGCCGCATCTGGAATGTTGCCGACATCAAACAATATATGGAAGGCATCGAAAAAGGCAATAGGATATTTGAGGAAGAACTCATTGACGAGAATACCCATTACAATGATACCGTCACCGTAGCCTTACGTACCCAAGAGGGGATCTGTCTTGATGATCTTTCTGAAAGACACAGAGATTACTGCCTGAAAAATGCCAGACGCTTTATTGCAGATGGATTGCTACACACGAATGGCCATCAGCTTGCACTAACAAGGCAAGGACTCTTCGTCAGCGATATGATCATGAGCGAATTGGTATGGGTAGATTAGAGAGAGGGCAAACGCGAAAGACGTTTTATGGCAAAGACATAATAGGCAATCAGTAAAGGATAGCCTAAATAATATAATGTTGTAATACTGAATACGACATAACATACAGCACAGACTGCTGTCAGTCCACTCAAATACAGGATAGCACCGCCTAAAGGCAGTTTCTTGGTCACATCATCTACTGTAGCTATAGCCACAATGACTATTGCCCAGACAGAGGACACGAACAAGCCCAGATGAAGCGGTAATGCAAATGGATTCAGCGAAGGATGATAATAGAAATGTCGCCACGACTCCGGGCCAAACAACTGTATAGAGCTATAAAGCACCGCAGAGGATGCCACCAACAGGCACAATGTGGTTGGATAAAACGAAGGGATGTCGTTAAAATGCACAATCTTTGCCCCCCTCTTCATCAACCTTCGAACACCATAGGCAGCAACAACTATCACACAAAATGCCAAGAAGATCAGCAAATGGGCATCAGAGAAGAAATCAATGAACTGGCTGATAGGGTCATCAGGAGACACCTTGGCTAATAGTTCATTCTCATGAATCCAGCCAAAGGTCAATTGGTCGCGTGCCACTTTTACCCATATAGAATCTATGGTATCGGCAGGAACGGTCTTGATATCAGCGACAACTATATGTTCGTTTTTCCGAAGCGTGATAGAGTCTTTCTGCATTTCCATACCAACAGTCTCTATCTCTGACGAAACGACATCAGGAATAGCCATATCTTCAGGCTGTTGCGCCACGACTACCAAAGAATCACCCGTCACCACAAAATTATAGTTCTGAGTGTAATGATGAGTAGTATAGAAGGAGATGGAATCCAACTGCTGTGCTGTCAGATCCCAGGCGTCTGGTGTTATTGGCCCACGATTATAGCAACCAGTCAGCAGCAAGGGCAGAAGCACTATAAGGAAAGATACATAGAGTTTACGCATAGACATTCATCTGACAGTTTTTACAATCGAACTCTAATCGGAATCGCCGTCCATCTCCTAATTGCAAATAAAGAGGCTCTTTCCATTCTGGATGTCTGCCACCTCTACGAACACAATAGCCAAGAGCGTAACGTATGCAATGGCGGCACTGCATCAAGGGGCCATCCCCACCCTTCAACTCATAAGCAGTCAAATCATCTGCTTTGTAGAACTCCTGAGAGAGCCGGTTTGAGATATTATAAAGATAAGGATAGGCATAATGAGATGGCGACAGCCCGTTACAAGCCCTTGAAGGGCTGGGAACCGGATTATCCATTAGATTCAGTTGTCCAAGTTGATCCACAAGTTGCCTCCTCATCTCAGATAACACGCTGTTGGGGATAAAGTAGTTAAAATCGGAAGGTATCTCAACTTCTGAGCATGAATAAATAGTTTCTCCCAGCTTAGTCAACTGAAGAATAATATTCTCCCGAGGAGACTTCTTGGCTATCTGATGCTCTTGAGGTATCGTCACATGACAAGTCTGATTGCAGACAGTTGCATAGAGTGAGAAGCCCTCTTCTACCACTTGAAGTGACATGGAGACGGGAATCTTCCGCTGGGCACTTGGCTTGGAGAGAATCCGCTCAAACTCCTGGTCGTTATTCCGATATAAAGACATGCCCGGACGTATTCCTTTTGGCATCTTATAAGGATAAATGCGATTCCCCACAACACGATTAGCACGAAATCCCTCAAACTGGCGGTCATCATTCAAGAAGCACAACCCATCACCATTGGCGAAACTGGCTATACCAGCCACATTAAAAGAGTCGTTTCGTATCTCCTTGACTGTCCCAACAAACTCACCAATTGCTTTTGGTGTGTCGAAAGATGCGATATCCGGTTGTCTGCCGTGAGCGAAATAGGAGGTATAGCCACGATTGAAGGTACGCTTCAAATCTGGTTGGAAACTATACGTACATTGTCCCAAAGATGCCCTACAATATTTGTCAGGATATCGGCGTACGATCTCGTTAAGCCGTTCACTGTATGCAGCAGTCACGTTTTTGACATACGTAACATCTTTCAGCCGCCCTTCAATCTTAAACGATGTAGCTCCTGCCTCTATCAGTTCTAACAGATTTCCGCTCTGATTCATATCCTTCAAAGAAAGCAGATATCGCTCGTGTTCAATCTCCTTCCCTTGAGCGTCGATCAGCGAGAACCTCATGCGGCAGAATTGTGCACACTCACCTCTGTTCGCACTACGTCGGAAACAATGTTGAGAGGCATAGCAAATGCCTGAATAACTGACACATAGCGCACCGTGTACGAAAACTTCGAGTTCCATTTCCGGCACACTCTCATGGATAGATGCAATTTCCTCTACAGATAACTCACGGGCAAGAACAGCACGAAAGAAACCTATATCATGCAACCATCTTACTTTTTCCGCAGTACGATTGTCTGTCTGTGTTGAAGCATGCAGAGGCATCTTTGACGGACAGAGTTTCAACAATGACATATCCTGTACCAGAATAGCATCTACGCCAATACCTGTTAAAGAAAGGACCAATTGCTGAAGTTGCTCAAGTTCCTCATCATAGATAATCGTATTCAGTGTGACATAAACTTTCACCCCAAACCGATGAGCATAGTTACAAAGACTTTGGATATCCTCTATACTATTCCCTGCTGCAGCCCGAGCCCCAAAACTTGGTGCCCCGATATACACGGCATCTGCGCCATGATCAATGGCTGCCATACCGCATGTGAGATTCTTTGCCGGAGCTAAAAGTTCGAGTGCTCTCAATGTCTTTTTATCGTATTTCGTCTATGTTATAAGGAGTCTCCTGATATACATAATAGTTAATCCAGTTGGCATAAAGCAGATTTGCATGAGCACGCCAGGTAACCACAGGAGGGTTATCCGGGTTATCGTCACGATAATAATTCTTGGGCAGATCTACATCATCGCGAACACCTCTATCACGCTTATACTCATTATCCAATGTATTGGGGGCATACTCCAAATGTCCTGTTATATAGAACTCACGCCCATTTCTGGCCATCACCATGCTGACGCCACAGTCGGGAGACTCTGCAATCAGCGTCAGTTCTGGATTTGCGAGGATATCTTCGCGATGGATCTCTGTATGACGGCTATGAGGCATCATAAACACATCATCAAACCCACGGAAAATAGGAAGCGGAGTCTCTATCGGAACCTGAGGGAAGATGCCGAACATCTTCTTGGCCAATGGGTATTTCGGGATGCCATAATGATAATACAGGCCTGCCTGAGCCGCCCAACAGATATACAAGGTACTGGTGACATGAGTACGGGCCCAGTCAAAGATTTCTGTGATTTCATCCCAATAGGTAACATCCTCAAAGTCCATCGTTTCCACTGGAGCACCTGTAATGATCATACCGTCAAATTTCTCATGACGCATCATTTCAAAATCACGATAGAACATCATCATGTGCTCTATCGGGGTATTCTTGGGAGTATGGCTCTTCAATTTCATGAAACTGATTTCCAGCTGAAGCGGTGTATTGGAAAGTAACCGGACCAAATCAGTCTCTGTAGTTATCTTCAAAGGCATTAAGTTAAGAATAACGATACGCAAAGGACGTATATCCTGAGTCGTCGCCCTCGAATTATCCATCACAAAGATATTTTCATTCTTTAAAATATCTATTGCTGGAAGTTTATCTGGTAATCTAAGTGGCATTGCAAAAACTAAATCTTAATAACACAACATGAAACATTGTCGAGTCCACCATGGGCTATCGCTGCTTCACATAAATCATTAGCCCCATTTCCTTCATTCAGTAAGGCCGAGATCTTTTCATCTTTCAGCATGTCAGACAGACCGTCACTACACAACATATAACAATCCCTTGGCTTGATTTCGGTCGTCATCTTCACAATGTCAATATATGAAGAATTACAACCACCACCAATACAATTGGTAATGACACTGGAATGCTTTTCTGATCCCAGCAGGTTGCTAAGCGAATGATCGGTTGTCAGCTGCTCCAATTGGCCATCACGGAATCTGTACAGACGACTGTCTCCGCAATTCAAGGAATAAAACTCTCCCTCATAAAAGGCAAGAGCTACTAATGTAGTGCCCATTCCTTTAAACTGCTCATCAGCACGTCCCTTGGAGGCTACAAAATTATTGATGGATTCTAACCAATCTACAATCATTTCATTAAAACCGCCTGGCTCTAGACCAGTCGGTAGATCATGAAAAAAGAAATGCAGATTATTCAGAGTGTCGCTGCTTGCAATTTCTCCACGATTATGACCTCCCATTCCGTCAGCTACAGCAATAAGGAAACGGTCGTTTTTGGTTAAATCTACGTTTGTGTGAAATTCGTCATCTCTTATGAAATGGTTTCCCACAAGTATCATGTCTTCATTATGATGTCTCACACGGCCAATTCTACTGGCTGCGGTTATCTGTAAAGTGATCATTTTATTATCTAATTATAACTTGCAGATTCACATTTGCTATGGTGAGGATGTCACCATTGTTCAATGTCATATCCACATCTGGCTGTAAAGCCCGCTGATTTACTTTTGTTCCATTCGATGAATGCTTATCTGTCACGCACCACCCAGAATTCGGTTTATATTTTAACTGGGCATGAACACCTGAGACATAGGCCTGTTGCTCAAAGAAATGGGTATATGGCCCTTTTCGGCGCCCGATAATTGCACCATTCATGGCTACGATACGTATATTAAGACTATCGTTGGCTAATGTCAGTACAGGCATACCACCACGGGGCAGACCTGTCTGTGAGACATCCATACCTGTTGAAATGTTTGAAGAGAAAGCTGCTACACTAGGAGACTCTGCTTGCTGCTTTGCCTGTCGATCGTCAGGCGAAACCATCAGTCCGCCACAATGAGTGCAGCGCCGACCTAATCCTACCCGACCGCACTGATTGCAGAACAACAAAGCCTGCCCACATTGATCACAATAGTGGGAATCGTCTTCTATCTCTTCTTTACATGCTGGACAAATAATCATCTTTTATAAATCTTCTGGTAATATAATCTGATATGTTTCTTTTGTCACCTGCTCTGGTGGCATCTTCGATACACGCTCCGACAGCTTCTGGATGGTAGCGTCAAGCAGATTGCGCATCTCACGGGCATTACCCCAAGACTCGTTCTTTGCAAGTACCATCTTGTAAATCGTATCAAGAGCCTTGAACTCTGCTGTGGGCGATAAGGTGTACTGCTCTTTCTGTGCCATGTGCTTAAAGATGGCAAGCAACTCATCTTCGTTATAGTCCTCAATATGCAGCTTATGGGTAAATCGGCTGGCAAGTCCCGCATTCATCTGCAAGAACTCATCCATCTTATCCTTATAACCTGCTGCAATGACAACGAATTTGCCACGATCGTCCTCCATACGCTTCATCAAGGTGTCAATGGCCTCCTTACCATATTGGTCTCCACCATCACTCAGCGTATAGGCCTCATCTATAAAGAGGATACCTCCCATTGCCTTGTCACACATGTTGTTGACAATCTTTGGTGTCTCTCCCATATACTTACCGACCAGAGTAGCGCGACTTGCCTCGATAACACGTGAAGTAGGCAGAATATCCATTGACTGGAGAATCTCTCCCATCTTACGGGCAATAGAAGTCTTTCCTGTTCCTGGATTACCAGTCAGGATGAAGTTCATAGACATCTGCTGAACCTTTCCTGCACCCATGGCTGCACGCTGCTTCATGAACATGCTCTGTACGGCCAGACGACGAATAGAGTTCTTAACACCACGCATTCCGATAAACTCGTCAAGCTCATTAAGAACCTCATCCAACGGACGTGCAGCTTCGCTTTGAGCCATCGGAAGATCTTCCTTGGTTAAGCTGTACATATCGCTTTCCTTGAAGCCTGGATCGCCCATGAGCTTAACAAGACGCTGGCTCTGACGCTCAACAGCCTCATTAAAGATACGGCGAGCTTCACGCGCATTTCCGAAGTTCTTGTCGCGGCGCAGATACAACTGCTCGAACTGTCTATGGATAGCTGCATGAGTATCCTCATCAACAGTAAAGTTCTTACCTTCAGCAAGATGGAGGAATATCTCAGTCAGTTCATCTGGTGTATAATCGTCGAAATGAATAGTCTGGGTAAACCTACTCTTCAATCCTGGATTAGTGTCAATGAAGTCATGCATCTGGTCTGTATAACCAGCCACGATACAGATAAACTTGCCTCTATCATCCTCAAGACGTTTCAACAATGTATCAATAGCTTCGGCACCGAAGGTGTCACCATCACTTGACTTCAGGGTATAAGCCTCATCAATAAACAATACACCACCGAGGGCTTGGTCTACCAACTGATTGGTCTTGATGGCAGTCTGTCCTGAATAACCTGCCACGAGTTTTGCACGATCGGCCTCTACCAACTGACCACGAGACACAACGCCCAAGGTCTTGAAGATGTCTGCCATAATACGTGCCACCGTCGTCTTTCCTGTACCAGGATTTCCTGTAAACACATAATGCTTGCCTTGGAATGTATTGGTCTCGCCTCGTCTGATCTGCAAGTTGAGGAATGCTGTCAGGTTCGAAATCTCCTTCTTGACACCACCCAAGCCAACCAGGCCATCCAGTTTCTTCAGACAATCGCCAACATTGACAGACTTTGGAGCCTCATAAGGAACATCTTCCTGCTTGATAGTCATCAGTTCCTCATTACTCATCGAAGAGATATCTACTCCCTGCAGACGCTGTGCCTGTTTCTTACAGATCTGGTCAAAGAGGGTACGCATCGTTCGACCATTTGCAAAGTCCTTGTCACGAGAGTTGTACATCTCCGTGATCATCTTATTCGTCAGTGCCTCTGCCTCTGGTGAGAAGATATACTTCTTCTGCTTAGCAAACACCTGCATAATCTGATAGAGTTCTGCTGGCGAGTAGTCCTTGATATCGAGGAAGTAGTTGAAACGACTGCGGAAACCTGGGTTCACACGGAACAGGTTCTCCATCTCGGTACGATAACCTGCAGCAATCACGATAAACTGTCCGCGATCGTCCTCCATGCGCTTCATCAGTTTCTCCAGAGCCTGTGCTCCTTGGGCATCCCTATCACCCGAAGCACTAACAGGAGCTAATGTATATGCCTCGTCGACGAACAATATTCCACCCTTGGCCTTGTCACAAAGAGCATCTACCACCTTTGGCGTTTCACCCTGATACTGACTTACCATCTTGGCACGGTCAACCTCAACCACATGTCCGCTATCAAGATATCCGATAGCTGCAAGAATCTCACCAAGCTTGCGGGCAATCGTAGTCTTACCTGTACCAGGATTACCTGTAAGGATGATATGCATCGACATCTTCTCCTGCTCTCCGAGCCCACGCTGTGCACGCTGCATGGCATTCTGAACAGAGTAAGCCATTTCCTTCACCGCAGCCTTCACCTCGTCCATTCCGATATAGGTATCCAGATCTTTCAGGATATCTTCTACAGAGCGCTCCTCAGGTACATAGCCCTTGATATCCGACTTCTCCACCTGCTTGGCATCAGCACCACGACTGATAAACTGGGTGAAGATATCTTCAGAAGTCTTTGTGGCCAGATGTCCATTTCCGAAGGTCTCATCCTTAATCTTCACCTGATACTTGAAGAAACGTAACAACTGACTGTCTGCTTCTTCTGAGAACTCTGTAATGCCGTACTTGATACGAAGATTCAATTTACAAATATCCGTCAACTCCTGATAGCCAGGTGTAGGCATACGGAATGTGTATTTGAAGCGATTAGCTACAGCTGGGTTACTCTCCAAGAAGTCCTCCAAGCCCTTGGTCAGTCCTGAGATAATCACAATGGGGTTATCCTCCCACTTATCCATCTCAACAAAGAGCTTGTCAAGCGGATTAACCTGATTCGAATATTTATCAGGCAACAGCTTCTGCACATTGTCAAAGAAGAGAATACCATCCTTGGCCTTCTTGATGTTGTCATCCCATTTGTCAACAAAGCGCTGGTAGTCAACTGCATCTACCATCGTAAGCTTCGGCTTCTCAATGATTTTATGCTGATAGAAGTAATCGCGCAGTATCTCTGCTAGTGCCGTCTTTCCCGTTCCCGTTTCTCCTATAACGATGGCGTTGACAGATATGCGGACATTTGCAATATCCTTACGAGAACGAAGATACGTATAAGTATCGACAATAGTCTTCAACTGCTTCTTCACTTCATCAAGACCTACCAGCTTATCGAGCAAATCCTGACTTACAAGCGGCTGACCACACCACTTGCAGAACTTAGCAATGCTTCTATTTTCTTTATGACACTTCTCGCAAACCATTATTCTACATCTCGTTCTAATTGCTTAATTATTGCAGAGGGGCTGGTCCTCATATGATCAACATTTGGATTGCTGACATTAAGAAGACTCGGACTGAAAATGATGAAATCAAGGACTAAGATCAGCACCAGCACACTCCAAAGGATATAGTGCAGCACACTCTCTCCACTAATGGAGCGAACCTGATCCGTCACATCATTCAACAAACCGAATTTCGAACCCTTAAATCTGTATGATTTTGTCTTGAACGTGTAAAACAGGGGTTCAAGCAATGATGACTTGATATCATTCTGAAGAACTTCAGAAATCAGTTTACTGTCAGCTTTTTGGTCACCACGGAAGTCTGTCAGATGGCAGACTAACATATAGACCAGCGAGATAACCACGATGGTAATATTAAAGAGCGAGGGATGCGACTGTCCCATATACTTTAATATAATAATAGGTATAAAGGAGGACAGTGCTCCTAAAAGTCCCCACAGACAGGAGAACATAAAGTCATAACCCCGGAAGAAGGCTCTGGTACCCACAATGACAGCAGTCATTCCACCAAGAGGCAAACCTATAGAAAGGAACGTATGCCCCAGCAGGAATGTGCGGTCCTTAACGCCAATAATCAGCATCAGGAGAATCCACAAGCCACAAAGACCATAGAAAATCATGCGCCACATCTTCTCCTTTGTCCTGGCTTTCTGCCAATTATTACGCACCTCCTTGATTCTGGCTGAGGTCTCGTCACGGGCATCGACAAAACGCTTATAGTATCGCTGAGTCGAATCGATTTTTCCAAGTGCCATCAACCATTCCTCCAAAGCATGCTCATAGGCATATTCCTCAGAGAAATCTGCAAAGGGATCTTCATGGAAGAATACCGACATCCATTGTGTGAATGAACCATTCCTGATTTCACTACGGAACTGTGAATAGTTTCTTGCATCAATATTCCTTCCGTCTGTAAATTCTGTTCCGTCAGGCATCAGATACACTGGCGTAACTCCCAATATCCGGCAGAAACGATAGACTGCGGTCTTGACATCATAAGCGCCCAGACGTTCGCGATTCTCTTCACTCTTGAAATCGAAGCAACGAGTATGTTCACCATACAACTCTGTCCAACCATGAAGTTGGGCATAGTAGGTAAACCTTCCTTCAAGAGCTACAATATCTTCCATCTCGTCGGCAAACTCATTATCGCTCAAGTGCTCGGCACTCTTCAGACGCTCACATAATTGTTCACCAACCTGTAATGGGGTGAACGCACTACCCAAGTCGTATGCTGCCTCACGATCCAGATTGTATAACACCTTATAGGCCAATGTCAATGAGTATGGCTGATCCTTCGTCATAATACGAAGACTCTCACATGCCATACGATCTTCATGACTATACATCCAAGAAAGCAGACGACCATCTGTCAGGCTGTGCCAATCATCTTCCGTCAAAGTCTCCCTACCATAGGTCTTAACGATATCCTTCAGATCAGATGACGGATATTTAGCCAGCAGAGGAATCTCCGGATCAATCTCATAGACCAAACGCATGATCGCAATCTTGAGATCATTCTTGTTGGTTGTATGAGTGAAATAAGAACGCAGACGGTCTATATCACATTTCGTATGCGACTCCAAATAGAGGAACAGCGAATCATTGGGATTTGTCAACAGCAGTCCGTATTCACTCTGATAGCTCAACAGTGAAATGGCAATGCTATGAACATCGTCACAGAGATTTCCCTTTACATCTTTATAAGGATAGGTAGGCTCCATCACATAGACTGCTGCCAGCAGACCTGCCTTTTGGTCTACAGGATAACGATTCACTACGATATCCTTGACAATCGTACTCAGTTTCTCGTTACCACACGACTCCAACCAAGCACTGATCTTACCATTATAAAGATATCCAATAGCCACCTTTTCGTTATCCAACAACAAAGGAACAAGTTCATGGATGTTATCTGCCACCAGATTCCTGTCAGGATCGACAATGAAGCTCTTATACTTAAGGAATGGCGAAGAGAGATCCACCTTTGGACTTCCACCTTCAAACCATTGTTCAACTTCATCATATCCCCAACGGTTCACGGGATTAACCACTGTCAGACCCTGCACAATCATACGCACACGCTCCGGCAGTTCCTTGATGTGAGGAATTCGGCCTTCGTTCTTCTGGCGCATCATAATACGCTCATTTGAGCTCATCGGGTTCTCCCCCAACCAAAGAGCCAACAGACACATACCCAGAGAATAGAAATCTGCAGCAGGCGACACCTCCACCACTCCATCGATGACATCAGAGTACATCTCAGGAGCAGCATAGATTGGGGTACGGGCCTGAGTTGTCTTATGCGCCTTTCCGTCCTGTTCCAATATACTGGAAATACCAAAATCGCCAAGCACCAGTTCTGTATGCTCCTTGTCTCGGAAGAAGAAATTACTTGGCTTGACATCCTTATGCAGAATGTTGCATCCATGACAATATGCCAGTGCGGCAGCACCCTGCAAGGCAATGCGGCGGAACCTGTCAAGATCACCATTCAGTTTATATTCTGCTATCGTTCCTCCACGGAGATACTCCATCAGTTCATAATAGCGATGCTTGCCGTCTACATAGGTCTTGCCATAGTCGTATACATGGACAATCATCTCAAAATCAAAGTTCAGAACGGTCTTAAGTATCTTCTTGTTGACGTCGAAACTCGGATAATATATTTTCAGGACAAATTCCTCATGATTACGCTCGACGAGAAAGACCTGAGCCTCACCCGAATTGTCGCTCAGGCACTGAATCTTATGATAATTGATGCCCTTCAGGATGAAGTCGTCATCATATACGGTTTCCTGATGCGATTTAATCCCATCTGCCCTGAAGGTTTCGCTCACGTTTTGAGAGTCAGGCATTTCAGCAGGGCGAATAGTACCATCCAATGTCGCAGGACGGATTGTACCATCTAATTCGGTAGGTTGTATGGTTCCATCCAATGTCGCTGGACGGATTGTACCATCTAATTCGGTAGGTTGTATGGTTCCATCGAGTTCTGCAGGACGGATTGTTCCATCAAGTCCCTCTGGACGAATGGTAGCATCGTCGTTGATTGCATTTCCGCTATCGAAGGTTCTTTCCGTACTCATTTAAATATCGTCTTTAATTTCCTTTTTTGTATTGTTACCAAGTATAATCCACTTTCCTCCCATCTGCGGTTTGGCACATCCGCAAGGACTTGAATGGAGTGCATGCTTGAAATTACATTCCCATGCCAATCTGACCCCCTGAGGCTTGCAGGCCATTGCATAATTGCGCACCTGAGCAGGCTTTGCCTGGGGCTGCATGGCCATCTGCTCCAGAATATCTGCGAGCCTATTCAGACGTTCCTGCTTCTTGGCATCGTATTCTTCCTGGCTCATACGCTTATTCGCAGGTTCTGGGATGACAGGATTGACCACACCACGATCCTCTGCCAGGAGTTTCAGCACACGTTCACGAAGTTTGATATTCTTCTGATCACGAAGCACTTCACGCTCAGAACGATATGGAATCTTCATCTCAAGTTCCTGTATCTCAGTAGCCAGGCGCTGCATTTCCTTGAACTCGGGGGTCTCTCTGACACGCTCCATCAACTGACGAGCATCATCAGTCAAAGGTGTTCCACACTGCTTACAAAAAGAGAAATCGTTCAACGTACGACAAACAGGGCAAACGATTCCGCCTCGCGGACTGCCACATTCAGGACAGAACGCCTCATGGCCAGTAAGCCTTGCACCACAGAAAGAGCAAACGTCCTTTCGGATATAATGGCGACAGGTCTCACAAAAATCAGCATCAGGCTCAATGGCTGCGCCACAATTAGGGCAGGTTGCCATTCCGATGGGATTACCACAAGATGCGCAGAACATGGCTTCAGGCTCGTTCATCGTACCACAATGAGGGCACTGAACACCTTTTGCCGAATGCATCTGCATCGCCTGCTGAGTCTGCGTTTGGCTAGTCCTCTCGCGAGTCAACTGTTCACGATGCAACTGCTGAGAGCCGCTGCCTGCACGTTCTGGATTCAGAGTAATATCATTCATAAAACAAGTAATTAACTTAAGTTAGGTGCAAAATTACGAAAAAAAACTTAATGAACAAAAAAAACCGCCGTAAATTTATATTTACGACGGAAAAATCTTCTATTTTTTGGCAAAATTACCACAATTGTAAGCGTTCTGACTGCGGAATGTACATTTTATCGCCCTCCTTCACACCAAAAGCTTCATACCACGCATCAATATGCGGAAGAGCTCCATTCACACGCCAGCGACCCAGTGAGTGGGGGTCGCTCTTGGTGCGATTACGAATCTCTTCTTCAGTGATATTGCCAGCCCACACACCTGCATAGGCATGAAAGAAGCGCTGATCAGCCGTCAAGCCGTCCTTTTCACCAAGCGGATTATACTTGGTGGCATTCTTATAGGCAGTATATGACACTTGCAGACCACCATGATCTGCCAGATTTTCGCCTAATGTCAGGCGACCGTTAGCCTTCAAATCAGGAAGCACACTAATCGCAGAAAAGAAATCAGCATACTTATCTGTACGTGTTGTAAAATTCTTTCCATCATCCTCTGTCCACCAGTCATGCATATTGCCATCTTTATCGAAAAGACGACCGTTATCATCGAATCCATGTGTCATCTCATGACCGATAACCACGCCTATAGCCCCATAGTTGAAGGCATCGTCAGCCGTAGGCTCGAAGAATGGGTACTGCAAGATTCCTGCAGGGAAGCAGATTTCGTTTGTTGTGGGGTTATAATAGGCGTTCACCGTCTGAGGTGTCATATGCCAGTCATCGCGATCTACGGGCTTACCCGCACGATGTTTAATCTCCCAAGCATTCCAGAACTTAATACATTCCTGAACATTCTCATAGTAAGATTTTTTAGGGTCAATCTGCAGATCTGAGAGATCCGTCCATTTGTCAGGATAGCCAATCTTCACATAGAAGGTGTTTAGCTTCAGCAGAGCATTCACCTTCGTTGAGTCATCCATCCATTCCTGAGCAGCAATACGCTCACCAAGGGCAATCTGGAGATTCTTGACCAACGTGGCCATACGCTGCTTAGAAGACTCAGGGAAATACTTCCCCACATAAATCTTGCCAAGCGCCTCGCCCATCAAGTTATCCACCTGACTGGTACTGCGTTTCCAGAGTGGATGATTCTCCTTGCGACCTGAACGCTTACGCCCATTGAAATCAAAACTCTCGTCAACGACAGCATCGCTCAGGTAATTCGCAGCCGACGAGATAGCATCCCACTCCATCACGTCACGATACTCTGCAGGTTTCATAGAAGCCGCCAAATCATTGGCACCAGCCATGAAGTCGGGCTGGCCTACAATCATTTCCTGGATATACTTGCTCTCAAGCCCTTGGGCGTTCATCAGTTTCTCCAAAGGCAGGTTGGGATACTTCGACCTAAACTCCTGCAGCGTCATCTTATGATAATTGGCCTCTGGGTCACGAAGCTCTGTTCGCGACTTGCTCACCTTGGCAAGTGCAGTCTCTATCTTCATAACATTCTGCATCTTCTTCGTAGCCGAACTTTTACTGAAGCCAAAGAGCTGGAACATATTGACTATGTGCTTCTTAAACGCTTCGCGGATATCTTCCGTAGCCTTATCATTATCAAGGTAATACTCCTTCTGACCAAGCGACAATCCTCCTTGATAGACACTCAGAATATTCTGCGTGGCATTCTTTTCATCAGCACCTAAGCCTGCATAGTAGAACTGACTGCCACTATAGGGAGCCTGTTCATACAGGATGTCGAGAAGCTGCTGCATTGTCTTTGCAGCCTCCAGTTTCTTGATCAGAGGCATCACCGGACTAACACCTTCCTGATTACGGCGCACTGAGTCCATCGCCAATTTATATAGGTCGCTGAGTTTCTGCTCTATCGTACCTGCCTCATAAGTATTAGCCTGCAGTTCTGCAAGAATACCGTTGATACGCTTGTCGTTATTCTCCTGCAGCTGATCGAAACTGCCATAACGGGAATAGGCAGCGGGCAATGGATTCTTCTTCATCCATCCGCCACATGCATATTCATAGAAATCATCTCCAGGACGCACGCTGGTGTCAAAGTCTGTCAAATCCAGACCTGAGCGAAGTGGCTCCTGAGCTAATGTCATCATCGAAATCGATGCCATTGTCATCATTGTAATTAAACGTTTCATATTGAAGTGTTAGTTTATTATTTGAATTTCTTCTAATTGTTCACTGAGAGTCTCCCAGCGATCGACTTCTTCGTCGAGGGCACTCTTTGTTGTGGTATATTCCGTCACAAGTACCATATCCGAAGCGTTTTCAGGTTGCATCAGCAACTCGTCAAGCTCTTTCAGACGCTGTTCCAACTTCTCGATCTTAGCCTCCGACTCTTTCACAGCCTTCTCTGCACGGTTCTTGCGTTTCTGCTGCTCTTTACGCTCAGCATAGCTGATGACTTTGTCCAAGGCTTCAGGGGCTGGAGCTTGCTGCTCGCTGGATGTTCCCTCCTTGGGAACATTTCGTTCCCTTACTGGGAAACAATTATTCCCACGCTGGGAATCAATTTCCGTCCTGCCCAGCTCATTCAGCTCACTGATTTTCTTGGCCTGAAGGAAATCGTAGATTCCTCCAAGATGCTCTCTGACCTTTCCGCCTCCGAACTCATAGACTTTGGTGACAAGGCCGTCAAGGAACTCTCGATCATGACTCACGATGATCGCCGTACCGTCAAAGGCCTTGATGGCCTCCTTCAGCACGTCCTTCGAAGGCATGTCGAGATGGTTGGTAGGCTCGTCAAGAATCAACAGGTTGACTGGTTCCAGCAGCAGACGGATCATCGCCAGACGACTGCGCTCACCACCGCTAAGCACTTTAACCTTCTTGTCGCTCTCCTCACCACCAAACATAAAGGCTCCAAGGATATCATTAATTCGCAGGCGGATCTCGCCCTTGGCCACATAGTCAATAGTCTGGAACACTGTGAGACTCTCGTCGAGCAACTGAGCCTGATTCTGGGCGAAGTAGCCTAACTGGATATTATGACCGATTTTCAGTTCACCAGTAAAGGGAATCTCACCCATGATACATTTCACGAGCGTAGATTTTCCCTCGCCGTTCTTACCTACGAAGGCCACTTTCTCGCCTCGCTTGATGGTCAGCGTCACATGGTCGAAAACGGTGTGGGCTTCATAGTCCTTTCGTACATCATCGCAGATGACAGGATAGTCGCCACTTCGCAGACAAGGCGGAAACTTCAGGTGCATCGCAGAGTTATCGACCTCATCGATCTCGATGGGCACGATCTTTTCCAATTGCTTGATTTTCTGCTGAACCTGAACCGCTTTCGTAGCCTTATAGCGAAAACGCTCGATGAAGTCCTTCATCTCTGCCACTTCCTTCTGCTGATTCTCATAGGCTCTGAGCTGTTGTTCGCGACGCTCCTTGCGCAGCACGACGTACTCGTTGTATTTCACTTTGTAGTCGATAACTCGTCCACAGGATATCTCCAACGTACGATTCGACACATTATTTATAAAGGCACGGTCGTGACTGACGAGTACCACAGCACTCGATGATTGTGCCAAGAACTGCTCCAGCCACTGAATCGACTCGATATCCAGATGGTTCGTAGGCTCGTCGAGCAGCAATACGTCAGGCTTTTGGAGCAGGATCTTCGCCAGTTCGATACGCATGCGCCAACCTCCAGAAAACTCTGAAGTGGGGCGTTCGAAGTCTGTACGCAAGAATCCAAGTCCTGTCAACGTACGCTCCAGCTCTGCCTCATGACTGTCAGCTCCCATCATCAGGTAGCGCTCGTGCTCTGTCGTATATTTCTCTATCAAGGCCAGATAGCTCTCACTTTCATAGTCTGTGCGTTCAGCCAGTTCCTGGTTCATGCGGTCCAGGCGTTCTTTCATCTTTGTGATGTCAGCAAAGGCCTTTTGGGCTTCTTCACGGACAGTTGTGTCGTCCTGAAGATTCATCACCTGAGGCAGATAACCGATTCTGCAGTCGTTAGGGATGCTCACGGTTCCTGCTGTTGCCTTCTGCTGACCACAGAGTATCTTCAGCATCGTCGACTTGCCAGCTCCGTTCTTACCCACAAGGGCGATACGGTCTTTGTCATTGATGACGAAACTGGCATCAACGAACAGCGGCTTCACACCAAACTCTACTTTCAGTCCTTCTACTGATATCATCGCTTATCTACGATTTTGTAGTTCTTAAACTTCTCCTGAGGGAAACGGAACATCTCGTCAGGAATACCTCCAGCCTGGAAATCAGAGATCTTGATGGTCGTCCAGATAAAGGCGAGCTTGATTCTCACACTAATGGGGTAATACGTCTTATGAGTCACCAATACATGGGCCTCCTTGATGCCTTTGACACCTTTCTTGGCCTTGAGCGTGATTTTCAGCCCATCAGACTCCTCCGAGACACCATATTCGAAGTTTTCCGGATCAAACTGGAATTTGCGCGAGTGCTTGTCCGACTTGTTGTCAGCCGCACTGTAGATCTCCACCTCGCGTTTCTTTTTCCTATAGGTATAGACAGTCGTACCGTCGTTCCAGGAACACGCCTTTGCATCCTCGAACTTTCTTTTCTTCCCTTTGAACCATATCGTACCATTAGTCTTGTAGATACCAATGATATTTACGTCATAGCGCAGCGTTGCTCCTTCTGGCCCAAAAACCTGATTGTAGGCCTGATCGAAGATACGCCTGGCCTGACACGAATTGGGAGTGTCCTGCGCATACGCAGAACTAAGCATCATCAGCAGCGTTGTCAATACTAAAACTAACTTATTTCTCATCTTTTTTCAGTTTCAAGTTGCAAAAGTACGAATTTCTCATGGAAATTCATTATTTTTGCACACAAATTAACGTATTTACTGCAAGACTTATGGAAAAGAATATATTTGCCAAACTGATTGCCACAGCGATGAACCTTCAGGAGAAGGCTGTTGCCAATACACTCGCCCTACTCGACGAGGGCTGCACCATCCCCTTCATCTCGCGTTACAGAAAGGAGCGCACAGGCGGACTCGACGAGGTTCAGATAGCCGGCATCAGCGACAGATACGAGAAACTCAACGAGATACAGAAACGTAAAGAGACCGTCACCAAGACCATCACTGATCTGGGGAAAATGACACCAGAACTGGAGAAACGTATTGAAGCCTGTTGGGATGCAACAGAGTTGGAAGATATCTACCTGCCCTACAAGCCCAAACGCAGGACTCGTGCCCAAGTGGCTCGCGAACAAGGTCTGGAACCTCTGGCCCAGACACTCATGCTCCAAAGAGAGCATGATCCAAAGCATGCTGCAGAGCGATACGTCAAAGGCGATGTGACAAATACAGAGGCAGCCATTAAAGGAGCTCAGGATATCATTGCTGAAATCGTCAGCGAGGATGAGCGCAGTCGTCAACAGCTACGCACCAGCTTCAGTCGTCAGGCTTTTATCACCTCGAAAGTAGTAAAAACAAAAGCAGATACTGATGAAGCAGCGAAATATAGTGACTACTTCGATTGGGAAGAGCCTCTTAAGCGCTGTTCTTCTCACCGTCTGCTGGCTATGCGTCGCGGAGAGAGCGAAGGGATCCTCCGTATCAGTATTTCCCCTGACGACGAAGAGGCTGTTGAACGCCTGAAACGTCATTACGTCTATGGTAACACCCCTTGCGGCAAGCTGGTGGCCGAAGCTGTCGAAGATGGTTATAAGCGTCTGCTAAAACCAGCCATCGAGACCGAATTCTCTACCCTCAGCAAGGAGAAAGCCGATGAAGAGGCTATCCGCGTGTTTGCAGAGAACCTACGACAATTGCTTCTTGGTGCGCCGTTAGGTCAGAAACGTGTTATGGGTATCGATCCTGGTTTCCGTACTGGTTGCAAAGTGGTCTGCCTCGATGCTCAAGGTAATCTGCTTCATCATGAGGCCATCTTCCCCCACCCGCCTGTCAACAAGCGCATGGAGGCAGCAATGACCATCCAGAAGATGATGCAGAAATACCAGATTGAAGCCATCTCTATAGGCAATGGAACTGCCAGTCGTGAAACCAACGATTTCATCAAAGACGTTCTGGCTGGCCGCTATAATATCGACACGAAAAAGAAAGAGGAGTTTACCAAACCACAAGTCTTTACAGTTAGCGAAGACGGAGCTTCCGTCTATTCTGCTTCGAAGATAGCACGCGACGAATTTCCTGATGAGGATGTGACCGTTCGTGGTGCTGTCTCTATCGGTCGCAGATTGATGGATCCGCTTGCCGAACTGGTGAAGATCGATCCTAAGAGCATCGGTGTAGGCCAATATCAACACGATGTAGATCAGACAAAACTCAAGCACTCGTTGGATCAGACGGTTGAGAGCTGTGTCAATCTCGTAGGCGTCAATCTCAATACTGCCTCACAGCATCTGCTGATGTACGTCAGCGGTCTTGGTCCCACGCTCGCCAAGAACATCGTGGATTATCGTCGTGAGAATGGGGCTTTCACCTCACGTGCCCAACTGAAGAAAGTGCCTCGTCTAGGGCCTGCTGCATTCCAACAATGCGCTGGTTTCCTTCGCATTCCTGGTGCAAAGAATCCACTCGACAATTCAGCCGTTCATCCTGAGAGCTATTCCGTCGTCGAGCAAATGGCCAAGGATCAGGGCTGCTCCGTTTCCGACCTTATAAATAATAAGGACAAACGCGAAGCGATTGATATCAAGCGTTATGTCACAGCTGAAGTGGGCATCCCCACTCTGACAGATATCATGAAGGAACTGGAGAAACCAGGCCGTGACCCTCGTGAGCAGATTGAGGAGTTTGAGTTCGATAAGAATGTTTCGACTGTCGACGATCTGGTGGAAGGCATGATCCTGCCTGGTATAGTCACTAATATCACCAACTTCGGCGCATTCGTTGATATTGGGGTACACCAAGATGGTCTTATACACATCTCCCAGATGGCCAATCGCCGCATTGCCCATCCTACAGATGTCGTAAAGCTCCATCAGCACCTTCGTGTCAGAGTCATCGAGGTAGACCGCAGGCGCAATCGAATATCACTATCATTAAAAGGAATTTAGCAAAATGAAGAATACTTTTTTATGGTTGCTACTGATAGTTGCAGCCATTGTTTCCTGCACATCTGGAGATGTTATTGGAAGCCGTCAACTCAGTCCTGAGCAGGAACGATTGGAGAAAATCAACATGATCGACAGTACGTCGCTCTGCGAGATACTTCATCTCGACTCTATTGAAGGCTATGAGCTACTGAATTCTCTGACTGCAGATGCGTGGATGCTCATTGACGACTCCACAGGATGTATCATCAGCGAGAAGAATGCTGACGAACCAAGGCCGATGGCCTCTATCACCAAGATGATGACTTGTCTGCTGGCACTCGAGAACGGGCAGATGGGCGATACCATCGAAATCACCCAAGATGTCTATATCGCCAAAGACTCCAGAGTAAAGTTGGGCGACAAATATACGATGCGAAACCTGATTGACGAAATGATGCTGGTGAGCGATAATGATGCAGCCTATGCCTTAGCGAAACATCTGGGAGGCGACACGCTGAGGTTCTACGACATGATGAATGAGAAAGCTGCTTATCTGGGGATGACGAACACACACTTTGCCAATCCCAATGGTGTCCCTAATCTCAACAACTACAGTACGGCAAGCGACCTTGTCAGACTGTCACGATACAGCATGCGAGACAGTCTCTTTGCTGCTATCGTGGGAACAACAGAGAAGGATATCCATCTCCTTGACGGACGCCACATGCCTTGCCGCAACACCAATGCGCTGCTGACCACCTACGAAGGCTGTTTGGGCATCAAGACAGGATTTACGCGTCAAGCAGGCAATTGTCTCGCCTCAGCTGCCACTCGCAATGGCGTGACCCTTTATCTCGTCCTGCTCAATAGTCGCAGCATGTCGTCACGATTCAAAGAGTCGGCTATCCTACTCGACTATGGCTTCAACGTGATGAAAGCCTATCCTCGTTAATGGTTAGCTATCCTGCAATCTTTCCTGTTACAAATAATCCCTGCCAGGCTTCTGGCAGGGATTATAATTAATAAAGACGTTCGATTTCTTTACTTAACCTTCTCCACGATGGCCTTGAAAGCCTCGGGATTGTTGATAGCGAGGTCAGCGAGCACCTTACGGTTGATCTCGATACCTGCCTTTGCAAGGTTACCCATGAATACTGAGTAGCTCAGACCTTCCTGGCGTGCGGCAGCGTTGATACGCTGAATCCACAGGGCACGGAAGTTGCGCTTCTTGTTACGACGATCACGATAGGCATAGGTCAAACCCTTCTCCCATGTGTTCTTTGCTACTGTCCAAACATTCTTGCGGGCTCCAAAATAGCCGCGGGTAAGCTTCAAAATTCTCTTACGCTTTGCTCTTGATGCAACGTGATTAACTGATCTTGGCATAATTTTTCTACTTTAAATGTTCGACAATAGGTTTAACGGAGACACAACAGGTCACGAACCTGCTTCATGTTTGAAGGATCAACGA
>ONKL01000077.1 GCA_900318395.1 uncultured Prevotella sp.
TTGTTGTGTTGGGCGGAGACACTTATCTCCATAGAAGTTCTGGTTATCCACATGATCCACATGGAGGCTTCCTTTTTCATAGATGTTTAATACTATGCTGCCTTGGTGATCTTTGTCTTTCCGGTGCAGTTGCTCCAGCAGTTCGTTCACCATCTTCAGGACATCGGCGGGCAGCATGTCGCCAAGTCCTCCCAGATTTTCTGGGATTTCTTCGTTGTGATTCATATTTCTAATTCCTTTTTATCAATAAAACAAATGGAAGTTGATAAAAAAGGGGCTGGGCTTGTTTACTGACTACATCATCATTCCTTAAGGCTCGTTACACCTATGCGCGAATGCCATAGCCAAAGCCCACGCCCCCGTTTGGAGGTGTGAGCCGGCAGACATTCTTTCCCGCGCATAAACTTGTATAACGATTTTAAAGGAATGGCAAGAAAGCTGTCATAGCTCCCATAATCATAATGTCGGGTGCAAAGATACTGTTATTCTTTGAGCCTCCCAAATTATTCGGGATATTTTTTAAGGACTCATGCACATTTTGATAAGATTCATAACTGTGTTCATTTCTCAAATACTGTTCTTATTAGCAATATTTTTGCTGCGACAAAAGTAATCATTTTCTTTGGAACAATGGCAAAATAAACTCATAATATGCATTTCGGGGCGTTTCTCACTTTTTAGGGGTTAAAAGGCTAATGCTCAAACACATAGTAGAATCCAAAGGTCATTTTTGGCAAATAGAGAAACGCTTTTCTTCGATCAAAGATGGGAAATCAGCCTCCCATTTCGACTACTTTTAGTAACTTTGTCGCCAAAATGCGAATGAAAATGAAACAAGCCAGTCTTATCGTCGTTGGTTTTTTGATGCTGCTGAGTTGTCAGACTGGTAGCATCAGTAGGAAATTGACTGAGGTGGATTCCTTGGTTTTTAAGGAAGAATATGATTCAGCTTACCAGATGATATCATCAATTGATGAAACGACCATCAAGAATCAGGAGGATCAAGCACACTATAATCTTCTGAAAGTTCAAACGGGCTATTTGGCAAATAAGCCGGCTGCATCACCAGACAGTCTACTGGACGAAGTTATTGATTATTATCAGAAAGAGGGCAACGCAGAGAAATTGGCAGATGCGTTTTATTATAAGGCTATTGGATTTGGTATGCGGAAGATGTATCAGCAAGCTATTCAATACTATAAAAAGGCAGAAAAATTTGCAGAACAATCACGAGGCTTGTATCAACAATATAAAATAGCAGAGGGGATTTGTTTCGTTAATCGTCAATGCGCAAACTATAACCTTGAACTTTATTATGCAAAAAAGACTCTGGAGTTGGCAAACAGGTTGGATAATAAAAGGCGTATGGTATATGCATTGTATGAATTAGAGCTAGCCTATCATAATTTAAATCATGAGGATAGTTCCATAATTATCCTAAGCAAAATACCGCCACTAATTAAATATGTAGATAAATATTGGTTACCTAATTTACTCTCGAATTTGGGATATATGTTTATGGGCCACAATCTAACAGAAGCAAAAAAATATTTCCATAAAGCATTATCATATAAAGAAATGACTGCAGCTTATGAGCACTTAGCAGAAATCGCATATGATGAGGGTAAAGCAGAGGAAACATATCATTATTTGAAAAAGGCTCTTGCTGTACCAGATCAGACACCCAAAGACAATATTATCCGTAATCTGATTGAATATGACTTGGAACATGGTAAAACGGATAGCATTTCCGATATGGTAACGCAAATCTTTGAGATCCGCGATAGCATTGAAGACAAACTGAGAAACGATACGATCAAAGACCTTCAGACGCGTTTTGACCATGAGACGGCTATGCATGCGAAAGACCAGGCTATTATCCGCTGGCAGTGGGGCATTATGATCCTGGCTCTGGCTCTTCTTGCTGGTATCGGGCTGTACATCCGTCGTCGCTACCTGAACAAAATCAAACTGCAGGGCTATCAGATGCAGATCAACGACTGCCTGAACCAGATAGACGCACTGAAAGCTACTGGATCTGACGCGCAGAAAAAGATAGAAGAACTGAACCAGCAGATCAGCGACATCATGGACAATCGCGCACCTGGACTGAACAAGGGCCGTGTGCTCTACGACGACATCGTCGCAAACAGGGACATCAGCCATTGGAGCAAGGAAGACAAAACGCTGTTCCTGGAATACTATACCGCCACGAACTACAGGACCATACAACAGCTAAAGGCCATCCCACGTGAAGACAAACTAACCAACCACCGCCTGGTCTTCCTCATCCTTCAGGAAATGGGAAAGTCAGAACTCGACATCCTCCGCATTCTCTCAATCTCCAAAGAAACCCTCCGCACCCTCCGCCACCGCACCAAGCCGAAGGAGTAGAGGGATTTGATTACCTTTCAGAATCTGTGACAGATTTATCTATAACAACCTCTTTATTCTCCATTTTGGGCATAAGCTTCCAATAGAAGACAGGTATCACCATACATGTAGAAATGCCGCTGGTATAGTGGACTAGCCCTAAATCAAGGATATAATTCTCGCCATGGTCTGAAAGCGATGCTTTGTAAATTTTGTATGATCCTTCAGGCACAGATGTCCTACAAAGAAATATGGAATTATTGCTGAAATCCACTTCAGGTAGTGGGCTGGAGCCTTTGTAGACAGTTTGAAAATCTTCTACACTGTTGATAATCAAGCAACTGTCTTTGTTTCCTTCGTCAAAGAATGTCATATCTTTGAGATGACGCCCGTCTTCCGTTTCGTAATAGTACGGAGAATGGAGTTCTTTGGTGAAAAAGACAGAAAGAGGACTGGATTCCACTGGCTTGCCTCCAGAACTGTAGATAATCCCTTCAAACGGACCGTTCTGCAATTCTACTATCTTATCATCATCACTACTGCATGCTGTCACCATTCCTCCTAGCAGCGCGATGGCTGCAACAATAAATAGTTTCTTCATGATCAAACTTATTTTTGATTCTTTACTTATATAACAGCAACAGGACCTGTCCCCACGGGGCTATTCGTATTGAATGTCCCATATTTCGTAATCCACAATGCCATTAACAGTATAAATACATGAATGATCAATGGCATCAAAGCGAAGGTCAGAGAGTCTTAGCGTCATGAGCGATTTGTCGCCAACCTTACTCGTGCCTACTACTGTGACATTACCACTTAAGGCCGTTGTCTGTTTCATGATGGCTTCCATCCATGTAGGTGTGTACGCTGCGCTAGCATGGAATTGGCTATTGTCAAATGTATCTCCGACTTTCAGATCGCTGAAACTCATAGGCTCGTTGCTTTCGAAACAAATATTGAGCAAATCGAAGACATCAGAACCTTTAATATTGGCTGTAAAATCCATATGATATATTGTCTTCGAAGTTCCATTATTATACCAGATTTCCTTGCTTATGTAGCAATGAGGGGGATTATAAACCTCGCCACTTTTATACAGTGACCCCGTACTGGTTTTACCCTTGTCTGATTGTATGAGCAAAACATTAACATCAGTGGTAATAGGGTTAACAACATTATCATCACCGTTACAAGCCGCCAGCAGCACCGCTGCCAGCAACATTAGAATGGCAGAAAAACTTTGTTTCTTCATAATCATACAATTGAATCTAACTTTCATATTTGCTTTCTTTTTCTATGGTTTTACTTATATAACTGATAACCCCAGTAAACCTTGCACGATTTCGCGAAGATTTAGGATTATTTAATCATTCTCGTCTTCTATGCTGGTGCAAAGGTAGGCATTTCTTGGGAGAATGGGGTGTGATTTCCTATAAATCTGCGTCGCGGGGCGTTTCTCGGATTATGATGGTTAAATGGCTGAAAATCAGACTTGTAGCGAAATCAATAAACTATATCTCTCGATTTGAGAAACGATTTTCTTTGCTTTTGAGGCTGCTTGGTGTTTTTTAAGGGCCGAAATAACATTTTAATCAGACAAACTTTACGATGCAGTCTATACAAATGGGGCTAGAACTGACTTCATCAATGAAGACCCTTCATGGCTGTCTCTGGAAATAGATAGTTATGAAGAGCTATTGCATCAAGTGCTTTTTGTGTAGTAGAATAAATTGATGCTCGCTCTTTAATAACTGATTTGTCGCCTTCACGGTAATAAACCTTTGCTTCTGCGCCCTGTGCAATCATAGGACCAAAGGTCTCAGTTAACAGTTGATCAGAGTTATCAACCCATAGACGTGCTGTTCTAGCCCATTGTTCTATGAGTTGTTCTTGGCATTCGTCTATTTGCCAGTTTGCTGGGCTTCCTTCGCAGCCTTGAGCATTGCTACTTGCTGTAAGGCTTCTTGTCGCGTAGCTTGCGATGATGGACGCCCCAATGAGGACCGGACCTGCCTTGCAGAATCCTGCATGCTCTGTAAGATTGAAGCGATAAAAATCTCTGGTTCCATTTTGTATCTCGTTTACGTGGTTATCTATGAGTTGAAGGGTTGCCTCAGTAAATCCCTCTGCAGCAATTGCTTCGTATATATCCTGAATACTACCCATTCTATTTGTTCTCTATACGTTTCATGGTGCAAATATAGATAGTTTTTCTGAAATTTCCAAATTTTGACTGATCTTTTTATAAATACCCTCCGCCACCGCACCAAGCCGAAAGAGTAGAGGACTATCTTACTTTCCTTAATACGTAGCTATAACCATCATAGGCCTCCTCCGAGAGGACTAACATTCCCTCTTGAAACGTATAACTATAATACATCCTCCAAGGAGAGGGCGTACCAATCGCTAATACTCTTCTTGGTTTTCCTGTGAAAATAGATCTCTCAATCTCTACGAAAGAGTATGTAGTGGTACCTGAAGGAAAAGGGACCTGCAATTCTGTTTGCTTGTCGACTTTCATCTCCCCATCCTCAGCGAATGTAATAGTGACGTCACCAGGTTCGATATCCACGCTTTGCCCAGTAAAGCCACCATTATAGTTCAGGAGTTGCCATACTCCAACCATACTTTTTTTAGTATTCTCTACCGGCTCATCAATAACTCCCATGTCGTTGCATCCTGCCAGCATCGTCACTGCCAGCAGCATCAACGTTAGAAAAATGCCTTGTTTCTTCATGATCAATCTTATTTTTGATTCTATATTTCTATCCCTGATAACCCTGCAAATCTTGCATGATTATGCTGATATTTATGACTTTTATCTAATTCTTCAGCATTTTCTTTGTAGAGCCATCTTTCATTTTAATAATGAAAAGACCTTTGTGGTTAGATGATTGTACCCTCTCACCCCTCAGAGTGTATATGCCAACAATCGAGTCTTCATCTATTTCCTTATGCTGAATACCGCTGGTATTCAGCTCTTCAATTTTGGCAAATCTGCCCCATACTCTATTATTCTCATATATGTCTTTACATCCCTCTGGTACATAAACAGTAGCTTCATAACTTCTGAATAAGAATGGATCAGTTTGGATACCCATATTTACGTCAAACTCTTTTGATGGCATGGGAGGAATCGGTGCATAACAAAAAATCTCCTTTAACTTATCCTCGTTTTTATATTCATTTGAAAAGGCCTGAGATTCCAAAACAGTCAAAGTCTTGGGTAATGAGATAGAGACCAACCCCGTACTTAAGGCAAAAGCATTTTCACTAATCGTTGTAACCCCTTCTGGTATCGTCAAACTTGTTAAACTGGAACATCCATCAAACGCGTAATCTTCTATGGAACTGATTTTCTGAGGCAGATGCAACTCATTTAGTGCTTTACAATTTTGAAAAGCATAACTCCCTATATATTTCAAAGAATCTGGTAGCTTTATCGAAGAAAGGGCCACACAGCGAGAAAACGCATAATCACCAATGGAATCAATGGCATCTGGAATAGTGACAGACACCAGTTTCTTGCAATCACCAAACATATATTTTGATATCGTTTTAACATTGTCTGGAATTATAATCGAGTCTAGATTTTCGCAAGTATTGAAAACACCATGACCAAGATCAACAAGAGTAAACGGTAAAGAGATAGAATTGAAACACATATTACTCATCACAAAAGATGAAATACTTGTCAATCCCTCTGGTAATGTTATGTGTCTAGCAGTCCGCAAACCATAGTAAGATTGATCAATAGTTGTTTTATTGCCCAAATATACCGTGACAGAATCAAGGTTATCACAGCCAAAAAAAGTATTCTCTGCCATTAACAAGTCTGTATAAAATGATATCTTCCTCAAACTTTTACAATCCCAAAATGCAGAACTTTCTATGTTGGAAAGAGTGCATGGAAATTCTAAAGAGGTCAGATTGGAGCACTCTTTGAAGGCATCTGTACAAATGGTTTTAAGACTACTGGGAAAATTAATGCTCTTTAGCCCTTTACAACCCTTAAATGCAATATTCCCAATATATTGGATTGTTTCTGGTAATAGTACAGAAGTCACTTCATCGCAATCAGCAAATGCCTGTTCATCAATCCCAACGACTGGCAATCCTGCAACAGTACTGGCAATTATTATATCTCCTTTGTATGCCGGTATTGGGAATTTGCATGTCACATAGGCCGTCTGGGATTCAAAATTAGTGTAATACTTAATACCATCGACGATATAAGTTGCCTGAGCTTTTGAATCAATAGCAATCATCACCGCCAACAGCATAAAACTCTCTATAATTCTTTGCTTATTCATGATCAAACAATTGAATCTAACTTTCATATTTGCTTCCTTTTTCTATGCTTCTTTACCTTTATAACAGATAAGCCCCCAAAACATTGCATGACGGGACTATTATTTAATCTTTTTTAATCTTTGAAACAGTATCCGTCATCACGACGGACGCTGTCGAGCTATTAATCAACAATCGAGCCTTAAAGAGCTCAATTCGCAGGCAAAGTTAGGGAGATTATCCGAAACACACAAAGAAAATAAGAGAAAAACTCCAGAAAGTGCGTTTCTCAGATTTCGACAGTTAAAAGGCTGAAAATCAAAATGGTAGAAAAATCGACAAGCAATTTCTCTCGATTTGTGAAACGATTTTCTTAGAACTCACGGGGACATGACATATACCGAGGTTGCTTAGTCTCATCATATTATGAGGGGAGACGAAAAAATCTCTAAAAGTTTGCAATTCCGGAAATAAATTTGTATTTTCGCATCGGCAATCAAATAATTATAAAGCTGAAATACAAAATGAACCATCAAATTACCGAGGGCTATATGCCCTTTATAGGCTACCAGACTTACTACCGCATTGTAGGCGAGCCTTCAGACAAAACGCCATTGCTGCTACTCCACGGCGGTCCGGGAAGTACCCACAACTATTTCGAAGTACTCGACTGCATAGCCGACACCGGGCGGCAAGTCATATCATACGATCAGATAGGCTGCGGTAACTCCTATCTCGACGGACACCCTGAGCTCTGGACGCTTCAGACGTGGATAGACGAGCTTATCGCCTTACGCGACTATCTCCACCTTGATCATGTCCATATCCTTGGCCAGTCGTGGGGAGCCATGCAGGCTATAGCGTATGCAATAGACAACAATCCCACAGGCGTCAAATCGATGATCCTCTCGTCAGGTCACGCCTCCAGCTCACTGTGGGCCAGTGAACAACACCGTCTCATCAAGTATATGTCGGCTGAAGACCAGGAGGCCATCAGGCAGGCAGAAGCCACAGGGAAATGGGACGACCCAGACTACCTTCGCGCCAATGAGCATTATTTCGAGCTCTATGTGACCAGCATCGATGAGAACTCGCCGGAGTGCTTAAGGCGTCCGAAGCGTGCCGGCACAGAGGCTTACCTATATGGCTGGGGCCCCAATGAGTATCAGCCCCTCGGTAGCCTGAAGGATTTTGAGTATACCGATAAGTTGGGCCAGATATTACAACCGACACTGATCTGCAGTGGTACGCGCGATATATGCACACCTGTTGTCGCCGCTTCGCTATATGAGAATATTCCTCACAGCCGATGGCATCTGTTCCGGCATTCCCGTCACATGTGTTTCGTAGATGCCCACAAAGAGTATTGCGAGGTACTGACCGACTGGCTGCAAGAGCATGACTAAACAAAAAAACGGCGCTACCGATAATATCGGATGCGCCGCTTTCTCTTATATTGAGATTAGATAATACTATACCTTGATCTCTACCTCAACACCGCTGGGGAGCTCAAGCTTCATCAGGGCGTCAACGGTCTTAGCTGTTGAGCTATAGATGTCGATAAGACGCTTGAAGTCTGACAGCTGGAACTGCTCACGAGCCTTCTTGTTGACGAAGGTCGAACGGTTCACGGTGTAGATACGCTTGTGTGTGGGAAGGGGGATAGGACCGCTGATGATAGCACCTGTGGCCTTAACAGCCTTCACAATCTTCTCTGCTCTCTTCAGCTTAATACGAATTTTCTGACTCATTTTGAAAATAATATTTAATAATTTAATAATGTGAAAATGGGGCTACTACTAAAGAGTCATTTGCTCAGCAGCAGACCCCATTTTCTATTTTTTGCATTTTATATTGCGTGAAGCGCTTATACCAGGTCGGCACGGCCCTTGACCTCCTCGAGCACAGCCTTAGCGATTGAGCTTGAGAGTGGTGCATGGTGATCGTACTCCATAGAGCTGGTAGCACGACCTGAAGTGATGGTACGCAGAGCGGTTACATAACCGAACATCTCAGACAGGGGAACCATTGCCTTTACGACACGGGCACCCGAGCGAGCCTCGTCCATACCCTCTACCTGACCACGACGCTTGTTCAAGTCACCGATCACGTCACCCATGTTCTCCTCAGGTGTAACAACCTCGAGTTTCATAATGGGCTCCATCAGCACGGGCTTGGCCTGAGCACAGACTGCCTTGTAAGCCATCTGGGCTGCAATCTCGAATGAGAGCTGGTCAGAGTCAACGGGGTGGAATGAACCATCGACTACAGTTACCTTCAGAGAATCCATAGGATAACCACCGAGGATACCATTCTTCAGAGAAGCCTCAAAGCCCTTCTGGATAGCAGGGATAAACTCCTTGGGGATGTTACCACCCTTCACCTCGTTGATGAACTGCAGAGGTCCGTTCTCCTTGATGTTGTAATCCTCATCAACAGGACCAACGTTCACGATGATATCGGCAAACTTTCCGCGACCACCCGACTGCTTCTTGTAAACCTCACGGTAACCCATGACAGTCTTAGTGATGGCCTCTTTATAGTTAACCTGAGGCTTACCCTGATTACACTCAACCTTGAACTCACGCTTCAGACGGTCGATAATGATATCGAGGTGAAGCTCACCCATACCCGAGATAATGGTCTGACCACTCTGCTCGTCGGTACGTACGGTGAAGGTCGGGTCTTCCTCGGCCAACTTAGCAAGACCATTGTCGAGCTTAGCAATGTCGGCCTGGCTCTTCGGCTCAACGGCAATAGAAATCACCGTGTCGGGGAAGGTCATCGACTCGAGTACGATGGGATGTCCCTCATCACAAAGAGTATCACCAGTACGGATATCCTTGAAGCCTACACCTGCACCGATATCACCGGCATCGATTGACTCCATAGGGATTTCCTTATTTGAGTTCATCTGGAACAGACGGCTGATACGCTCTTTCTTACCAGAACGTGGATTGAATACGTAGCTTCCGGCAGTGATCTTACCTGAGTAGACACGGAAGAACACCAGACGTCCCATATATGGGTCGGTAGCGATCTTGAATGCCAGGGCAGCTGTAGGCTCCTCCTCAGAGGGCTTACGGTCTTCCTCCTCATCGGTGTTGGGGTTGGTACCCTTGATAACCTCTACGTCTACAGGTGCGGGCAGGAATGCACACACATAGTCGAGCAGAGGCTGCACACCCTTGTTCTTATAAGAAGAACCGAGCAGCATCGGGGTGCACTGCATAGAGATAGTACCCTTGCGGATAGCAGCGATAATCTCATCCTCAGTAATCGAGTTAGGATCATCGAAGTATTTCTCCATCAAAGCCTCGTCGTACTCGGCAGCAGCCTCAAGCAGCTTGTTACGCCACTCGTCGCACTCTGCAGCCAGGTCGGCAGGAATTTCCTCTATGTCATACTCAGCACCCATGGTCTCATCGTGCCACAGAATAGCCTTCATCTTAATCAGGTCAACCAGACCCTTGAAGTTCTCCTCAGCACCGATGGGCACCTGGATAACAACAGGGTTTGCGCCCAAGATGTCCTTCATCTGCTGAACAGTCTCGAAGAAGTCAGCACCAGAACGGTCCATCTTGTTCACGTAACCGATACGGGGTACATTGTACTTATCAGCCTGACGCCATACGGTCTCAGACTGAGGCTGAACGCCGTCGGCTGCCGAATAAGTAGCCACAGCGCCATCGAGCACACGCAGAGAACGCTCCACCTCAGCAGTGAAGTCAACGTGTCCCGGAGTATCAATCAGGTTAATCTTGAATGTCTTATTATTCCATGTCCAGTTACAGGTTGTAGCAGCGGAAGTAATAGTGATACCGCGCTCCTGCTCCTGAGCCATCCAGTCCATCGTTGCTGCTCCATCGTGTACCTCACCGATCTTGTGCGTTTTACCTGTATAGAACAGGATACGCTCAGAAGTAGTGGTCTTACCGGCATCGATGTGAGCCATAATACCGATGTTTCTCGTCAAATGTAAATCGCGATTTGCCATTTTAATTATCCTTATTATCTTTTACCTAAATACCTATCTTAGAATCTGAAGTGAGCAAATGCGCGGTTAGCCTCAGCCATGCGGTGCATATCCTCCTTACGCTTGAAGGCACCACCCTGGTTGTTGAAAGATCCATGATCTCAGCAGCAAGCTTGTCGGCCATAGACTTACCACTACGCTTACGTGCAAAAGAAATCATATTCTTCATTGAAACGCTCTCCTTGCGGTCAGGACGGATTTCCGTAGGTACCTGGAAGGTAGCACCACCGATACGACGGCTCTTTACCTCCACCTGAGGAGTGATGTTGTCGAGAGCCTGCTTCCAGATCTCCAGAGCTGACTTCTCCTCGTTCTGCATCTTGGCCTTCACTGTCTCAAGAGCATTGTAGAAGATTTCGTACGACTTTGACTTCTTGCCGTCGTACATCAAGTGATTCACAAACTTAGACACCTTGGTGTCGTTGAACACGGGATCCGGCAGGATCACACGCTTCTTTGGTTTTGCTTTTCTCATTTTGTTTTGAATGTTTAAATTCTGCTTGGGGGCTGTTCTTACTTGTTCTTCAACGCTCTCACGCGAGCATTTACTCAACCTTTATAACACTCCAGCAAAACGATTTAAAATTTGTTTCTTTTGGCTCGACTGACCTTCTCCGGTCATTACTTCTTAGCCTTTGGACGCTTAGCTCCGTACTTTGAACGACGCTGTGTGCGGTTAGCAACACCAGCAGTATCCAGTGTACCGCGAACGATGTGATAACGTACACCTGGAAGATCCTTCACACGACCACCGCGAACGAGCACGATAGAGTGCTCCTGCAGGTTGTGACCCTCTCCAGGAATGTAAGAGTTAACTTCCTTCTGATTTGTCAGACGAACACGGGCTACTTTACGCATAGCCGAATTAGGCTTCTTCGGGGTTGTTGTGTAGACACGTACGCAGACACCACGACGCTGAGGACAGTTATCCAAAGCAGGTGACTTTGACTTGTCAACAATGACCCTTCTGCCTTTTCTTACCAATTGTGAAATTGTAGGCATAATACTTTTAATTTAAATTATATATATGTATATTTTGTTTATATTCAGCATATTACACACCCCAAATCCACGTAGAAGGGCGTTTCGGGCTGCAAAGGTACAAACATTTTCCGATTCCACCTAATATATAATAAAGAAAAAGTGTTATATCATTGCCGATTTAACAAGATATAACACTTTTTGCAATAATTAATGCCTATTTGCTCTCGCTAGCACTTATTTTTCTTCAAGAATTGCCTCTTCTGCAAAGTCAAGCACGTTTTTACGGTTAGCCTGAATGCGCTCATACTCCTCCTTGGAGCCGACAATAATCTTCTCGAACTCACGCAGACCGGTACCAGCAGGGATAAGATGACCACAGATCACATTCTCCTTCATTCCCTCCAGATAATCTACCTTTCCACGGATAGCAGCTTCATTAAGCACCTTCGTGGTCTCCTGGAACGAAGCAGCAGACATGAACGACTTGGTCTGAAGGGCAGCACGCGTAATACCCTGAAGAATCTGAGTAGACGTTGCGGGAACGGCATCACGTACCTGAACAAGTCGCAGGTCACGACGCTTCAACATAGAGTTCTCGTCGCGCAGCTTACGAGCCGTTACGATCTGACCCTTTTGCAGGTTTTCAGAGTCACCGGCATCGATAACCACTTTCTTACCCCAGATACGATCGTTCTCCTCAGAGAAATCGAGTTTGTCGACAATCTCCTGCTCAAGGAAAGAGGTATCACCAGGTTCATTAATCTGTACCTTACGCATCATCTGGCGGACAATAATCTCGAAGTGCTTGTCGTTGATCTTCACACCCTGAAGACGATAAACGTCCTGTACCTCGTTGACGATATACTCCTGAACAGCGGTGGGACCCTTAATAGCCAAAATGTCGGCAGGTGTAATAACACCATCAGACAATGGGGTACCAGCGCGCACAGCATCATGCTCCTGAACAAGGATCTGCTTTGACAGCGATACGAGATAATGACGCTGCTCACCAGTCTTAGAGGTAACGATGATCTCACGATTACCACGCTTTACCTTACCCATGGTGACCTCACCATCGATCTCGGATACCACAGCAGGGTTCGACGGATTACGAGCCTCGAAGAGCTCAGTTACACGAGGCAGACCTCCGGTGATATCACCACCCTTGGCAGCAGCACGTGGAATCTTGACGAGGGTCTCACCAGTCTTGACGGTCTGGCCATCCTCTACGACTACGTGGCCACCTACAGGGAAGCTATAGGTACCGATAACCTCACCGTCGGAACCTATGACGTCACAGGTGGGAACCTTTGTACGGTCACGCGACTCTGTAACAATCTTTTCGGTCAAACCTGTGGTCTCATCAGTCTCTGCACGGAAGGTAACACCTTCAATGACATCATTGAACTTCAGGGTACCGGCAAACTCTGTCACGATAACAGCATTGAACGGATCCCACTGAGCAATCTTGTCACCCTTGGCAACCTCGTCACCATTATGGAAATAGAGAGAAGAACCATAAGGCACATTCACTGTTGAGAGGACAATCTTCGTATTTGGATCAACGAAGCGGAGTTCACCCAAACGGCTGACAACCATCTCGCAGTCTCGTCCATCTTCATCGAACGGAACAGTACGAACCTCCTCCATCTCAATCATGGCACGATCATATTTAGATACGATGCTTGCATTGGCTGCTGCGTTGGCAGCCACACCACCGGCGTGGAACGTACGAAGCGTCAGCTGTGTACCAGGTTCACCGATAGCCTGAGCAGCAATCACACCGACAGCCTCACCCTTCTGTACCATGCGGCGGGTTGCGAGGTTACGTCCATAGCACTTCATGCAGACACCCTTCTTTGACTCACAAGTGAGCACCGAACGGATCTCTACGCTTTCAATGTCGCAAGCCTCAATAGCCTCAGCCACACTTTCGGTAATTTCCTCACCAGCCTCAATGATAACCTCACCTGTCTTTGGATTGATGATATCATGGACAGAAACACGACCAAGGATACGCTCAGAGAGACTTGAGATAACCTCGTCACCGCTCTTCAATGCTGTACATACAAGACCACGCAGAGTACCGCAGTCTTCCTCAGTGATGATCACATCATGGGAAACATCGACAAGACGACGGGTCAGATAACCTGCGTCGGCCGTCTTCATAGCGGTATCGGCAAGACCCTTACGGGCACCGTGGGTAGAGATGAAGTACTCCAGCACAGACATACCCTCCTTGAAGTTCGACAGAATCGGGTTCTCAATGATCTGGTGTCCCTCGGCACCTGCCTTCTGAGGTTTAGCCATCAGACCGCGAATACCAGAGAGCTGCTTAATCTGGTCCTTAGAACCACGGGCACCAGAGTCGAGCATCATGAACACAGCGTTAAATCCCTGGTCTGCCTCAGTCATCTGCTTAAGCAAGATATTACCAATATCATTGTTAACGTGCGTCCAAGTATCAATAACCTGATTATAACGCTCGTTGTCGGTGATAAAGCCCATATTATAGTTGTCAGTAATCTGACGAACCTCGTCATTACCCTTCTTGATCAGATCGGCTTTTTCTTTCGGGATGATGATATCATCGAGATTGAATGAAAGACCTGCCAGATAAGCCATACGATAGCCCAGGTTCTTGATACCGTCAAGGAAATCACAAGCCTCGGCGAAACCTACGTTCTTGATAACATCAGCAATGATGTCACGCAGACTCTTCTTAGAGATAATCTTATTGACATATCCTACTTCCTTCGGGATGATTCCATTCACGATGACACGACCTACAGAAGTCTCAACCATGTGGCGCTCAGGCTGTCCGTCAACCATATCGTCAACGATAACCTTTACCAAAGCGTGGAGATCGCACTTGCCCTCATTGTGAGCAATGATAGCCTCTTCAGGCCCGTAGAAGGTCAGACCTTCTCCCTTTGCGCCCGGACGGATCTTGGTAATGTAATAGAGACCGAGAACCATATCCTGAGAAGGAACGGTGATAGGCGCACCATTGGCTGGATTCAAGATGTTATGACTCTGAAGCATCAACAGCTGAGCTTCAAGGATAGCCTCATTGGACAACGGAAGGTGAACGGCCATCTGGTCGCCATCGAAGTCTGCATTGAACGCGGTACAAGCCAATGGATGCAGCTGAATAGCCTTACCCTCAATCAACTTAGGCTGGAAAGCCTGTATACCCAGACGGTGAAGTGTTGGTGCACGGTTCAGCAGAACAGGATGACCCTTCATCACATTTTCCAGAATATCCCAGATCACCGGCTCACGGCGATCAACAATCTTCTTGGCACTCTTAACCGTCTTCACAATACCACGCTCGATGAGCTTGCGGATGATGAACGGCTTATAGAGCTCAGCTGCCATCAGCTTCGGCAGACCGCACTCACCCATCCTCAGTTCAGGACCTACAACGATAACCGAACGTGCAGAGTAGTCAACACGCTTACCGAGAAGGTTCTGACGGAAACGTCCCTGCTTACCTTTCAGTGAGTCAGAGAGTGACTTCAGAGGACGGTTGCTATCACTCTTAACAGCTGAAGACTTACGGCTGTTATCGAAAAGTGAGTCAACAGCCTCCTGGAGCATACGCTTCTCATTACGGAGGATCACCTCAGGAGCCTTAATCTCCATCAGTCTCTTCAGACGGTTGTTACGAATGATGACACGACGATAGAGGTCGTTCAGGTCAGAAGTGGCGAAACGTCCACCATCCAGAGGTACGAGCGGACGAAGTTCCGGCGGAGTCACGGGGATAATCTTCATAATCATCCATTCTGGGCGGTTAATGCCCTTCTCCACACTCTGACGGAAAGACTCCACGACCTGAAGGCGCTTCAGTGCCTCGTTCTTACGCTGTACGGAAGAGTCACTGTTAGCACGGTCGCGCAGTTCATACGAAAGAGAGTCGAGGTCGAGACGTACGAGCAGATCGTAAATAGCCTCAGCACCCATCTTTGCAATGAACTTATTGGGATCACTATCATCCAGATAGTCATTATCAGGTGATATCTTTGAATCTACTATCTCGCTATACTCCTCCTCAGAGAGCAGGTCGTACATATTCGAGCCGATGGCATCGTTACCCTCACTATCCTTCTTGCCTGCCATAGCACCTGGCTGGATAACCACATAGCGCTCGTAATAAATGACGGCATCGAGTTTCTTCGTGGGCAGACCCAACAGATAGCCAATCTTATTAGGAAGGCTGCGGAAATACCAGATGTGGGCAACCGGTACAACAAGCTCAATATGACCAGCACGCTCACGACGTACCTTCTTCTCTGTTACCTCTACACCACAACGGTCACAGACAATACCCTTATAGCGGATACGCTTGTACTTTCCACAGGCACACTCATAGTCCTTTGTCGGACCGAAGATACGCTCGCAGAACAGACCATCGCGCTCAGGCTTATAAGTACGATAGTTGATGGTCTCTGGTTTGGTAACCTCACCGAAGCTATTCTCAAGGATCTCTTCGGGCGAAGCAAGTCCGATGGTAATTTTGGTAAAATTACTCTTTACTTTTGTATCTTTCTTGAAAGCCATATATATTATCTTTCTCTTAATTCTTAACTCTTAATTCCTAACTCGCTTAATCAAGTGTAATACTCAAACCAAGGCCGCGCAACTCATGCAGAAGCACGTTGAGAGACTCTGGAATACCAGGTGTCGGCATGGGCT
This sequence comes from uncultured Prevotella sp., assembly GCA_900318395.1. Classification (GTDB taxonomy): domain Bacteria; phylum Bacteroidota; class Bacteroidia; order Bacteroidales; family Bacteroidaceae; genus Prevotella. The sequence goes on from ONKL01000077.1 coordinate 16,388, forward strand.
CTCCCTTGACGATTGCCTCATAAGCCTTAGAACGACCTACCGTATCATCAGACTTGATGGTCAAGATCTCCTGCAGCACATGGCTGGCACCAAATGCCTCCAGGGCCCAGACTTCCATCTCTCCGAAACGCTGACCACCGAACTGGGCCTTACCACCAAGAGGCTGCTGAGTAATCAAGCTGTACGGACCAATTGAACGGGCGTGCATCTTATCCTCAACCATGTGACCGAGTTTCAGGAAGTAGGTGATACCAACTGTTGCTGGCTGGTCGAACATCTCACCCGTCTCACCATCATAGAGGTGGGTAGAGCAGAGACGTGGCAGACCTGCCTTATCCGTCCACTCTGCCAGGTCATCGAGCTTGGCACCATCGAAGATCGGCGTAGCGAACTTCACGCCAAGACGCTTACCGGCTGCACCGAGGATGGCCTCGAAGATCTGACCGAGGTTCATACGTGAAGGCACACCCAGCGGGTTCAGTACCAAGTCTACAGGACGGCCATCCTCGAGGAACGGCATATCCTCCTGGCGTACCACCTTAGATACGATACCCTTGTTACCGTGACGACCTGCGAGCTTATCACCCACACCAATCTTACGTTTCTTGGCCACATATACCTTTGCCATCTGCAGGATTCCTGAAGGCAGCTCATCACCGATCGTGATGGCGAACTTCTTACGTTTCATCTCTGCATCGAGCAACTTATATTTCTTCATGAAGTTGATAATCAGTTTGGCTATCAACTCATTCTTATGCTCATCATTTGTCCAGTTACTAATCTGGACATCGCCATACTCCAAGTTCTTCAGGGCTGTAATAGTAAACTTGCTGCCCTTTGTAATAATCTCGGCACCAGTATAGTCCTTTACACCCTGAGAGGTCTTACCCTTCGTAAGCTCCATCAGCTTGTCGATCAGGATGTCCTTCAGATCACCGACCTTTGCTTCATACTCATCGTCAATCTTAGCCAGGACAATCTTATCCTGCTGCTTTGACTTGCGATCCTTGATAGCACGAGCAAAGAGTTTCTTATCAATAATCACACCCGACAATGACGGATTAGCCTTCAGTGAAGAATCCTTCACGTCACCGGCCTTGTCACCGAAGATGGCACGTAACAACTTCTCCTCAGGTGAAGGATCACTCTCACCCTTAGGCGAAATCTTACCAATCAGGATATCACCTGGTTCAACACGGGCACCAACACGGATTACACCATTCTCATCGAGATCCTTTGTGGCCTCTTCGCTGACATTGGGAATATCTGCAGTGAACTCCTCAACGCCACGCTTTGTCTCACGAACATCAAGAGAATACTCATCAACGTGTACAGAGGTCAGGATATCCTCACGGACAATGCGCTCGTTAAGAACAATAGCATCCTCATAGTTATATCCCTTCCAAGGCATGTAGGCTACAAGCAGGTTACGGCCGAGTGCCAACTCACCATTCTCAGTAGCGTATCCCTCAGTAAGAATATCACCCTTCTTCACGCGCTGCCCCTTCTCGCAGATAGGACGCAGGTCGATGGTCATATTCTGGTTCGTACGACGGAACTTCGCAATACGATACTCCTTAAGAGCGGGCTCGAAGCTGACGAACTCCTCATCCTCTGTACGGTCATACAAGATACGGATGGTTGTGGCGTCAACATACTCGACAACACCATCACCTTCTGCCGTTACCATCGTGCGAGAGTCTTCGCAAACCTGCTTCTCAATACCAGTTCCCACGATAGGAGCCTCGTTGTGGAGCAGAGGAACGGCCTGACGCATCATGTTCGATCCCATCAGTGCACGGTGGGCATCGTCATGCTCGAGGAACGGAATCAGCGAAGCAGCGATAGATGCGATCTGCTGAGGAGAAACGTCCATCAAGTCTACATCCGTCGGAGGAACGACAGGGAAGTCTGCGTCCTGACGACACTTGACTACTTCACGGATGAAAGTACCATCATCATTCAACGGGGCATTGCCCTGTCCGATAATGTGCTCAGCCTCCTCCTCGGCTGTCAGGTAGACGATATCATTGTTATTGAGATTGGCTACACCATTCTCCACCTTACGGTACGGGGTCTGAATAAAGCCGAGCTCATTAATCTTTGCATACACACAAAGTGAAGAAATCAAACCGATGTTTGGACCTTCAGGGCTCTCAATCGGGCAAAGGCGACCATAGTGCGTATAGTGTACGTCACGTACCTCGAAACCTGCACGCTCACGACTCAGACCGCCAGGGCCAAGAGCTGAGAGACGACGCTTGTGAGTAACCTCAGCCAACGGGTTCGTCTGGTCCATGAACTGTGAAAGCGGGTTCGTACCGAAGAACGAATTGATCACACTTGAGATCGTCTTGGCATTGATCAAATCAGTTGGGGTGAACACCTCGTTATCACGGACGTTCATACGCTCACGGATCGTACGACTCATACGGGCCAGACCGATGGAGAACTGGTTTGACAACTGCTCGCCAACGGTACGTACACGACGGTTTGACAGGTGGTCAATATCATCGACTGCAGCCTTGGAATTGATCAGCTGAATCAAATACTTGATAATCTCGATGATATCCTCCTTTGTCAACACGCGTACGTCCATGTCTGTGTCGAGACCCAGCTTCTTGTTGATACGATAGCGGCCTACATCACCAAGGTCATAACGCTTGTCAGAGAAGAACAGGTTCTGAATAACCTCACGCGCACTGGCATCATCAGCAGGATCTGCGTTACGCAGCTGGCGGTAGATATAAAGCACAGCTTCCTTCTCCGAGTTGGACGGGTCTTTCTGAAGAGTGTTGAAGATAATAGAGTAATCCTGGGCAACAGCCTCATCCTTATGAACAAGGATAGTCTGAGCACCACTCTCAAGAATCTCCATCATATTTTCCTCGGTAATCTCTGTCTCGCGCTCCATGATAACCTCATTACGCTCGATAGAAACCACCTCACCCGTATCCTCATCCACGAAGTCTTCGTTCCAGCTCTTCAGCACACGGGCTGCCAACTTAGAACCAACAACCTCCTTCAGGGATTTCTTGTTGACCTTAACCTCTTCGGCAAGATCGAAAATCTGCAGGATATCTTTATCAGTCTCGAAACCGATAGCTCTCAGCAGTGTGGTTACTGGCAACTTCTTCTTACGATCGATGTAGGCATACATCACGTTGTTGATATCCGTAGCGAACTCAATCCATGAGCCCTTGAACGGAATGATTCGTGCAGAGTAAAGCAGTGTACCGTTGGCATGGACGTTCTGTCCAAAGAATACGCCAGGAGAACGGTGCAACTGAGATACTACAACACGCTCGGCTCCATTGATAACGAAAGTACCGTTGGCGGTCATATAAGGAATCGGACCCAGGAACACATCCTGAATCACTGTGCCGAAGTCCTCATGATCCGGATCAGTACAATACAGTTTCAGCTTAGCCTTCAAAGGTACACTATAGGTCAGACCGCGCTCAAGACACTCGTCAATCGTGTAACGAGGCGGGTCGATATAGTAATCCAGGAACTCAAGAACGAAGTTATTACGCGTATCGGTGATAGGGAAGTTCTCAGCGAACACCTTATACAAGCCGTCATTCTTGCGTTCCTCAGGCGGAGTGTCCAACTGCAGGAAGTCTTTGAATGACTTTAATTGCACATCAAGGAAATCCGGAAACGGCATGGGATTCTTGACGCTGCCAAAGTTTACTCTGTTGTCTATTACTTTTGAAGCCATATGATAAATTATTGTTTTCTAGACTATCTAGACGACCTAGTGCACCCAGATTGTCTAGAATTATAAGATAGAAAATGGTCGGGAACCCTCGACTGGAGAGCTCCCAACCACAATCAGTATTGTTGTGCGAATTACTTCAGCTCAACCTCGGCACCAGCTGCCTCGATGGTCTTCTTCAGGTTCTCAGCCTCTTCCTTGCTCAGACCCTCCTTAACGGTAGCAGGAGCACCGTCTACGAGATCCTTAGCCTCTTTCAGACCAAGACCACAAGCCTCCTTAACAGCCTTTACAACCTGAAGCTTAGCAGCACCTGCAGACTTCAGAACCACGTCGAATGAAGTCTTCTCCTCAGCAGCAGCGGCCTCACCACCAGCTGCGGGACCGGCTGCAACAGCAACAGCTGCAGCTGCGGGCTCAATTCCATACTCGTCCTTCAGGACTGTTGCCAACTCGTTTACTTCCTTTACAGTCAGATTTACCAACTGCTCAGCAATAGCTTTAATATCTGCCATTTTATTTAAATGTTTTAATTGTTTTTAATGTTAATGTTACTTGTTCGCTTATTTGTTACGCTCAGCGATAGCGTCAAGCAGACCGTGAATCTTGCCACCTGCATTCAAGCCAGATACAACGTTCTTGATCGGAGACTGCAGCAGAGCCACAACGTCGGCGATAAGTTCGTTCTTGCTCTTGATTGCTACCAGCTCATCAAGTTTTTCAGCACCTACGAAGAAGCTCTCCTCTGCATAAGCACCCTTCAGGGCGGGGATTCCTTCCTTCTTGTACTCCTTAATCAGCTTGGCAGGTACGTTAGCTGTCTGTGTGAACATAACAGCTGTATTACCTTTCAGGCAGTCATACAACGGAGTAAAATCGATCTCAGAAGCCTCAAATGCCTTGTGCAGAAGCTTATTCTTCACAACCAGCAGTTTGATCTCATTCTTGAAGCACTTGCGACGGAGGTCAGAGGTCTTCGCAGCATCCAGTCCGGTAAGGTCTACCAGATAGAAATGAGGGAATGCCTTCAACTGCTCTCCGAGTTCTACGATGATAGTATCTTTTACTTCCTTTTTCATTTGTCTAATCTTTTAACGAGTTATTCAACTGATTTAGGATCTACCTTGATA
>ONKL01000007.1 GCA_900318395.1 uncultured Prevotella sp.
GAGCAGGTGCTCGGCAATGAGGCAGCGCAGATCCATCGACTTCTTATCCTGACTGAACCGCTTCACCAGCTGTTCGCCGCTCACACGGATGATGCGGGTAGGCACCATCGCCTCGATCGTGGTCAGCGCTGGGCCACCGTCGAGACAGGCGGGATAGTCGCCCGCAAACTCGCCCTCGAACGAGAACCACGTGATGTGCTCCTTGTCGTCGCTGATGCCGTGAGTCACATACTTGAAACACCCCTCGGTGACGAAGCCGAACCACCGTGCGGGGTCGCCCTCGCGCTCCAACTGTTCGCCCTTGCGGTACTCCACCATCTTGCCCTCGCGCTCGCAGAACTCGCGCAGCGCCCGCAGGTCAATGCCCCCGTCTGATTTCTTGAATTTCTGTTCCATCGTCCTTTTGATTTGTGGTGCAAAGGTACAACTTTTTAAATAATAACAATTCATTTCTTTCAAAAATATAAGTTAGTGACTAAATACGTGTAGCATTATGTAGCAGACTGTAGCATAGATATAACCTATTGATTTTCAGATTATTCTTATTCTAATAACACTATTATACTCTGGTTTCTGCTACAGTACTGCTACAGGATGTCATAGTACATCAAGTCCATGCTACACGATGCTACCCATTTACTACTGACAAATCGTAATCTATCTGTCTGATTATCAACAATGCACAAAATGCGACAAATGCTACATTGTTTTTTCTGCATTAGAATGGAAGTGCTTCCTCTTCTGCATTAGTTTCTTTCTCTACAGGCAGGTCACCCACTATTGAATCGAGGCAGATACCAAATCTTTCATGAATCATCTGGTAATCAAAACAGAGTGGGCGGTCTTGCTGATAGACGGTCTTGTACTTGTTCTCTTTCTCGACATACTCCTGAATGGGCTGACCATTGGCATTGAACTGCTTGAAACGCTCTGGTGAGAACGAAATGCCCAAATATTCAGGCGAGTTTTGGAGGTAGTGAAGCATTGACTCAGAAGGCAACATGTGCTCATCAACCTGGCGACCTAATTGCCGATAGGTGGTAAGCATACTGTTCTTGCGTATCATAAGAATATCCTTCGGCATACCGAAGTCAATAGTGATTTTTGTCTCGTAGGTCTTAATGGTCGTCTTTGGTTTGATAACATAGTCCTGACCGTAGACAAAACTTCCTTTCTGCTGGGCACTGCTGATGATGTCCCAAAAGCCTGCCACTTCATCTGTTCTTGAAATCATTTCATTCTGGCGGATGGCTCCCTTGACACAGATGTCCAGAAGTTCTTCGTAACAGAATGGGCAATCGATCTCTGTCTCAATTGTCAGGAATGCCGAAAGTGAAAAGAGCCAGTTCTTTTCGATTCGATCATTGATTTTGTATGCAGCAGTACGGGAATGTAAGTCGATCCTGGCCTTCTGCCACGCTTTGTCGAAGTCGGCAATGAACGTAGGGCGTAATTTAAGAATTTCCAATGTAATATGAGTGGCACCCATCTGCCGGTATTGCATCAACTCGGAGAACTTATCGCGTTCTTCCAGTGTGTGATGCTGTTTTTCATAGGTCAGGAATATAAGACGGGAGAACAGGGCGATGTCTGCCGTAGGAATTTCCTGTCCTGTCAGTATTATGCAGGAATCAACGTGTGACTGTTCGCGCTTCTTGTCCTTGTCCATGTTCATCCTATAGCGTCCGATTCCTGCCCAAACATCCTTCATCAACTCCACTTTCTTTATGTCGATACCATTTTTGTATTCATCGACATGGACAAGCATGTTACTCACGCTGGCTACAGCATCAGCCAAGGCCGGAACTGTTGCAGTCTCAATATTCAGCGGCTCGTTGCCAGTCATGAAGAACGACATCAACGTCTCTGCCAGTTCAGTCTTACCAGAACCTTTTGGACCAAAGATATTCAATAGAGGTAGACAAGCCGACTTGCCCATGACTATATCACGAAAGAGCGTAGCGATGTAAAAGCCTATCCCAACTTTTGCATTATCTCCGAATACACCGATAATCCTGGCAAAATAGTCGTGCAGTGAGATCTTGGAGGTGGTAAGATGACAATACTTCTTCTCATTGGTATATAGTACTGTTGAATTCTTATAGAGCTGAGACATGGCGGGAAGGTAATAATTGCCAGAAGCAAGGCGGACTATTCCAAGTTCGTCCACCGGTTTCCAAATGCCCTCTTCCAGCGCACCATTGCAGAAGCAGAAGAAACCCTGCGATTGCCAGCCAAGTTGTTTTACTTCCACTGCAGTCTCAGTTACTCTGGCGAGGTATCGTTGTAGTTGTATCAGAGCATCCTCACCTGCCAGCCAAGTGTAGTTGCCGATACCCAACAGCTTTTTGCGAAATGCTCTTGCCGAAGTCATAGCGTCCATATCCAACTCTATTATTTCCTTATTGTTGTCTGGCACATCGTTTACAATCTCAAATAATCGAACAGGTCGGATGTCGTCTTTGATATGAAACAGCGGCTTCAATGTGAAGTTTGACCATTGTACTTCATCGCCGTCCTTCTTATATCCGTAGTAGCAACCGTGCTTAACGACAAAGCCGAATTCCCGCAGCATATCGATGCCTCCTTCTTTGTTTTTCTCCGACTGTCGCTTCTGACGTCTCATCTTTGCAGAGTTGATAGCCTGTCTCCAAAGCGCCTTGCTGCTATCCATCTTGGCAAGTTGAGTCAGATAGCGTTCCTGAATCTCTTCGTTCTTGATAAGTATCAGCAAGTCGCTGGTTTCCTCAATGATCTTCTGTTTTGCTTCCGTTGTGCCATTCTTGTCAAGTCTCTTTTCAAATGCCCATAGTATATATTCCCTCTCCTCCAGTTTATAGAGGTCGGACTTGTCATGAAAGAACTCATCAGGGTCTGTCTTCTTCGGCTCATCAATAGTGAGGTCATTAGGAATCTCCATAACGCTGACAGTGAAGCCTTGTTGTATGGCCAGTGCTCCATTACGGAGTACATTCTGAAAGCCTGCACCTATTTTTTCTTCCTGTTTGGGTATATCGGAATCTGGAATGAAACAGAGAGTACAATCCTGAAGATGATAGTCCTTAAGTTTCTGGAACTGGCTTTCAGTCCAAGATCCACCAAGGGAGGCTATAGCATTGAAGATACCAACCGACTGCATTTTCATCACATCAGGAGCACCCTCTACCAAGTACAGTTTTCTGTCTCCTCGTGCTTTCTTGATAGCTGTATTGATGCCAAATATGGATCGGGACTTGCAATACAAATCGCTGTCGGCAGAATTGAGATACTTGCAATCCGATTTGTCGTCTATCGCTCTTGCCGTGAATCCCTCGATATTGGAATACCTGTCACAGATGGGAATCATAATGCGGTTTCGATAGACGCAATAAAGGGAGTGTGTCTTCTCACTCAGTTTCAGAATGCCCATTTCCTGCATCAGTTCCAGACTAAGACCTTCTTTCTTTGCAAATTCGATGACGGATGTCCAGTTATTGGGTGCATAGCCGATATGCTGCTCCTTGCAATAGTCCTCATTCCATCTGCTGAGCATATATCCCTTTGCCAACTTGGCATCTGGCTCGTCCTTCTCTATCTCTTGGCAGAAGTATGCGCGAAGCCTTTCGTTGATGATGCGCATGGACTCCAGTTTCTTGTATCGCTCTTCCTCTTCGGGTGTGGACTTGAGATCTGAGTCAGACAAGTCAAAATGCAATTTCTCCTTTAGCAGTTTCTTGACGGCAAGGGGAAAGGTGAGGCCATCTTGTTCCATCACAAAGGTGATGACGTTGCCACCCTTGCCACATCCAAAGCAGTGGTATAGGTTCTTGGCTGTGTCAACGTGGAACGAGGGTGTGTCCTCCTGATGGAAAGGGCAGCATCCTTTGGCGGTATGGCCTCTGAGTTGAAGCTTAACGCCATAGTCAGATACCACTTCTGCCAGGTCAACCTCGTCAAGAACCTTGTCTATGTATATCTTATCGATCATAATAGAAAATCACTTTTGTATTATATAAGCGTTACTTTATATTATATAATGGTATAAGGATCAAAGGCTGCTTAGTTCCTTTTTGTGTTCCTCCATAAAGGCTACTATCATAGCCGCTGCAAGAGCACGGATAGGAATGTTCCGCTCCGAGTTGGCCCGGAGTTGCTCTATCTGTTTCTTGACCTCTGTGGGTAGCCAGACGGCAGCACCTTGTCCTTTTAACCGGTGTAGTCCTCCAGTCCTTCGGTGAACTTCTTCCAGCCAATGGCGTGCCAATCGGATTTTTCCTTGCGGAAAGAAACTGCCTTATCTTTGGATTCAGCGTTTGCACCTGTTAACTGTGTGACTGTCTCCGCGAGCGAGACTCCGTTGTCGTTCTTTGAGAGCAACGGATTTATTATCTTTTTCTGTTCCATGTCTTATAGTTGATTGATGATTTCAATGATTCTGTCAAAAGCGTATTCAACAGCAGCATACTGGTATTTGTCGAGAGGGTAGAGTGTGGAGTATCGCTTGATTACCACACTTTGCTTGATTCTTGGTGTGACCGTTCCAACTTGGCCAAGAACAGAGATGGTTTCATCCCTCATCTCACGCTCACGGGCTTTGCCTTCAGTCACATTGATACGGTTTGGTACGAAAACGAGTCTGGCTTTTGACTGTTGCTTGATGACGGCTACGAAGATTCCCGTTGCATCGATGGTATCTACATCGTAGGCCATCGGGATAACGACGAGATCTGCCACAGCATAGATAATGGCCAGGTTATTATCGTTGAGATTGCCCGGACAGTCGATCAATACAATGCCGTCACGCTCTTTATATTCATTCATGGCCTCTTTTACTCTTGTACTATCGAGAGTATTGAGGGGGGCAATGGCCCAGGGCACAGTCTGCTCTGGGTCTGCCTCCAACTCACGATTACGATGTCTTGACAAAGATGCCTGTAGGTCGGCATCAACTGCTACAACATGGACTCCCTTCATAGAAAGGTACTCCGCAAATTGGGCGCATAGCGTGGTCTTGCCTACGCCGCCCTTGATGTTTGAGAAAAGAATGATCTTACTCATATAAATCTATTTTTCTATTATACAATTATATACTGTTTTCGGTTTGTTCATAGGGAATTCCACCACGAAGTTTTTGAATGTCCATGGCACGATAGAATATCTTTCTGCCAATTTTGACAGGGATAAGATATTGCTTCTGTTCCCACAGCCATAGAGTGGTAGAACTCACAGAGAGAATTTCCATAACCTGCTGTTTTGATAAGAGAGTCTTATCGTCATCATTACTATTAGAAACATGTTGTTCTGCCCTCTCGGCCAATAGTCGGTTAGACAGTTCACGCGCGAAGGCTATGACCCCTTTCTCCGTTAGCGTAAGAGATATACGGTCATTACCCTTAGAGATTGCAGACACGAGTTGCTTAGCGAACAACTCACTTTCTTCACTTTGATCAAAATAGCCAAGTTGGTTGGCTTCCCTTTGCAAAAAATTATCTTTTATCATATACAATTGAATTAAAATTTTCTGGGTGCAAAGGTATTCCAATATAATGGCACTAAAAGGGAAATGAGCAAAATCTCATTTTTTTAACACTTTATATGGCACTGATTTTTAACACTTTACAGAATGGTAAAATGTTAATCTCTTATAAAACAGGGAATTGCTCGGAAAAACAGGGAATTTGCAGGCTATTTACCAGCCATTATGACAGAATTAATTGCATTTTGCAATTCTGATGCAAACCTTTTATTGGATTTACTTGTGTTGGATTTGCTTATGTCTATATAATGGTGGGTATTATATGTTTCTTGTGTGATGCCAAAGATTTTAAGCATCTTACCAACCCATTTACTTGCTAGATCAGGGTTAGGAATTTGCTTGGACACCTCACATAACATATAGCACATACGACCACTTTCACCTTTACGTATTTTGATTTCAGGAAGTGGCTCCCTGAGATTCATGAGATTGCAAAAATCTGTTCCTCTCATATTTTCAAATTGTATGTGATTGCAAACCTTCCATACAAACGAACATAGAGGCGTATCAACAATGTCGATGAGTTTGGCGGTTTCTTCCAATAGTCTATCATTCATATACCGCCCTCCTGCTTTATTCTGGTTATGTCATGTAGAATACTTCGGCAGATTGCGACCAGTTTGGTTGATAATATGTTCAGCAATGAAATGTCAAAGTAAGCCAGACCAGAGTATTTCTTCAGTTCTTCTCGATATTGCTCATATAGTTGTTCATATAGCGCTTTCTGCTTGTTATATTCTTTAAGCGTGTCATCGCACTCTTTTTCAACTTTGTCTATTTCTTCTTGGGTATAGCCCTCATAGAACATACAATCCAGGTGATTAGATAGACTTGTGAATTTTTTCCAAAGAACATTCGCTTTACCGGATTCTGTTTGGTATGCTTCCTTAAATGGTTCTATATACCATTCAGATGCTGTTTTAGATTCGAAGTCGGATAATCCTGTTGCCGACTTCTCGAAGATCTCAATACATTCTTCGGCTTCTCCAAGGAGTTTTTGGGAATCGGTAAGAAGTTTGTCAATATTCTCATGTGCAACTGTTTCGGCAAAGTCAATGAGCGTGTTTGTGTCTTTAAACTCCTTGTAAAAGAGCCACAAGCCACGTTTCTCTTCATGACTAAGAGCCTGCTCTCGAACATATTTATTAAGTAGCTCGTTGACAGTATGTAGCTCAGATGCCGTATCGAGAATCTTGTTTCCTTCCATAACCATTATTCAATTATCTCCCAAAAACCACCTTTGTCTGGGCCAACACGACGGAGGTACTTGCCACGCAGATAGTCTATATTACGCATGATAGAATTGACACTGATTCCTATTGTTTTTGCTAGTTCTACCACAGATACATATGGATTATCTATCATTAATTCTAATATGGTTATGCGGTTTTCTGTCAACTTATCGCCATTTGCTTTAGCCTTTTCAATCAACCTTTCTATCAACCTTTGACGATTTTCATTCACCTTTACAGTAACCTTTTCGTCATTTTCATTCACCTTTTCTGTCACCTTACCCCCGTTTTCATTCACTTTTTCATTCACCTTTGGTATTGTAATCTTCAAGATGAAGTCATCTGTTCGGAAAGATGGAGCTTGGGCACCATTGGCTTCCTGCTCTCGACAGATACGATCCATACCCTCGCCAAATTCCTTCACGTAGTGATAGGCTTTCAGGAATGCAGCGATCTTCGGATTGCGTGAGAAGTGGGTGGTGCGGATGTTGCTGGGCTTCACCTGTCCTGGCAATTTGCCAGGCGATTCAAATACCAATCGGTCATCGAACATCTTGATCTGTATCTCAGTTCCCTTGATATTGTGGGCTCTGTGGCAACAGGCATTAACCACCATCTCTTGTATGACGAATTCTGGATAGTCACGACGGGTTATAAATTGTCCGTGCTGTCCCAAGAAGGTGTGCTCACGTACCTGGGTCTCGATGAACTCTATAGTTTTCCTGACTTGGTTCAGGATGGTTCCCTCGAAAATGACATCCTTGATGACGTTCATCTCTGCACCAACTTTCTCGTCAACACCTTCGTAACGAATGAAGCGGGTACGACTACGAGGGAAGAACTTCTGAGGGTTCTTGCCGAAGAGCAGGATACAAGCAACGCTGACATCTTCCTCACCCTTCTTGTTGGTCGTGACAAAGCCGTTGTTCTCTCGCAGGTATTCAAGCGGTGACTTCCCGTAACCTACCAGCTTGGCATATTCGGCAACGGCATCCATATCGATGTCATCAATGGTTGCACCATATACTGCCGTATCTTCGTAGGAACGTTCACCTTTGTCGTACATCAGTTGCATGCGCTCTTCGAATGTCAGTTTACGGCTCTTGTCGCCCACACGGATATAGGCTTCGTCAGCCTGATTTGTATGCAGGAACTGACTGGCGGGAATATCCATCAGCAGAATACGATTGGGATTGCCGTCATCGTCAGTACAATCCATATAGCGACATGCTACCGGAATAGAGGGATTGCAAAAGTCAAACGGCACACGAAGCAGCTCATTCAACTTAGCAGTATGTTGGTTCACACCTTCTATCTTTCTTGTCTTGTCAGAAATACCAATTGCCAGCATGCCACCATCGGCATTGGCCATTGCTACGATGGGAATTGCCAATGCTTTCGGATCGATCTGTATGCTCTTCAGGTCAAATGTTTGACCTTCCTTACCTGTCCTTATCTCTTCAATTGTCATCATTTCGAGTGCAAAATTACAAATAATTAATGTGATAAAGCCCTATAGGGATGTAAAACATGAAATATTAACACTTATCGCGTACTTTATGATTCGTTTAAAATCATTTTCAATAGTTTCATTTTGTCTTTCTCCGATAAACTCTTTATGATGCTTTCAAGGTCACTCTTCTGTTTCTTGCTGGATGGCAGGTTAAGTAGCAAGCTGTTGTATTCCATTTGTTTCTCGTGCGGGTACATATTTATATATGACATTGTCACCGACTTTCCAACTCTGTGTCCCATAGCGTCACTAATGTATTGCATAGGTACCCCTTGATGGGCTAGATTCGTTGCAAATGAGTGGCGGCACCATGTAGGGGAGGGGGTTACCTTCCATCCAAGATGCTTGGCTAACTTGGCCATTCGCTTTCTGATATTCTGATTCTCTTGGGCAACACGTACCCTGCAGTCAGCCTCTGTTTTCGCTTCTTTGAGAATGAAAGGGAACAAACGTACATCTTTCTCGTACGGTTCGGCTATTTCGTCGATAATCTTTTTGAGGGCCGGAATGACTGGTACGATTACTTCACTGTCATCGTCTGTTCTATCTTTGGTCTTTGTTCGGTTGAACAAAAGGGATTTCTCTTTGCTCTGTGTATAGTGGGTATTGTAGGTGAGCCTGGCTACATCTGCCATATTCATTCCATTGCCCAAATACTGAAACAGAAATAGTCCCAAAGATATGTGCAGTCCCTTGTTGTATTCTTCGCCCCAACTCTCAGGATAATCTTTTTTAGCAAAGATTTGGTACAGTTCGGTCATCTGTTCGACACTTAGGCACTCTTGTCTTCTACTTTTCCCCTTTGGTATTGACACTTTGTCTGCGTCGCGGTCAGAGAACGGATAGTCAACTTGTGAGATAAGTCCGCGCGAAATACACTCTTTCACAACAACCCGGCAACTCCTAAGATATATGCCGATAGTGGCTTTCGTTTTGTTTTCATCAGTCATAGCTTGTACCCACTTGTGGATTGTGTCTTTCGTTATCAAGAACCCGTCGGCTTCGCTAAAATTGGTACACTTTACGAAAGATTTCATGGCTCCCTCATAACTGGCAGCAGTTCCGGCTTTTCTCTCACTGATGATTTCCTGCCATACGGATAGAAAACTTAGTGTCGTACTTTTCCCTGTTAGGCTGATACGGACAGTTTCTGGCGATAAGAATGATGTCGCAGCAAGTCTTTCGAGACGTTCTCTATATATATTGAAAGATTCCTCCCATTTCTTCTTAATGTTTGCATAAGACTTCTTTGAATCCGATGATCTGCCACGTGTGATTTCGGTTTCCATGATTTGTAGGAACTCTTTTTCAGAGCACTGGTCGCCAATAGGGTGGTACATGAAGTTCCCGTTGAAACTATACCTGATACAGACAGGGCATAGATTACCTTTAGGGTGTCGCTTGTCCAAACCGAGTGAGATTGTACAGTTACTTATCTTTGCTGATAGCGTAGATTTTGCCATATTTTCTATCTATTTATGAACCAATTTTGATGTCATTTTAAGCTAAAATCGCATTTTCGGGAAAGTCTGTCTTTTGAAAGTGCCTATTTATGGGACATTTTAGGGAAAGTTTTGGGAAAGTTTACTCCTGAATTAAGCCCATTTTAGCCCATTTTAACCCGTTTTAATCCGATTTAGAAATTTGATGCAAAATTACATAAATATCTGAAAATCAGCAAACAAATTGAAGATTTTTATATTTTCTTAAACTTTCGATTTTGATTCATAATCATGAGGTCGCCGGTTCAATCCCGGCTCCCGCTACCAAAGCTTAAAGAAACGATTAAAGGCAGTCACGAATGATTCGATGACTGCCTTTATTCGTTGTAATGCTGGGGTCAGCGTGTGGTCAGCAGCGTCTTGACAGTCTTGAAGCCATCGGAACTGGTCTTGAGGGTTATCTTCGAGGCTGTTTTTCCTGCACGGAGGATCACGAGGGCTGAGCCATTCCAGAGGTGGCGATGGTCTGTGACATTCAGTTCGTCGCTGTTGATGTCACCATTGCTGACAGCCACGATGCTGGCATCGCCCTCAACCTCGAATTTGAGTTCATCTTGTGCCATCGGCACGCGGCGGCCTTTGTTGTCAACGGCTTCGATGCGAAGGTGCATCAGGTCGGTGCCATCGGCTCTCCATTCGCTGTCCTCAGGTGTCACTCTCAGGCTGACAGCCTTGCCTGTCGTCTCTATCTGATGGCGGGCTACTGCTTTTCCGCTGTTGTAGGCGATGGCCTCCAGTTTACCGTCAGCATAGGTGATGCCTTCCCATTTTATCTGGTTTCTTTGCTTGCTGTCACCTTTCGGGTTCTGTTTCTTGCCCAGACTCTTGCCGTTCAGGCGCAGTTCCACCTCGTCGGCATTGGTATAGGTGACGAGTGTCAGCTCAGTGCCAGGCTGGCGGCACCAGTGGTCGCTCATGCCGTCGTTGCCCGTCTGGACACCATTCCACATCACATCGTTTTTCGAGTCGATTACGGCGATATGTACCAGCGGCTCATTAGGCATGAAGAAACTTTTCATGAAGTAAGCCTTTGGTTTAGGTTCCAGCGAGATGTCGAATACGCCCTGTGCCCATCCTTTGGCAGGCCAGCCCTGACTCTCGCCCAGGTAGTCGATGGCACCCCAATAGGCCAGTCCGATTACTTTGTCGAGGTTCATCTCGAAGAAGTTTGGCCCCATGGCTGAGGTGGATGCTTCACTCTGGTAGAAAGTCATCCAAGGGAAGCGTCGCCCGTCGCCTGGGAAATACATATAGCGATAGTTGTAGGCTTGGATATCCGTCTGCATGGCCAAGTCATGGGGGAGGGAGTCGGTCTCCCAGTTGCGATAGCGAGGATGCATGGCAACGGTGACGAGGCGGGTGGAGTCGTAACGCTGCAGCAAGGTCTTCTGCAACTTATACATCGTTACGCCGAAGTCGTTGAATGGCATGTTCGGATCCTGCTGCAGCTCATTGCCGAGACTCCACAGGACGACTGATGGCGAGTTTCTGTCTCTTTTCACCCACTCGGGCACTTCCTGCTGCCAATGCTCTTCAAAGGCCACCTTGCCACCTGTATGCTGGCGGGTCCACTTGTCGTAGAGCTCGTCGACAAGCAGAATGCCGTATTTGTCGCAGAGTTTGATGAAATCACGGCTGTAGGGATTGTGCGAGGTACGGATGTGGTTCATGCCAAACTGCTTGATCAGTTTCAACCGTTTCTCGATGGCCTTGGGGTAGGCAGCCGCTCCCAGAGCACCCAGTGTGTGGTGGTTGGCATAGCCCTTCAGCAGCACTTTCTTGCCGTTAAGCTTCATGCCGAAGTCAGGCCCGAACTCGATGGTACGGATGCCGAATGTTTCGCAAGTCTCATCGGCCACAGTCCCATCTTCGCGCAGCAACTGAGCTTTTACAGTATATAAATAAGGTGTGTCGAGATCCCAGATTTTGGGTTCTTTTATTTCGACATCAGTGGCGATGCGCTCTTCCTGCGTGCGTGCCATCTTGTGGCGCTTCAGACTGGTGGTCTCATTGTAGACGGTTTCTCCGTCAGGCCCCGTTATCTGTACAGCGATGTGCGTGGATTGTTCTTTTGTTCGATTGGTGAACTCAGCACTGATGCTGACGAAGCGGTTTTCTCTGGTAGTGATGTAGAGCGGATGGCGTCCGAAGTACAGATCCTTAGGTGTGGCAACGATGCTCACGTTACGGATAAGTCCTCCACCTGTATACCAGCGCGAGTTGCCTGGCTCTCTGGTGTCTGCCACCACTTCAATCAAGTTGTCCTCGCCGTATTTCAGTTCATTGGTAATGTCGATCTCAAATCCCACGTAGCCATAGTTCGTGCCGCCCACGCGCTTCATGTTCACATAGACATCAGCTGTGTACATGACACCTTCGAAGTCGATGAGTACCCGCTGGCCTTCCAGACTTTTCGAAGGTGTATAGTGCAGGCGGTAATGCCCTTTGCCCATCTCCTTGAATCCACGACTGGAGAGACGGCTCTTGATGTTGGCAGCCACATCGGTATTGTCTGCTTTCTCATCAGCTGCTGGTGCCACCCAGGGCTGTTCAATCTGGAAATCGTGTGGCACGTTGACTTTCTTCCAGCTACCTTCATCATTCAGACGAAATTCCCAACCAAAGTTAATCTTTTGCTCACTACGTTGAGCAAAAGAAGTGAATAGTGAATAGTGAATAGTAAATAATAACAGTAAAAATATTTTTCTCATTGTTGTTTTGTCGTTTTACAAATTGAAGTAAGAATTTTGAGTAATTCGTCACAGTCATTCATAATAGAAGTATGTGAATCATTAATATATGATGTTGAATATAATAGTTTGAGCCAGAATTTTGTTTCACTGGCTTCTTTTAAGGATATGTGCATTTTTGTCAGGAAGTCTGCTTTACTTTGGGCATATTGCGCTTCAGCAATATTTGCTCCGATTGACGTACCAGAGCGAAGAACTCGTTTTGACATGACAAATTCTTTTTTCTCATCTATCAGATATTTGTATAAATTCACAATTCTGATAGCGAATTTGAGACTTTTCTCTTCTAATACTCCAGACATCACTATTCACTAATCACTATTCACTAATCACTATTCACTAATCACTAACTTATAGTATTCAACGCCACCGAGGAGGAAACAGCCTGTACCGTAGTCCTCGAAGTCGGGCACTTTGGTGTATGAGAGTGGCTGCCCGGCAGAGGGATCCTTACCTGTACCCTGTGCCCAACCAAGGAATCCGTCAGGATGCACACAGTCGCGTACCAGTCCCTCCCAGGCTTTGTCGCATACAGGCTTATAGATTGCAGCCTTCAGGTAACCCTTCTGGATGCCCCATGCCATACCATAGAGGAAGAGGGCTGTGCCGCTCATCTCCTTGCCGCCGTAATCGGCATACGATACGAGACTGGGGTTCCAGAGTCCGTCCTCTGGTCTTTGGCAGTTCTTCAGCGCCTCGCTCATCAACAGGAAATCCTTTTTCAGTAGCTTGTAATACTTATCTTTCGGCGAGAGCAGGTTCATGCAGCGCACGAGGGCAGCATATACCCACCCGTTACCACGACTCCAGTAGCAGTTCTTGCCGTCAGGAGTGGCATAAGGGGCTACATAGTCTTTGTCTCTCCACCAGAGGCCTTCCTTCACGTTGAAGAGTCCGCCAGCGAGTGTGTCGCGGCTCCAGGTGTACATTTTCATTGCGTGGTCGGCATATTTGCGCTCGCCGGTAATCTTATAGATTTGCATATAGAGTGGCATTGCCATCTGGATGGCATCGATCCAGGTCCACCAGCCGTAGAGCGAGCCCTTGGCCTCAGGCTTCACTGTGTTGGGTGTCTGCATCTGGTTGTTCAGGTTCTCGATGATCTTGGCAATCTTCTCCTCACCTCCGCTCTGCATATAGCGGTCGGCATAGGTCTGTCCGCAGCACTGGTCATCGGCATCATTGGTCTTTACGCCATTGCGGGGAGTCCACTGGTGGAAACTGCCCCAGCGATCTGTATAGTCGATGTATCGGGTATCCTTGTCGATCTCATAGAGTGCCATCAGTCCCTCGTAGTAGACGGCACGAGTCCAGAGCGACGAAGGGCGAACCCTGTTCACGTTGGTGGGCAGGGTAGGGTCGGCATACTTCGCCATGAAGTAGTCGTTGGCCAGTCGGAGGGTTTTCATCACATCGTTAGCTTGCTCGCTCTGTGCGAACGTTACACTTGCCATCAGCAGGGCGATCAGTGTCAGGGATAATTTCTTCATTGTCTTGTAGTTCTTAGTTTATTATTCTGCTGACAAAGATACGTCTTTTTTCTGAAATGCTCGCGTTTTTTGCCAAAAATCAAAGTCTTTCTCGCAAAAACTATAGGCACATGGCTGTTTGTTTGAAAATTTATGCTTACCTTTGCAGAGTGTTTTGAAAATCAATGCTTATGCGCAGGTATCTGATCTTATTGATATTGTGTCAGATGATGATGCTGGCAGCGTCAGCGCAGGAGTCTATCAGTCTGATAGGTTCCTGGGATTTTGCAACAGGCGACTCGGCTGCGTATCATGACTACGTGATGCTGCCAGGCTCGATGCAGACCAACGGCAAGGATAGTGCTTATGTGGGGAAAGCCTGGTATAAGAAGGATGTCTATATTCCCCAGTCATGGGAAGAGCGGCACGTGAGTTTGTTCCTGGAGCGCATCCAGGCTGCGTCGACCATCTTCGTCAATGGTGTGAGGGCGGGTCATCAGACATCTCCCTCCATACCTCACCATTATAATGTGACACCCTGTATCAAACCAGGTAGGCGTAACACGATAGAGGTCTGTGTAGAGAATCAGAATGGCTGGAATGGCATCATCGGAAAACTGGAACTGAGATCGCAGCCGGGAGATCTCTATATCAGACAAGTGAAGCTGAATACGACTCCCTTTGCTGGCATCCTGCAGCTCGATGTCGAGTTAGGTGGTATCATCGATTTCTTCTCTAGTGACGTGATGGCCGTCCTCGTGAAACGGGAGGGGGTAGATTCGGCAGAAGTCGTGGATAATTATTTCGATGTGACAAGCAACCACATGGTGGTCAATGCCGTAGTGGGTAATGAAGTGTCGCTGTGGAGTGAGTTCCACCCCAGTCTTTACCGCTTGGGCATCATGGTGGGCAATGATTTTTACGAGACGACCTTTGGCATACGGGAAATCTCTACAGAGGAGGGACAGTTGATGACCAACCGCCGTCCGCTCTTTCTTCGTGGAGCTGTAGACAATGGCTGTTTCCCAGGAACAGGCTATCCTCCCGATGATGAAAGTTCCTGGACGAGAGCCTTCAAGAAACTGAAGGAATATGGTATGAACTATATGCGATTCAAAGGCTACTGTCCGCCTGATGCCGCATTCATGGCTGCCGATAAGGCGGGTGTCTATTTGCAACCAGAAGACCCTGATCTGCAATCGATAGCTGATGCCTACAGCTATCATCCCTCGCTGCTGCTGATGCCCGATTCGCTCCTTCGTATCCAGTCGCTGGAAGTAAAGGATACTTCTGATGAGCGCATGATCTCTGGTTATAAGCAGGAGATAGAACACCATTTGCTGAGTGGAGATTATTCGGGCTTCGTGTTGCCCCTCAATGATAACTGTCAGTACATAGGCGTGCTTGATGCCCATTGGCGCGAGAAAGGCTATTCCAAGGCAGGCGAGTGGACTGAATTTTGTAATCCAGTTGTAGCGCTGGCAAAATTTTCCAAGCCGACCTATACGACGGCTGATACCCTTGAGGTAGAGGTGGCAGCCTATAATGCCATGTATGGTGATATCGATACGGTGCGTACCACCTATTATATTAATGACGATAGTCTGAAGGTGATTGCTGGAGGGCAGATCTCCGCAAAGTCTATTCCCTTAGGCCGTCATACCGATCTTGGAACTATCCGAATCCCCCTCGATGTTGTCAAGCATACGGGCAGAATGACGTTGACAGTCCAGATAGCAGGCCGTATTAAGAACCACTGGGATTTCTGGGTTGATCCGAAAGAATCAGACACAAATCAAAAAAATACAAACAACGATGAAGAAGACTCTACTCATGCTGCTGGCCGTCATGATGACCAGCCTCCTGTCGGCACAGACTAAGCTCGTGTCGATCCTGGGCGATTCGTACTCGACCTATGAGGATTATGTAACACCAAGTACGAACGAATTGTGGTATTATGCCAAGAATGTGCCACAGAAGACCGATGTGCAGAATGTTGGCCAGACGTGGTGGCACCAGGTAATCAAGGAGAATGGCTGGCGCCTCTGTATCAACAATTCTTATAGTGGTGCAACCATCAGCTATACAGGCTATGATGGCAACGACTACAGTGCCCGCTCGTTCAACACCCGTATGCCAGATCTGGGGCAGCCCGATATCATCTTTGTGTTCGGTGCTACCAACGACAGCTGGGCAGGCACCCCTATTGGAGACTATAAGTATGAGAACATTGGCTATGGCGACCTCTATAGTTTCCGCCCCGCAATGGCTTATCTGTTGCAGCGGATGAAGGACCGTTATGTGAATACGGAGATTTATTTCCTGTTGAACGACGACCTGCGTGATGAAATCGATGAGTCGGTGAAGGAGATCTGCCAGCACTATGATATCCCTGTTATTGAACTTGAGAAGATCGAAAAGATCTCTGGACACCCTTCCGTAAAGGGTATGCGCCAGATAGCCGATCAGGTGAATGCCTTCCTGGGAGGAGCGGCTACAGGTCAGATCAACGACAATAACACGCCTCTGCACCTGATGAAGCCTGCCTATCGTGTGGGCTATGGCGTATCGAAGGCCGAGGATGTGAAGAGCGTGATGGATCGCGTGCTCCGTTACATTGATGCAGAGACACCTGCCCAGCTGGTGGATAAGAACACGGGTGAAGTGGTCAGCGACTTGAAGAAGATAACAGCCGATACGCAACTGAAGCAAGGCGCTTTCCGCCTGACCAGCTACGAGTGGGGCGTCACTTACTCTGGTGCCCTTGCTGCCTACGAGGCAACTGGCGATGAGGCTTATCGTAACTATGTCAGCACCCGCCATCAGCTGTTGGCCGATATTGCTCCTTACTATCAGAAGATCTATGCCAAGAACAAGGCCATCGATTCGAATATCCGCCGCATCATCGATCCTCATGCGCTCGATGATGCTGGTGCAGTCTGCTGTTCGATGATTAAGTCCGAGCTCCAGTCGAAGAGCAATAAGCTGAGAGGGCTGATCGACAATTATTCCGACTATATTATTAATAAGGAGTATCGCCTTCCCGATGGCACGTTTGCCCGCATCCGTCCGCAGAACAACACCCTGTGGCTCGATGATATGTTTATGGGAATCCCCACAGTGGCCTATATGGGTAAACTGACAGGCGAGACGAAGTATTTTGATGAGGCAGCCCGCCAGGTGCTTCAGTTTGCCCAGCGCATGTGGGTGCCCGAGAAGGGGCTCTTCCGCCATGGGTGGGTAGAGTCGATGGAGGAGCATCCCGCCTTCCATTGGGGCAGAGCCAACGGGTGGGCTATCCTCACGATGTGCGAGGTGCTCGATGTGCTACCGCAGGATCATCCCCAGCGTCCAGAGATCATGAAACTGTTGAAGGCGCATGCCGCAGGCCTCGCCAAATTGCAGCACCACGACGGTTTCTGGCATCAGCTGCTCGATCGCGATGATACCTATCTGGAGGCCTCGGCCACAGCCATCTACACCTATTGTCTGGCGCATGCCGTCAACAAGGGCTGGCTCGATGCAAAGGTCTACGGGCCAGTGGCGCAATTGGGTTGGCATGCTGTCGCCTCGAGTGTGAATCGGAAAGGGCAGGTTGAGCAGGTGTGCGTAGGTACAGGCATGGGCTTCGATCCTTCGTTCTATGCCTATCGCCCTTGCCACGTGATGGCGGCTCATGGTTACGGGCCAGTGCTTTGGGCTGGTGCAGAGATCATCAAGCTGCTCAAGCAGCAGCATCCGAAGTCTAACGACTCGGCCGTAATGTACTACGACCAGGAAGTGAAGACCGATGCACCCATCTTCAACTACAATGCGACGACTAAGTTCTGAAGCTCCCGATAAGTCCCTCTTATTCTCCAATACTCGGCACTTATTTCTCAACAAGAGCCACTTATTGGGCTGGTTGAAAAATGAAGTGAGTTAACTCGATTGATGATTTGAGTTAACTCGATTGATGATTTGAGTTAACTCACGGTTTTTTTAGTAAACAGTCCCTGTAAAGGGCGCAGTTCCAGACCCCATTGAGCCCACAAAAAATAGCTCCCAGAATGCAGAAATTTCCTATTAATTCTAGAAAGTGCTAGTATTAATTCTAGAAAGTGCTAGTATTAATTCTAGAAAGTGCTACTATTAATTGTAGGAAAATCTCCATTTTGTGATACAAAAATCCGCAAGCGACTGCTGAGCAGTTTCTTGCGGATTGTTCTTGGTGATCCGTTTGGGGCTCGAACCCAAGACCCCAACATTAAAAGTGTTGTGCTCTACCGACTGAGCTAACGGATCGACCTTATCATTGCAATCTTTCGAAAGCGGCTGCAAAGTTACGATGTTTTTTTCAAACTGCCAAATTTATTGCGAGGAATTTTGATTTTTGAGGCAATTTATCCCACAGGAGTGCCTTCTTCCACCTCATTTTCACTGTCTTTTGTCACATATCGCTGGTAATAGGCTATGAGCAGCGTGGTGAGCGGCAGGGCGATAATCAGTCCGATGAATCCCAGCAGCGCACCCCATACAGAGAGCGAGAGCAGCAGAATGGCTGGGTTCAGACCCATGGCCTTGCCCATCACCTTCGGCGTTACCACCATGTCGCAAATCAGCTGTACGATGATGAATACCAGCAGTGCCATGATCAGGATCACCCAGAAACTCTGGCCTGTGTCGGCTGCTTTCAGGAGTGCCAGCAGTACAGTGGGGATCAGGGCGAAGGTGTGCAGATAGGGCACGAGGTCCATGAGGCCGATCATGATGCCCAGACCGATGGCCATGGGGAAGTCGATGATGGTGAATCCGATGCAGAAGAGCACACCCATGATAAGGGCCACCAGACCCTGTCCACGAATGTAGTTGTTCAGCTCACGCTCCACGTCTTTGGCCAACTCCTGCCAGAACGGACGGTTCTTCTTGGGGAAGATGCGGATCCAGTTGTCAGTCAGATACTCATAGTCGAGCAGGATGAAGAACATATACAGTAAGGCGATAAACGAGGCGATAACGCTGACGATGACGCTATAGGTCTGCCCGAGGAAGTTAAACAGCTCGGGCATGATAGCCTTCATGCCATCGGAGAAGTCCTTGCTCTTGAAGAACTGCTGAATCTCGTGCTCGTTATCCGTTATCCATTCAGAGAATGCTCCTGGGATACTGGTGATGTGAGCCGATTTCTGGATGTAGTCGGTGGCCAGATTGCCCAGCTTCTCAAACTGCTCAATCATCGGCGGGATAATCAGATAGACGATGCCTGAGATGATGGCAATGACTACAATCAGCGCGATGATAATGCTCAAGGCGCGAGGCAAGTGAAGACGGCGCTCCACAAACTTCACCATCGGATAAAGCAGATAGGCGAAGAACCAGGCGACAAAGAAAGGTAATAGCACATGGCTGAGGCGGTTAAGCAACAGTATGATGCCGATAATCAGCAGACCGGTGCCGACCCAACGAACGACTCGGTCAAAGGTAATTGGTTTTTCTGTCATTTCTCTTCTTGTATAGCTTTTTGATAACATTCTCTGCAAAGAGGCTCGTATTCCGTAGTCTCGCCCAGCAGCACTCGCTGCGTACTCTCCACCTTCCGATGGCTCACGTAGGCCAGCGCCCCGCAGCGCACACAGATGGCATGCACCTTGGTGACATCGTCGGCAATGGCGCATAGGGCGGGCATCGGTCCGAAGGGCACACCCTTATAGTCCATATCAAGTCCCGCCACGATGACACGCACCCCACGATTAGCCAGCTCATTGCACACCTCGACAAGTCCCATGTCGAAGAACTGAGCCTCGTCGATGCCCACCACATCGATATCACTCGACAGCAGCAGGATGCTCGCCGATGAGTCGATAGGCGTTGACAGGATGTGGTTTTTGTCGTGGCTGACAACATCCTCTTCCGAGTATCTCACATCGATGGCAGGCTTGTAGATCTCCACTTTCTGACGGGCGAACTGTGCACGACGGAGCCGGCGGATCAGCTCCTCCGTCTTGCCCGAGAACATCGAGCCGCACACCACTTCGATTCTGCCAGGACGGTGCGCCTCTCCTGATAAGTTTTCAGTCATAATCACTGCAAAGGTACAACAAAGTTACAAATAATATTAATAAATAAGGATTAAAATTTAAAAATTATGCCAAAAGATGCATTTTTTCACCTTTCATTTTTCACTTTTCACTTCCTTTTTTGTAACTTTGCCCCCTGATATGGGTATATTGTACATCGTACCGACCCCAGTAGGCAATATGGAGGACATGACTTTCCGAGCCGTCCGTATTCTAAAAGAGGTTGACCTCGTGCTGGCAGAGGACACCCGTACCTCGGGTATCCTTCTGAAGCATTTCGACATCCGCAACCAGCTGATGTCACATCATAAATTCAACGAGCATGGTACTTCTGCAGGTATCGTCAACCGACTGTTGGCAGGCGAGAACGTGGCTCTCATCAGTGATGCGGGCACTCCTGGCATCAGTGATCCCGGTTTCTTCCTCGTCCGTGAGGCTGTTAAGGCTGGGGTAGAGGTGCAGTGCCTGCCAGGTGCCACAGCCTTCGTACCAGCTTTGGTGTCGAGCGGCCTGCCCTGCGACCGTTTCGCCTTCGAGGGTTTCCTGCCTCAGAAGAAAGGTCGTCAGTCGAAAATCGAGTCACTCAAGGGCGAGCAGCGCACGATGATCTTCTACGAATCGCCTTATCGGGTGGTGAAGACGCTTGAGCAGTTTGCTGAGGCTTTCGGCGCATCGCGTCAGGTCAGTGTCTGCCGTGAGATCTCTAAGATCCACGAAGAGAGTGTACGCGGTACGCTCGAAGAGGTCATTGCCCATTTCAAGGAAAAAGAACCTAAGGGCGAGATTGCCATTGTACTTGAAGGGGAGAAAGAAGTGAAAAGTGAGAGGTGAAAAGTGAATAGTGAAGCGTCAAAAGAGAATAACATATTAAATAATAATCAATTATGAAGAAATTAGCTATTTTTGCCATTTGTGCATTAACGTTGGCAAGTTGTAACGACGGCGTAAAGAAGGCCGAGGAAGCTGCCAGGCTGCAGCGTGATTCACTGAATCAGATTATTGCCCAGAAGGACAATGAGATTAACGACATGATGACCACCCTGAGCGATATCGAGGAGGGATTCCGCGAGATCACTGAGGCACAGAATCGTGTGACGCTTGCCAAGTCAGGCGAGGGAACCAATACCTCACAGCGCATCAAGGAGAACTTCCAGTTCATCCAGTCGATGATGCAGCAGAACAAGGAATTGATCAACAAACTGAAGCAGCAGGTACGCGAGAGCACCGTGAAAGGCGGACAGCTCAAGAAGATCATCGATAACCTGACGCAGCAGATGGAAGAGAAGGACAAGCAGCTGGCAGCCCTCCGCGAGGAGCTCGACCGTAAGGATATCCATATCGCACAGCTCGACGAGAAGGTGGCCAATCTGAATACGAATGTAACCACTCTGACTGAGGAGAACACCAAGAAGGAAGAGACCATCTCTACCCAGGACAAGGCGCTCCATTCTGCATGGTTCGTATTTGGAACCAAGAAAGAGCTGAAAGAGCAGAACATACTCTCTGACGGCGAAGTGCTCCGCTCAAACTTCAACAAGGACTATTTCACCAAGATCGATATCCGCATCGACAAGGAAATCAAACTTTATAGCAAGTCGGCCAAGATGATGACCTCTCACCCTGCCAGCTCTTACACCCTGCAGCGTGATGCCAACAAGCAGTACGTGCTCCGTATCACAGATCCCGATACGTTCTGGTCTACCAGCAAGTACCTGGTTGTGATGGTGAAGTAATATATATATAATAAGGTGTATCCCCCCTGCCCCTTATCGGGCGAGGGGGATTTTAATTAATAACAAAATTAATAATCATGAAAAAATTCTACGCAAAAGTTTCGATGACGGTTTTGGGCTTGATGGCTTGGAGCCAAGTACAGGGTGCCGATTATGTGGTGGATTTCACCATAGACGGTGTGAACTATGAGAAGATCTCTGATACGGAAGTGAGGATCGTAAAAGCCGATGAGTTCGGAAAGAAGCATTATGGTGGTGACTTTGTTATTCCCGACGAGGTTACGCAGGACGGCAAGACCTACAAGGTGACATCTCTGGGCGACTTCGCGCTTCGTAGTAGCGAAATTACTTCACTGAAGATTGGTGCCAACCTGAAGGTGATTGCTGACAATGCATTCAAGAATTGCAAGCAGCTTGTGACTGTTGAGATGACCGACAACACGACATCTATCGGCGAAGATGCTTTCAGTGACTGTGTTGCTCTTCAGACTGTAAAGATGAGCAAGGGACTCGTTTCTCTGGGGAAATCTGCTTTTTATGAAGATGCAGCTCTGACAAGCATTGAGTTGCCCGACGGTTTGGAAAAGATTGATGAATATACATTCTGCAACTGCAAAAGTTTGAAGAGTGTATCCCTTGGCAACGGTGTCAAGGCTATTATGAAAAACTCATTTGATCTCTGCGAGGCATTAGAGAGTATCAGCTTGCCTGCAAGCGTGGAGTCTATCGGAACGTCCGCTTTCTACCGTTCTGGTCTGAAGAGCATCTATGTAGCAGGTAAACCTGTGTGCGAAGAAAGAAATTCGAGCAGCGGTATTCGCGTAACTCCATTCAGCTCTAAGGGCGGTACATCCGAATTTGACCTCTTCTCTACATGTACACTCTTTGTGCCTAAAGGAAAGATTGATGAGTATAAGGCTCTCGATATCTGGAAAGAGTTTGCCAAGATTGAGGAGTATGATCCTTCTACAGGCATCAAGAGCCAAGCTGCAGCACGTGCAGAAGAGAGTGCACGGTTTACCCTCAACGGCCAGCAAGTTCGAACAGCTAAGAAGGGTATCAACATTATCCGCATGAGCGATGGAAGCGTCAGGAAAGAAATCGTGAAATAAGTTGAAAGAATAGTCCCTTAATAGCCCCCCCCGCTCCTCATCGAGCGGGGGGATTTTTCTTTAATACCTCTGTCTTTTAAATTGATTTAAATCAAGTGTCAGAGGTGAAATTGTTAATAAAATGCGCTGAAATGTGATTTTTTTATAAATTTATTCGTTTTTTAGAATCTTATGCATTATTTTTGCACCCTGAACCTTGATGAAAGGTAGAGAAAGCGAGGAAAACCTCCATTCTGGAGGAAGCATTAGATATTGGTATCAACGAACAATTGAGGCTTATTATACATTATTTATATATATTTATTAATCAAAGAGAGAGAATTTATGAAAAAAAGACTAACGATGTTTTTAGCCACGCTGCTCCTTTGCATGGGAACTGCACTGGCTCAAACCAAAGTTACTGGTACTGTACTCTCACAGGAAGACGGACAGCCGATCATCGGCGCAGCCGTTAAGGTTGACGGTACACAGACCGGTATGTTGACTGACGTAAATGGTAAGTTCTCGCTGACTCTGCCTCAAGGAAGGAACCAGCTCACGATCTCGTATCTGGGCTATGAGTCCAAGACGGTGACAGCGAAGAACGGCATGCGCGTGTTCCTCAAGGCCGATGCTACCGCTCTTGATGAGGTGGTTGTAACGGCGATGGGTATCACCCGTCAGCAGAAGACTCTGGGTTACTCAGCTCAGACCCTCGACAACGAGGAGTTGACAGCTGGTAAGCTGACCGATGTAACCAGCGCAATGGCTGGTAAGGTAGCTGGTGTGCAGATTAACACCACTTCAAGCGACCCTGGTCAGGCTAACTCAGTGATCATCCGTGGTATCAGTTCTATTAATGGTAACAACCAGCCGCTCTACGTAGTAGACGGTGTGCCCCTTGTGCAGACCACATTCTCTGGTTCACAGAAGGAGCAGGATCAGTTCTCTAATGCCGTCGGTGGTATCTCTAATATCAACCCCAACGATATTGAGAACATGACCGTGCTGAAGGGTGCTGCCGCTACAGCCCTCTATGGTAGCCGTGCTGCCAACGGTGTGATTATCATCACCACCAAGACAGGTAAGAAGCAGGGTGAGCGCAACTTCCAGATCTCTTACGACGGTAGCGTTTCTTGGCGCAGTGTTGCTACGCTGCCTAAGATGCAGAACAGATTCGGACAGGGCTGGAACGGTAAGCAGACCTTTATCGAGAACGGATCTTGGGGTCCTGAGCTCGACGGTAGTACGCAGGTCTATGGTCCTATTTGGAACCACCAGCAGCTGATCCACAAGTATGAGGCTGTAGAGAACAATATCAAGGACTTCTTCGAGGCTGGTGTGAACACTTCTCACAGCGTATCTCTGAACGGTGTCAGCGGCGACCAGAAGATGACCTACTATCTGAGCTATTCTTATACTGCAGATAACGGTATTCTCCCTGGCGACAAGGACACTTACAAGCGTAACACTATCGCTTATCGTGGTAGCTATCAGGCTACAGACTGGTTCAAGCTCTCTGCTAACATGAACCTTGCAAAGACCAACACCAATACTGTGGCTGCTTTCCAGGGTACTTCTTTCATCGATGGTATCATGGAGTTCCCACGCGACATCTCACTGGTTGACCGCAAGAACCTCAACACTGCTTTCGACACACCTGAGGCTTGGTATACTCCTTATGGTATCACTAACCCATACTGGGCTATCGAGAACAACTACAACCACAACGACGCTAAGCAGGTATTCGGCAAGATCCAGGCTGACATCAACCCGATCAAGCAGCTGACCTTGACTTATCGTTTCGGTTTCGACTACACAGACTATGATCATAAGCTCGGCTTCCCCCAGATTGCCCTCGACGATGCTCTGATCAATGAGGACTACGGTTATGCTCCTTCTAACATGAACCAGTCTGGTTATGTTTCAAGTTTGTACTATCGTAAGTATGAGATCAACCACGATTTCCTGGCCAACTTTGCTGACAAGTATGTTGATGGCAAGCTCGACCTGAACGTGAACGTGGGTGTGAACATGAACGAGCGTGGACGCAACTATATGGAGGGTCAGACGACTGACCTGACATTCCACACTGGTTTCTGGATGCTGAGCAACGGTGCTACCAAGACTACCCTTGAGGAGTACAAATACAAGCGCCGCCTCGTAGGTCTCTTCGGTGACGTTTCTATCGGTTGGGATGAGATGATCTATCTGGGTCTGACTGCCCGTAACGACTGGTCGTCAACTCTGCCCAAGGAGAAGAACAGCTTCTTCTATCCTGGTGCTACCCTGAGCTGGATCTTCACACGCCTGATCCCGAAGAACAATGTACTGACCTTCGGTAAGGTACGTGCCGCTTTCGGTAAGACTGGTAACGACGCTGATGAGTATCGCGTATATCCTAACTTTGTACAGGCTTACTCTAACGGTTACTATGGAGCCGACCTGACTAAGTTCCCATTCCACGGTGTGAATGCTTTCCAGGCTGCTTCTACCATCGGTAGCAACGAACTGAAGCCTGAGATGACGACTGAGCTTGAGTTCGGTCTGAACCTGGCTTTGTTCAACAACCGCATCAACATCGACTTCGCTTGGTATAACCGTAATACTGACGACCAGATCTTCACCCTGCCTGTAGATCCTTCAACAGGTTACGCTTTCATGGTAACTAATATGGGTAAGGTTCGCAACCGTGGTATCGAGTTGCTCGTCAACACCGTTCCTGTTCAGACCAAGGACTTCCGTTGGGAGTTAGGTTTCAACTTCTCAAAGAACAACAATAAGGTTATATCAATGCCAGAGAGCCTCGATGGCGGTATGGTGAACATCAACCAGTTCTCAGCAGGTAACGACGCTGTCTACATGCGTGCTGTTGAGGGCCTGCCTATGGGTGAGCTCTTCACTTACCTGCCCCAGCGCACTGCTGACGGCAAGATCATCGTTGACCAGAACGGTCAGCCTCTGCTCTCTACAGAGGTACAGGATACTGGCAAGAACGTGAATGCCGACTGGACAGGTGGTATCACTACATCATTCTGGTACAAGGGTATCAGCCTGAGCGCTGCGCTTGATGTCCGTAAGGGTGGTTACATGTTCTCTCGTACAAAGAACCTGATGCAGTTCACAGGTAACGGTGAGGCTACTATCTACAACCAGCGTCGTCCGTTCGTCATCCCCAACTCTGTATATGAGGATGGTACTGAGAACGTTACTCCTATCTACATGAGTGACAGCAGCTACCAGAACTGGTTCAACAACTTTGGTGCCAATGAGGGTGGCGAGTTCTACCTGATCGATCGTTCATTTGTGAAGCTGCGTAATATCACGCTGGCTTATCAGTTGCCTAAGTCTGTTGTCAGCAAGCTCTACCTGAGCGACATCACGCTGTCACTGTTCTGCAACAACGTATTCACTTGGACCCACAAGGCAAACCGCTACATCGATCCTGAGACCAGTTCTTATGGTAATGACTTGGAGGGTATGTTCGGTGAGCTTTACAGCAACCCCGCTTGCCGCACCTTCGGTTTCAATGTAGGTCTTAAATTTTAATTAAAGGAGGACAGAACATTATGAAGAAATTAGCAATTATAACAACAATCGTCCTAGGACTTGCCGCAACCTCTTGCGACAGCTACATGGATATCAATGAGAGCCCGAACTCTCCTAAGGAGAGCGACCTGAACTCTTCCATCCTGTTCCCTGCAGCCGAGATGAACCTCGCTGCAAGCTACGGTGACTATCTGCGCATCGTGGGCGGTTACTTTGCTCAGTACTATTCTCAGTCGTTCGGTACAAGTAACTACCTGGACTATAGCCAGTTCCAGATGAGCGCCACGCGTTCAAGCTCTACTTACACACAGTTGAACACCCGTGGTCTGAAGACTTTGCAGCTCGTTCGCAACTATGCTGAGCAGCATGAGGAGTGGGGCGACTATCTGGCTGCTACCGTACTGCGTGCCTTCATATATCAGGCACTCGTTGACTGCTATGGAGAGGTGCCTTACACTGAGGCTCTTGACGTGAACAACGCTACTCCAAAATATGATAGCGGTGAGACCATCTACAATGGTATTATTGCTGAGATCAATGACGCTCTGAGCAGGGCAAAGGCCACAGACCGTGTCTGCACCAACTTCCTGTTCCCCGGACAGACTGCTGATCCTTGGATTAAGTTCGCCAATGCTTTGAAGCTGAAGCTCTACAGCCGTATGGGCGGTTCTGACGGTGAGATTGCCGCTCTGCTTGATGAGGCTAACTTCCCCGAAGAGGATGTTGCCTACAAAGACTGCTGGGCTAACGAGAATGGCGCATTGAGCCCCTTCTTTGCAGAAGAGATCTCTACAAGCTGGGGATCAACTCAGATCAACGTGGTTGCCAACATCGCTATTATCGGCTCAATGCAGGTTAAGGATGCTACTGGCGGTCTTGTTTACGAAGATCCCCGTCTGCCGTCATTCTTCCTCAAGAATGGCTCTGGCAACTACACTGGTGGTATCTCTGGTTCAAACTTCTCTACCTCTTCATCTTATAAGGCAGCTTACTGGTGCCGCCCTGTAGGTAGTTATGACATGCCTGTCTATCTGCTCACCCGTGCTGAGATTGCCTTCTTCGCTGCTGAGTACTTTGCTCGCAATGGCAGAGCTATGGAGGCCGAGATTGCTTACAAGATGGCTGTTGGAGAATCGTTCGCTACTTGTGGCGTAGATGGTGCTGATGGCTTTGTAGCCCAGTGGCCTTACGACCAGAACAACTACAAGAAGTCTATCGGTATTGCCAAGTGGATTGCTCTGGCAGGTGTGAACCCATTCGAGGGTTACTGCGAGCTCCGTCGTCTGAAGTATCCTGCCTTCGGTACTGTCAAAGGTTCGGATATGTACAACGAGAATGACGATGCTTCTTATCAGCCTGGCAAGTACGAGGCTGGTACACTCTACACACCTATCAAGGTGTTCGGTCCTGTTGGCGACAACCAGCTGCTGCAGCGTTTCCCCTATGCAGAGAGCTCTTCTGCCCGTAATACCAGTGCGCCTGCATTCCCTGGCTATACGACCCCGATTTTCTGGGCTCAGTAATCAGAATGTCTAAAACAAAAAAGAGAAGACAATGAAAAAGAACATTTTATATACAATGCTATTCGCCCTCGTCGCACTTGTGATGACAAGTTGCGGTGACAAGAAGTCTGAGGGCCTGTCGCGCATCACCTATTATCCCTCTATCCAGCTGAAGGGCGACTCCTACCTGGTATGGGAGAAGGGTGTAGCCTATGAGGAGCCCGGCTATGTGTCTGAGCTGAACGGCGAGGATGTCACCAGTCAGGTAACCGTTTCTGGTGCAGTAGATGTCAACAAGAGTGGTATCTACACCCTGACCTATACGACCGTCAAGAACTCAGACGGCTTTGATGCTTCTGCTTCACGTACTGTTGTCGTACTCGACTCAAGCAGTGCTATTGAAGGCTTCTACATGAATCAGGCTACCAGTAACCGTAATGGTACAGCCTACGGCAAGAACTTCCAGGTTCTTGTTATCGACAATGGCGACGGCACCATCAGTGTAGACGACCTGCTGGGTGGCTGGTACTGCCAGCGTGCCGGATATGGTACAAAGTATGCTATGTCTGGTGTCCTCGGCGTTGCAGAGGATGGTACGCTGACACTGATTGACAGCTATGTACCTGGCTGGGGCGACGGTCTTGACTCATTCGAAGGCAAGTTCGATGCTGCCACAAGCACCATCAACTTCGTATGTGTCTATGCTGGTTCATTAACGTTCACAGAAACTTGGGTTAAACAATAAGAGATTATGAAGAAAGTATTATATTTTGCAACACTGCTCCTCTGCATGGCCTTCGTTTCATGTCAGAAAGAGGAGATTGGTGGCACTGCCACAGAGAACCTTGCTGGCGAGTGGTATGTTCAGGCAAATGTGGTAGAGAATGGCGAGGTTATCGAGGATCCTTACGGACTTGGTCGCTTCAAGATTATGACCTACAATACATCTGCCAACAATGCCAACGAGATTTGGATTGATGACGTCAAGAATTTCTGGAACTTCAAGGTAAAGGCTACAGCCGATGCTAACGGTCTGACCTTCAGTGCCTCTTCAGCACAGAACCAGCGTGGTGATGAAATTACCGTCAACATTACTAACGGTAAGATCAATAAGAATGGTGGAGCCCAGAACAACGGTTCTCCTGCCGACTATATCACGATGGATGTTGAGTTCAGCGATGATCCCGGTACAATCTACCGTCTGGAAGGTGTTCGCTACTCAGGTCTTGTTGAGAACGACTAATCTGGATAGTTTGACTATCATAATAAGACGGCCCTTATGGAGAGACACCATAGGGGCCGTCTTTGTCAAGACAAAATGAAAATACTTAAGACGTACAGGACATTTATTCGCAGCTATCTGCTTTCTTTGACTGTCGTATTGACTGTTGCCCTTGGTGGCTGTGTAGCCGACGAGGTCGGAGGTGTCTATATCGTTTCCGATGAGCCCGAGAGTATGTACCCTGTGGCCAATCATATCGTGGAGCTCTTCTTCCAGGCAGGAGGCGACTGGACGGCTACGACATCGGAGGACTGGCTTGAGGTATCGCCTAATCACGGGGAAGGGGGCAGGAATGCCGTCACCGTGAAAACTATTGCGGCCAACAAGACCAAGGCTGAGCGCACTGCCCTGCTGACAATCTCGTCGGGTGGTAAGCAAGAGTCGCTGACCATCCGCCAGAGTGGCGACTATGCCATCTTTGACAAAAAGGAATATGTGGTGGATGCTGAAGGCGGTCCGTTGTCGATCAGCTTTACCTCGAATATGGACAGAGAGAATCTGTACGTAAGCTATCAGAAACTGGAATGGATTAGTTGGACACAGCCTGTCAGCGAGACTCGTGCTGACTGGCAAGGGCGGCTGAAGGAACTGACCGTCTCGCCTAATCCGACAGGAGAAGAGCGTCAGGCTATCTTCATTCTCAGCACCTACAGCCGACGGAAGGAGCTGTTTGGGCTCGACACAACCTGGGTCAGACAGCTGGGTGCTTCAGCGCCTTGATCTGAAGAATTCCTGCATCAATTGTCGGCATTCCTCTTCGAGCACGCCTGTAGTGATGGTGGCCTTTGGATGCATGGCCTTGGGAGCATATTCATGGAAACCGCGCTTCTCGTCGGCTGCTCCATAGACGATACGGGGTATCTGCGCCCATCCAATGGCACCTGCACACATCGTACAGGGCTCAACAGTGACGTAGAGTGTACAATCTGTCAGATATTTTCCTCCTAAAGTGTTGGCAGCCGATGTGATGGCCTGCATTTCTGCGTGGGCTGTGACATCGCAGAGCGTCTCCGTCAGGTTGTGGGCGCGTGAGATGACGCGATCCTTGCAGACCACAACAGCTCCGATGGGAATCTCGCCTGCCTCATAGGCTAGATGGGCTTCGTCGAGAGCCATGCGCATATAGCGCTCGTCTTTTTTTTGCTGTTCTTCGCTAATCATGTTGCAAAGATACGAATTAGTGAGTAAAATGCCAAAGATAAAAACAAAAGAAACATAAAAAATAGGTCTTGATGATCTTTTGTCTGAAAAATAGTGTATCTTTGTGGTCAGTTTTATGGAGTTTAAGATAGTACACATCGACGAGACCGATTCTACCAACCGTTGGCTGAAGGACAACGGCGAAGGTGACATGGTGGTAGTGGCCAGCTATCAGACTGCAGGAAAAGGCTGTGGCACGAACTCGTGGGAAAGTGAGCGAGGCAAGAACCTGACCTTCTCGCTGCTGATACATCCCGAGGGAATGCCTGCTAACCGCCAGTTCCATATCACGGAGGCGGTATCTGTAGCCCTTTGTGAGTTGTTGGAGGGCTATATATATAATAAGGTGGAAATCAAGTGGCCGAATGATATCTATGTGGGCGATCGGAAAATCTGTGGGGTGCTGATAGAGAATCGCCTGCAAGGTTCAGACATCAAGGACTCTATTATTGGTATTGGTCTGAACGTGAACCAGACGGCATTCGTGAGCGACGCTCCAAATCCTGTCTCGCTCTATCAACTGACTAAGCTGAATACAGATCTTGATGAGTTGCTTATCAGGTTTCTGACAGAGTTTGACAGTGCCTACCAGTGTGTTACGACGCCTATTGCTTACCGCCAGCGACTCTATCGCAAGGGGAAGGAAGGGCTTTATAAAGACGCGAATGGCGTCTTTACGGCCAAGTTGGAGAATGTGTTTACTGACGGAAGGCTTCTGCTGGTGGATCAAGACGGTAGAGACCGGGTTTACGCTTTTAAGGAAGTACAATTCATTATATAAATAACAAGGTTATGGCAAGATTTAAAAGAATTCTTTTGAAGCTCTCAGGTGAGAGTCTGATGGGCAAGCAGGGTTATGGTATTGATCCAGAGCGTCTGAGCGACTATGCCAAGCAGATTAAGGAAGTGGCCGAGATGGGCGTGCAGATTGGCATTGTGATTGGTGGTGGAAACATATTCCGTGGGCTCTCTGGCAGTCAGAAGGGCTTTGACCGTGTGAAGGGCGACCAGATGGGTATGTGTGCTACGGTGATCAATTCGCTGGCATTGAGCAGCGCGCTGGGTGCTATTGGCGTGAAGAACAAAGTGATGACAGCTATCCGTATGGAGCCTATCGGGGAGTTCTACACCAAGTGGAAGGCTATCGAGGCGATGGAGCAGGGTTATGTCTGCATCTTCTCGGCAGGAACGGGTTCTCCCTACTTTACGACGGATACAGGCTCATCACTTCGTGGTATTGAGATTGAGGCCGACGTGATGCTGAAGGGTACGCGCGTGGATGGTGTCTATACCGCTGACCCCGAGAAGGATCCTACGGCTACGAAATTCCAGGATATCACCTATCAGGAGGTGCTGGCACGCGGACTGAAGGTGATGGATCTGACGGCCATCTGCATGTGCAATGACAATCATCTGCCTATCTATGTCTTCAACATGGATATTGTGGGCAATCTGAAAAAGGTGATGGATGGCGAGCAGATCGGAACGCTCGTTCACAGTTAGACTTGCATGGTCCTCGTTTAATCGCGGACTTCCTCGAACTCTACGTATTCGCCGTCATCGTGGTTGAAGATCTTCTGCTTGTCTTCTGCACGCTCGTCGATAATCGTTACACCACCGTCTGTAGTCGTTCTACGGGCGGTGTCTTCTTTATTGCTTGCCGAATTAGTCGAACCTGCAGCATTGGAACTGGAACTTGTCGAACTGGATTTGCTGGCATACTGTGACTGCTGGCGGCGGTTGTTTTCTTTCTTACTGCTGCTCTTGAAATAGTCCTCGCCAAAGGGGTTCTTTTCTTTCTGTTCCTTGCGCTTTAGGTTGCGGTAGTATCGCTCTTCTGCTTCTTCTCTCAACTTTCTGACGTTCTTGTACACGAAGTTGACCACTATCATGGCAATGACAGCGAGCAGAATAAGACCAAAAATAATAATGCCAAAAATGACTTGCATATCAAAGGGTTTTAGTTTGTT
The DNA here is from genome assembly GCA_900318395.1 of uncultured Prevotella sp. GTDB lineage: Bacteria > Bacteroidota > Bacteroidia > Bacteroidales > Bacteroidaceae > Prevotella. The sequence continues at coordinate 32,365 of ONKL01000007.1, forward strand.
TTGCTTGTAATAACGGATAATATCACATACCATGCGATGATGGCAGCGAAGCCGCTGACTCCTAAGAACAGCAGCAGTGGTATACAGGATAAAATGAAAATGTATTTAACTTCATTGCCTTTCCATCCCCAGTGCTTGAACTTCAGGGCGAACATGGGAATCTCAGCAATCAGCAGGTAGCAACTGATCAATGAGCCTATGAGAATGGCCCACTCCATACCTTCGAAGGAGATGCTGTGCTGCTGCAGACCAACGATGAGCGAACCCCAGAAGAGGGCATTGGCAGGGGTAGGGAGTCCGATGAATCCTAATGCCTGTCGCTCGTCGAGATTAAACTTGGCCAGTCGAAGGGCAGAGAAGGCAGCCATGATGAAGGCCAGGAAGGGCAGTATGAAGATGTGGGTGTGGAAACTGCAAAGATAGCCGAAGATTATGGCTGAGGGAGCAAATCCGAAGGTAATGTCGTCGGCCAGTGAATCAAGCTCTTTTCCGATAGGAGAGGATACGCCCAGCAGTCGTGCCGTCATACCATCGAAGAAATCGAAGACAGCACCGATGATGATGAACAGCAAAGCCAATTCGAACTCATTCTGGAAAGCATAAAAAGTAGCTATACAACCAGAGATGAGGTTGCAGCAGGTAATCGTGTTTGGGATATGCTTCTTCACTTTTTACTTTTTATTTTTCACTTTTCACTCCTCACTCCTCACTTCTCACGCCAGTTTGGCAATCACCGTCTGGTCGCCTGTAGTAGGTTGATCCATGGTGACACAGGGTTTTGCTGTCAATGGCAGAAAGACATCAACGCGAGAACCGAGCTTGATGAACCCCATGTGCTCATCGATATAGCATTCTTCTTCTGGCTTGGCATAGGTCACGATGCGACGAGCCATTGCTCCTGCAATCTGTCGCACCAGGATATCTGTACCGTCGGGGGTGGTAATCATGATGTCGGCATGCTCATTCTCCTCGCTGGCCTTTGGAAGCCATGCCTTATGATAGTTGCCGTTCTGGTGGTGCACAAACTTCACCTTGCCGTCGACGGGGAACCAGTTGGCATGTACGTTCAGCGGGCTCATAAAAATGGATATCATCAGACGCTTATCGTGGAAGTACTCGTTTTCCTCAGCCTCCTCGATAACCACGATCTTGCCGTCGGCAGGAGCAACCACCAACTTGTCGGTATCTCCATTGAAATATCGGATCGGACAACGATAGAAGTTGAGTGCCATCAGCCAGGCAGATCCAAAAATGACAATGAATATCCAAAAAAATATGGTAGAACTGATGTAATGCCATAGTACATAGCCAATAATGGCTATAGCAAGAGCACTCCAAGTTAGTTCATGAGTACCCTCACGATGTATTCTGATTTTCTTCAGTTTCTTAATCTTTTCTCCCATGGGTAATAACGAACATTCTGTATTTTGGGTGCAAAGGTACATATTTTTTACGTAAGTTACAAACTTTTCACGTTTTTCTTTTGGTTTTTCCAAGAAATAGGTGTAACTTTGAACTCGAAAAATGATAAGAATCAGCTAAAAAAATGGAAGATTTCGTACATCTGCATGTACATACATACTACTCGATCCTGGATGGTCAGTCGAGCATCAAGAAGCTAGTGAATAAAGCTATTGACGATGGCATGAAGGGTATGGCTATTACCGATCATGGCGACATGTTCGGCATTAAGGAATTTCACGACATCTGCATGGGCGTCAACAAGCAGCGCAAGAAAGACGGTCTTGATCCGTTCAAGCCCATCTTCGGCTGTGAGATGTATGTGGCTCGTCGTGGTGACAAGAGTCTGAAGGAAACGAAAGAAGACCTTGGCGGATACCACCTCATCGTGCTGGCTAAGAACCAGAATGGCTATAAGAACCTCATTAAGTTGGTGAGCAACTCGTGGGTAGACGGTTTCTACAACCGTCCTCGTACAGACCATCAGGAACTCGAGAAATATCACGAAGACCTGATTGTGTGCTCTGCCTGCATCGCAGGTGAGGTGCCTGCGAAAATCCTGAAAGGCGATATCGAGGGAGCCCGAAAATCAATCGAGTGGCATAAGAACCTCTGGGGCGATGACTACTATCTGGAGCTTCAGCGCCACGAAGTGACCGATCCTACTATCCGTGCCAATCGTGAGACATTCCCCCTGCAGCAGCAGGCTAACAAAGTGCTGATTGAACTGGCGAAGGAATATGGTGTCAAGTTAGTTTGTACCAATGATGCCCATTTTGTGGACAAAGAGAATGCTGAGGCTCACGATCATCTGTTGTGTCTGGCTACAGGCAAGGATCTGGATGATCCCACCCGCATGCTGTACTCCAAACAGGAGTGGTTTAAGACACGACAGGAGATGAACGATATCTTCAGCGATGTGCCTGAGGCAATGGCAAACACGGTGGAGATACTGGATAAGGTGGAGATATACAGCCTTGATGCCGATCCGATTATGCCTTTCTTCCCGATACCTGAGAGTTTCGGTACTGAGGAGGAGTGGCGGCAGAAATTCACAGAGGAGGATCTCTACAAAGAGTTCACCTGCGATGAGAACGGCGAGAACCAGCTGTCACCAGAAGACGGTGAGAAGAAAATCAAGAAACTGGGCGGCTACGACAAGATCTATCGTATCAAATTCGAAGCCGACTATCTGTCGAAGCTCGCCTACGAAGGGGCCAAGCGCCGCTATGGCGATCCCGTTCCTGCCGATGTGGTGGAGCGTGTGAAGTTTGAACTCCATATCATGAAGACGATGGGATTTCCGGGCTACTTCCTGATTGTGCAGGACTTTATTAATTCTGCGCGTGATGAGCTCGATGTGATGGTGGGGCCTGGCCGTGGATCGGCAGCAGGAAGTGTGGTGGCTTATTGCTTGGGTATCACGAAGATTGATCCGCTGAAGTATGACCTGCTGTTTGAGCGTTTCCTGAATCCAGACCGTATCTCACTGCCTGATATCGATACCGACTTTGATGATGACGGACGTGGGCGCGTGCTGAAGTGGGTGATGGATAAATATGGTCATGAGAACTGTGCCCACATTATCACCTATGCCACGATGGCCACGAAGAACTCTATCAAGGATGTGGCGCGTGTGGAGAAGCTGCCGTTAGCTGAATCGAACGCTCTGTGTAAGGCGATTCCAGACCGTCTGCCAGACGGCATGAAGATGAACCTGCCGAATGCTATAAAATGTACACGGGAATTACAAGAGGCAGAAACCTCGAACAATCCACAGCTGGCCAATACCATCAAATATGCGAAGATGCTGGAGGGAACGGTGCGTGGCACAGGTATCCACGCCTGTGGCTTTATCATCTGCCGTGACCCAATATCCGATCATGTGCCCGTATCGACTGCCGACGACCCTGACTTCAAAGGTACCAAGACCAACTGTACGCAGTATGACGGTCACGTGATAGAATCCACGGGACTGATCAAGATGGACTTCTTAGGTTTGAAGACGCTGTCGGAGTTGAAGGAGGCTTGTGCGAACATCAAGCGCACGAGGGGCATTGATGTCGATCTCGACACTATCCCCATTGATGATCCCAAGACCTACGAACTCTATCAGCAGGGTAGCACTATCGGTACCTTCCAGTTTGAGTCTGCTGGTATGCAGAAATATCTGCGCGAGCTCCATCCGACGGTGTTTGAGGACCTCATTGCCATGAATGCCCTCTATCGCCCAGGACCTATGGACTATATCCCCTCGTTTATCGCCCGTAAGAACGGCCGTGAAGAGATCAAATATGATATTCCCTGCATGGAGAAGTATCTGAAGGATACCTATGGTATTACGGTGTATCAGGAGCAGGTGATGCTGCTGTCGCGACAACTCGCCGACTTCACCCGAGGCGAGAGCGACGCCCTGCGTAAGGCGATGGGTAAGAAGAAGAAGGACATTGTCGACGCGATGAAGCCGAAGTTCATCGATGGTGGCAAGAAGAATGGTCACGACCCGAAGATCCTTGAGAAAATATGGGCTGACTGGGAGAAGTTCGCCTCCTATGCCTTCAACAAGTCGCACGCCGCCTGCTATTCATGGGTGGCCTATCAGACGGCTTATCTGAAAGCCAACTATCCTGCTGAGTTCATGGCAGCCATCATGAGTCGGCGCAGGGATCAGATTACGGAAATCACCAAACTGATGGACGAGTGCAAGCGCATGAAAATCGATACACTGGGACCGGATGTCAACGAGTCGTATGAGAAGTTCGGTGTGAACCATCATGGACAGATCCGCTTCGGGCTCGGTGCCATCAAGGGTATGGGCGACTCTGCGGCTAAGGCGATTATTGAAGAGCGCGAGAAGAATGGTCCTTATCAGTCGATTTACAACTTCGCTGAGCGTGTGAATATGAGTAATGTCAACCGTAAAGCATTTGAGTCGTTGGCTCTCAGTGGCGGTTTCGACAGCTTCGGCATCCGCCGTGAGGACTTCTTCGCCGAAAATGGTAAGGGAGAGGTGTTCCTCGACCTTTTGGTACGTTATGGTCAGACTTATCAGCTTGAGAAGGCACAGTCCCAAAATACGTTGTTCGGAGACTTCGGTGCCGTAGAGATTGCTACGCCTCAGATACCTAAGTCGGATATCCGTTGGAGTGACATTGAGCGACTGAACAAAGAGCGCGAGCTGGTGGGCATCTATCTCTCTGCCCATCCACTCGATGAGTTTAAGATGATTCTCGACAACCTCTGCAACGCGAAGTGTGCCGATTTGTCAGATATCCAGAACCTATCAGGTCGCGAGGATGTCATCTTCGGTGGTATTGTGACAGCAGTCCGTCAGAAGTTCACAAAGCGAGGTGAGCCTTGTGGCTTCGTAACGGTGGAGGATTTCGATGGCAGTGGTGAGATTCCTCTCTTCGGGCGCGAATGGGGCCAGTGGAGTGGTATGTTTACAGAGGGGGCTTCTGTCTATGTGACAGCCAAACTGCAGGCACGTTTCATGAACAGCAGCCAGATGGAACTGAAGGTTCAGAACGTGGAGTATCTGCAGACGATCAAAGAGAAGGCTATTGATCGCATTACGATTGAGATGGTGACAGATATGCTTGACGAGCAGATTGTGGCAGACCTGACGGAGATTATCAATGAGAATCCTGGTTCCACAAAACTTTTCTTCCAGTTGCGCGACTCCGCCGGGAGTAATCATGTGCTGCTGAGGAGCAAGTCATCAGGTGTTGATGTCCGTCATTCACTGATTGACTTTATTGAGCATCACGAGATGTTGTCGTATAAGATTAATTAGTGGCATGATATTTGCAGAGTGAGATAACGAGACATAGTATTCATTTAAAACTAAAAAGACAATGGAAGTAACAATCACAAATGAGAATTTTGCAAGTTTGAAAGATGGCAATCTGCCTTTTGTAGTGGATTTCTGGGCAACTTGGTGTGGCCCCTGCCGCATGGTGGGTCCTATTGTATCTGAGATGGCAGAGAAGTATGATGGCAAGGTTGTTGTCGGCAAGTGCGATGTTGAGGAGAATGAGGATCTGGCAGCAGAGTTCGGTATCCGTAACATTCCTACCATCCTGTTCTTTAAGAACGGTGAGGTTGTTGATAAGCTGATCGGTGCTCAGTCAAAGGAGAAGTTTGTAGAGAAATTCGAAGCTCTTCTGTAATCTATGGCCAATAATAAAGGAGGTAAAGGCGGAGGTATGTCATTCGAAGACGAACTGCGCTTAGACGAAGAGGAGAATCTGCGTGAAGTAGAATTCATCCGCTCTCAGTTGCCTGTTGATTTCAAGAAGATCTATAGTAAGTCTGACATCCTCTGGATTATGGATGCCATCGTGGATTATTATTACACCAGTGGCATTCTGGAGAGCAATGACGAAGAAGTCGATATCGACATGGAGGCTGTTGCTGAGTATGTCTGCCAGAAAGCAGTGAGCGAAGGCGTCAGCAAATCATTCAATCCAGAAGAGGTGTTCTTTATTGTTCAGGCTGATTTGGATTTCCAAGAACAGAATCTATAAGACAGTTTAATCCCCGCTCATTGGCGGGGATTATTGTTGTCAGAAGTTTATGGTTCGTGTACCGTCTGCCTGTTCTGTAATGGTAACCTTGACGGCATCTTCTGGCAAAACTTCTTCAATCAGCTCCGGCCACTCAATGAAGCAGAGTGCACCACTGTAGAAATAGTCCTCATAGCCCATGTCGTAAACCTCTTCCAGTTTCTTGATGCGATAGAAATCGAAGTGGAATATGGGAGAGTTTGGTGTGAGGAGTGGGGAGTTTGGGGTGTACTCGTTGATGATGGCGAAGGTGGGTGAGGTGATGACATCTTCTACGCCCAGTTCCTCGCAGATGGCCTTGATGAAGGTGGTCTTGCCTGCCCCCATTTTGCCATAGAAGGCAAAAACCTTGCGGTCGCCAATCTCGTTGATAAAGCTTTTGGCAGCCTCGCGGATATTCTCTAAGTTGTCAATTCTGATTTCCATATTTACTTTTTTACCTTTTTACTTTCTTACCTTTTTACTTTTTTACCTTTTTACCTTTTCTTTCCTGTGAGTGTGATCAGCGGTATGATCATCTCCTCCATCGAGATACCTCCGTGCTGGAATGTGTCGCGATAGTAGGATACATAATAGTTGTAATTATTAGGATAGGCGAAGAAAGAATCGCCTGTAGCGAAGACATAGCTAGTCGACAAATTGGGCGAAGGTAGCAGTGCCTTCTGGGGATCCTTTATGACGAACAGGCTCTTGTCATCGTATGCCAGGTTCTTGCCCAGCTTATAGCGCAGATTGGTGTTGGTGTTCCTGTCGCCAATGATTTTCACTGGCTGTGTACAGCGGATACTGCCGTGATCAGTCGTCACCAGGATCTTATAATCGGTCTGTGCCAATTGCCTGAAGAAGTCTGAAATGACAGAATGGCGGAACCAAGAGAGGGTGATGCTGCGATAGGCACTCTCGTTATTGGCCAGCTCTCTCACCATCTTCGACTCTGTGCGGGCATGACTGAGCATATCGATGAAGTTGAACACGATAACGTTCAGGTCGTTCTTTTCCAGCGAATTGAATTGTTGCAGTAGTTTGTCGGCATCAGTCTGATTGTTCACTTTGTGGTATGAAAAGGTGTTCTTACGCCTGTATCGTTCCAGCTGCGTCTGAATCAGAGGCTCTTCATTCAGGTTCTTGCCTTCTTCCTCGTCTTCGTCCACCCAGAGATCAGGGAACATCTCCGCAATCTTGTTGGGCATCAGTCCACTGAATATGGCATTACGGGCATATTGGGTGGCTGTTGGTAGGATGCTGTAATACAGATCCTCTTCCAATTCATACTGTTCACTGAGCTCAGGAGCCAGTACGCGCCATTGGTCATAGCGGAAGTTGTCGAGCACCACGAGGAATACTTTCTTTCCCTCGTTGAGCAGTGGGAACACTTTACTTTTAAAGATCTCTGGTGATAGAATCGGGCGGACAGACTCTTTGGTGTCTTTAGGATTCTTGGGGCTGCTCAGGTCTTCAACCCAGTTGAGATAGTTTTTCCTGATGAACTTAGCGAAACCGTTGTTAGCCTCTTCCTTCTGCATGTGGAGCATCTCTGTCATGCTGCTGTCGGTGGCACTCAGCTCCAGTTCCCAATGCACCAGACGTTTATACACGCTGATCCAGTCAGTCCAGGTCTTGCAGTCCATAATCTGCATGGCTATCTGCTGGAAGTTACGCTGATACTGGCTTTGTGTGACTTCGGTCTCAATCGCCTTGCGGTGAATGTTCTTTTTCAGAGTCAGCAGAATCTGGTTGGGATTGACGGGCTTGATCAGGTAATCGGCTATTTTCTGTCCGATGGCCTGTTCCATGATGTTTTCCTCCTCGCTTTTAGTTACCATCACGGCTGGTAGCGAGGGCTGCAGTTCTTTCAACTTCTGTAGTGTCTCCAGTCCACTCAGTCCTGGCATCTGCTCGTCGAGGAACACAAGGTCGAAATTGCGCTCCTTGCACAGATCGATAGCGTCAGTACCATTGCTGACGGTCACCACCTCATAGCCTTTCTTCTCGAGAAACAGGATATGTGCCCTTAGCTGCTCGATTTCATCATCTACCCAAAGTAATAGTCCGTTGCTCATATTTCACTTTTCACCTTTCACTTTTTACTTCTTACCAAAAGTCGTCTCCAAAATCAAAATCCTTCACTTCCACTTTCTTTTGCCCGGCATTCGGAAGGATGAAGTCGTCATCGCCTTCCTCCTCTTCCTCGCCAGACCCCTGTTCATCATGAGGACTGCCGATTTCCTCGATGTCGGGTTGCTCTATATCTTCAGGGATAATCAGCAACTTTTCTGTGCTCACCTTCATCGGCACAAAGATCTTTTCGTAGAATTGCTGATAGTCGTCGTAGCTGAAATGCGTACCGATAAGTCCCAAGTTGCTCTCACTGATGATGAGGTTCTGACAGGGTTTCAGACGCTCAGTGAGACTCTCGTTCTGATAGAGCTGACGGGCATATTGCAGTGCTTCGTCGTAACTGAGGAATCCACTGGTAATCATTCGGTGGAGTCCGTGATCCTCGTCTATCTGTATCTCGAAGTTACGCACCAGGAAGTTGGTGAAGTTGTATTTCGCCATCTCAAACAGCAGCTGGTTCTCGTTCACGGAGTCGGGTTCGTAGACGAGCATGAAGAGGAACTGCTGGTTGCGCTCTGCACTGAGCGTGTCGCTGACTGTCGAGTCTTTGGTAAGGGTGATGTCGCGCATAGTCCATATATCGCCGATGTCGAACTTACCGCCGTGAAGTCGGCGACCTTCCTGCACACCACGGATAATCATACCTGCCAGCGGACTGACTTCACTGTCTGGATATTTCTCGACCACTTCTTGCAGACGTTCCATGCAGCCGTCGCCGTCACCTGTGTTCAGAAGACTCAGACCGTCGATGAAGATGAACTTCGCACGGTTTGCACCTAGTGGGAAACGACTTTCCGACAGCTTGGCGTTAGCGCTGACGATATCTGCGCGGTCTGTCTTGAAGGCCTCGTAGGTGGCTGTGTAGAGCGAATCCTCCAGATGTTCGCCGAACTTGGCATTCTCAATATAATAAGGATCGGCTAACAGGATAGTCCATTCACTCTCTGGATGGTTTGCCTTCAACTGACTCAGGCAGTAGTCAGCCATATCCATCCTGCCTTGTCGCGCATAGAGCAGGTAGAGGTGATACCAGGCAACGTCAAGCTGCTCGTAGTCAGGATAGTTGTCTGTCAGTCTGCGCAGGTATTTCTCGCCCAGTCGCAGATTGTCCATCTTGTCCTTCAGAATAATGCCTGCCTGAAACAGTGCCTCCTTGATGATTTGGTGGCAGGCCTCCTTCTGTTCATCAGTAAAGGGTATCTGTGCCAGATAGTACTCACGCTCATGAGGATCGTTTGCGGCCTCGAGTGATACAGAGTCACTGAGCTCGGGATTTTCCTGGCTTTCAAGATTGACTGAATCTTCTGGGGCTTCCGCATTCTCTTGATCTTCTGGTTTTTCAAGACTGATCACCGTCTGATTGCTTCGCTGCCAGTTGTCTGCGTTCTCACGCTTACCCCATTGCCTTTGGAAAGTCGCTTTTCCCTGACTGACGGCTGTTGGGTTATAGAAATACCATTGCCCGTTGCCAGCTGTAGGCATAGTGGGAGTTGTTGGAGTAGACGGCCTCATGTTTGTATTACCTATGTCCTGACTTTTTTGCAGTGCTTCGGCCTCTGCGTCGAGCATAGCGTCGCGCTCTTCCTTCTCTTTTTTCTTTAGGGCATCGATTACCCTGTCGATGGCTGCGTTTCGCTCTGCCTCGGGCATATTGGCAAGTGCCAACAGCGAGTCTTGCAGTTCTATGGCGCTGGTGTGGGGCACGAGCTCATCGAGCACTTTCGAGCGGAATGCCAATTCCTCATAGTCAGGACGCTCTTTGTCGAGTAGTCCGATGGCTTCTCCATAGCACCGCTGGGCATCGGCAAAGCGTTCCTTCTGCCAATAGATGTTTCCCAGTGTCAGCAGGAGCACGCCTTTTTCGATACCGTTACGTGTTGATAGCTTGTTGCCCTTTTCGTAAGCGGCAATGGCTTCAGCCGTATCGCGCTGCAGCAGATAGGTATTGCCTATGGCGTAATACACTTGGTCAAGATATTCCTGGTTATTATCTGATTTTGCCATCCGCCTCAGCTTGCTGATGATCTGGCGACTGTTTGTGCTGGCCATCACTTCAGTCTGTGCGATGCGGGCATTGAACTCCATTTCGTAAGGCGGGTGACAGCCGATGACCTTGCCGAAGGCTTTGTAGGCTTCATCTCGATGACCCAGTTGCCGTTGTATCTGTCCCATCAGATACCACTCTCTGGCGCGCTGCACCTTTCGGCGCTCATGCTTGATGACCTTTTTTAAATAAGGTATGGCCTTCTCGTATTCCTTTGTGTGGATGTAGTAGTTGGCATAGGTGTAATCCCAGTCTTTCACAGCTCTGTAATGCATCGAATCGCGGCTCATGTTGCGAATCACGTCCTCTGCATCATATTTCCAGTCCAGTTCAGTGTAGCACTTTGCTAACCATGCTCTCGCCAGTCCGTTCATGAGGGGCTGAGTCTGGTAGAGACGGCTCATATAACTAAAGGTGGCAGCTGCTTCGTCGAACTCTCCTTTCTGGAACTGCGACTTTCCCAACAATAGCCAGGCTTTCCAGAGAAACGGGTTGTACTCCCTGCGCCCCAGCCATTCACGGTCTTTGGCAGTCTTTCGCTTCGTGCTCTTCCATACAGGTTTGGCCTTGATACTGTGTCGCCTGATGGCTTTCTCGCTCTTCTCGATGGCACGGTCATACTGCCCTTTGCCGATATCGCGACTCTGTTTGTTGCCTACCATGTAGAGGGGGAGCATCTCGGTATAGTTGTCCTTGTTGCCTTTCTCCTTTTCCAGATTTCCTTCTATAAAGGCCTGCGAACCGTTGAAATATACGTTATAGCGTGTATTGAATGAGTGCCACCATCTCGACTTGGCTGTATTCTTCTGAGTGGAACAACCTGCCAGTATCAGGAGTGCTGAGATGATAATGGTGAGCTTCTTCGCTTTCTTGCAATGCTCCATGAGTTCGTGAATCTTGCAGTTGCCTTCGTCTGCTTCCGTACAGGTGGAACAGTCGTGGCCCTTCTTAATGGTGTCGTCTTCCTTGTCAAACAGGTTGGCTACTGCGGCAACGATGCCCAGCACCACGATCATCCCTATGCAGACAATAACGAAACTCATCCTTCACTCGTCACTCCTCACTCCTCACTTCTCACTCCTCACTCCACACTCCTCACTTCAACACCAAATCCTGCCCGCTGCAGATCGTCCCAGTAGCGGGGATACGATTTCGTTACCACCTGTGGATGATTGATGATGAGGCCCTCTTGTTTGCAGACGTAGGGCGCGAAGGCCAGTGCCATACGGTGATCTTCGTAGGTGTCGATACCCTGGCTGAAGTCGGGCTCACAGCGCTCACCATCCCAATAGAGTTCACAACCGTCCACGTCGTGCAGCATGAAACCCAACTTTCTCATCTCAGTCTTCAGCGCCTCTATGCGATCGGTCTCCTTGATCTTCAGGGTAGAGAGTCCTGTGAATCTGAAGGGGATGTTCTTGGCGGCGCAGGTCACTACGAAAGTCTGTGCCAAGTCGGGCGAGTTCACAAAGTCATATTCCAGTTTTGGCACGCAGCGACCATTCTTCCTGATGGTAATCGTCTGTGGCACCCCCTGTTTCTTAGTCTCAAACGTGGTCTTCACGCCTAGAAGACTGAAGAGGTAACGTACCACCGAATCACCTTGCTTCGAGCCGTCCATCAGTCCTGTCAGTCTGATTTCCGAATCAGGGTTATCGTTCATGGCCATCATTTCATACCAATAGCTGGCTCCGCTCCAGTCGTTCTCGATGAAGTAGTCGCGGATCGTATAGGGCTTTGCTTTCACCTCGATGGTATCGGCAGAAGTCCACTCTGCGTCTGCCCCAAATTCGCGCATGGTCCATAGAGTCAGGTCGATATAGGGGCGTGAGATGACGTCGCCTGTCAGACGTAGCGTCATACCCTCATTAAGCATCGGACCTATCATCAGCAGAGCCGAGATGTATTGCGAACTCACATTGCCAGGAATCTCCAGCAATCCGCCTTTAAGCGACCTGCCCGTGATGCAGAGTGGGGGATAGCCATCCTCGCCAGCATAACTGATGTCGGCACCCAGTTTGCGCAGGGCGTCTACCAGTATTCCGATAGGGCGATGCTTCATGCGCTCCGTTCCTGTAATCGTGTGCGTACCTCTCATTACACTCAGATAGGCAGTCATAAAGCGCATCGCTGTTCCGGCAGCCTTGATATTGATTTCCTTTGGCATGTAGCGCAGGGCATCGATGATGACCTCCGTATCATCACAGTCGCTCAGGTTCTGGGGCAGATTCCTGCCACCGCTGAGGGCATAGATGATGAGAGCTCGGTTCGAGATGCTTTTCGATGCTGGCAGTCCGACGGTGCATTTGAGCACGCTGGGAGCCGTAAGTCTATATTGTTCCATTCTATGTAGCAAATTATTAGCATGCAAAGGTACGATTTTTATTTTAATTACATCATAGAATTAAGCTAAAAAAGGGAAAAAGATGAAAAAGTTGCTCAAAAATTTGGTTAGTTCGCAAAAACTATGTACCTTTGCACCCGCATTCGACAAACAAAGGTCGGTGCTAAGCAAAAAGTGTTCGGGATTTAGCGCAGTTGGTAGCGCACACGTCTGGGGGGCGCGAGGTCGCTGGTTCGAGTCCAGTAATCCCGACAGAGGTTAAGAGCCTGAGAATCAGTAGATTTTTAGGCTCTATTCTTTTATAATGCTCAAAACAGCGTAAGTGCGGTTGACGTGCTGGTTTACTTCAAAAGTAAACCGAGAAGTAAACCAAAGATTATGGAAGCTACAATTATACACAGAGGCATATTTCATCTATACAAGGTGATTTATGCCTTTTTTTATAATAATTGTCCCAAAAGTTTCCATATTTCGAAACTTTATATTATCTTTGCACCGTTCAAAGAAATAAAACGATGGAATTACAACCCAAATATATTACGCTCGAAGAATCAAAAGATCAACTCATAGGAAAGGTTGGTACTCCTAAGCGAGACGAATATGAGGAAGAACTTAGGCTTTATGCCATAGGTGCGGCTATTCGTGAGACTCGTAAGCAACAGAACCTGACTCAGGAGGAACTTGGACGCATGGTTGGCGTTCAGAAAGCTCAGATCTCACGAATTGAAAATGGTAAGAATCTGACGTTTGCCACAGTTCTGAAACTTTTCAAGGCAATGAATATCAGTGTTAAACTTGATATAGACAAGTTGGGGAGAGTTGCACTTTGCTAAATATATGAGTTCCTGTCCTAATTGGGAATATGGAGGAATCATATTTCTCTGATAATCATCGACGGTGGGCAGTCGTACATCACTCTGGCATGGTTGGTGCGGATGAGTTGGCTTTCAAGACGCTGGCCTGACACACGGTCGATGATGTCGCGATAGACCTCACCGTTGCGATAGACCACTCCGTTCTCATGTGAAAAGTATTCGTTCTCGGCATGGATGTGGAAGGTGTGGGGCTGCTGTAGCGTGGCTCGCAGTTCACCGCACAGGTATTCGTCATTTGTCCAAAGGTGGAGTTGATAGGTGTTCTGGGTGTCGTTGCGAAACCGATAGTCGATATAATTGTACGAGATGCTGGTGCCAGTGCCGAAGGGTATCTGACGACCGAAGTCGGGGAAAAGATCGAGCCCATCGTGGTGATGATGCTCTGTGATGTTCAGTTCGCTGTGCAATACGAGCCAGTGGATGAGGTTCGACAACTGGCACATGCCGCCGCCGATACCCTGTGAGGGCTTGCCCTTGGCGATGGTCAGTCCCTCCTTGTACCCCTTCTGCTCGGTAGTCCGTCCAACGAGTTTCCAAACGGAGAATGTCTCGCCTGGATGAATCACCAGTCCGTCGATGTGTTTCACCGCCAAAGCCAGGTTCGTTGCCTTGTTCTCCTGCAGTTGCATGTTGACGTTGCCTAGACGCCTACGGATCAGTGAGTTGTGACGATAGACGATGATGGGCAGCAAGTCCTCTGTCCGCTTCTTGGCAAACTGTGTCTTATGTAGCATGTCCTGAATGTGGCGCTTCAGGATCTCCTTCTCCATCGACAGCCGATAGGTGAAAGGCGAAATCTCGCAAAATAGTTTTCGTTTCATGTCATTTCAGATAATCACGCTCGGGCAGAACCGATACTAATATCCTTCTGCTCAATTTTGTTGCAAAATTAGTCAAATCTGCTTAATTACGGATAGAAAAGCACAACTTTGTGCCTGTTTTTAACAAAAGTTGAGTCCCAAAACAAGCTGAAACGATAGATGGATTAGAGATGTTGTTATCATTTTCTTACTGAATTATTTGCAAAGTTCGGAAATTCTTTCTATTTTTGCGGAAAAATAGTATATTATGCCAACGATATTTATATTCTTTGGATTTAGATTTATGTTCTATTCAAATGATCATGAACCAATTCATGTTCATATCTTGAAGGATGGGTGCGAGGCAAAATATAATGTCAGTCCTGTTGAGCAAGTTTATAATCATGGCTTTAAGAAACAGCAGATAGCAATTATAGAGTCCATTCTTGAGGAGAACGTTGAGGTGATCATAGAAAGGTGGAAAGAATATTTTAACAAATAAGATGTATGGAACAGATGAAAATATCAAGAGTGTGGGTTGATGCCACTCATGTTTACGCTGAGACTACAAGCGGCATACGGGCAAGCTATGCTTTCTCGGATTGGCCTCGTCTGGCTAATGCGACTGAGGAAGAAAGACAAGATTTTCATCTTTCCTATTCTGGTATTCATTGGCCACAGATTGACGAAGATCTTAGCTTTGAGGGAATGTTTGAGGATAATCATCTTTGCAAGCGTTCTCCGAAAGAGGAGTTAGTTTGCTATCCTTAATCGCATACCTGCAATGCAGCTATCGTGATCCATATTATTTCAAATTAAGCACCATTTATTTGGAGATAAGCGTTTCTTGGTACTGGATAAGTGGTGCTTATTTGCGGAGCGAGGGGACAAACGACAATACGACACGAGCGGTAAATGAATTGACCATTTAGGGCTTTGCGGCAACGACAGTTGGATAGATAATGTTTCTATAGAATTATATATTATATATATTATATTATAATATAATATATATAATATATAATTTATATGTAAATAATGGTTAAATAATTGTATATTCGTGTCGTATTGTCGTTTGTCCCCTCATAAAATTTGCACAATTCAGAATTTTTTCGTACCTTTGCACGTAAAATAATAAAGAATAAAAGATGGAAGAAACACCACAGACAAAGGGCCAGCTGATGGAGCAAAGACTCGAACAAGCTGGCATCGAGATTGAGAAACTGATGGGGGACTTTCCCTGTCTTCGCGAACTGTGTCATTTGCTCAAGCCTGCTGCTTATCCCGCTGCAGTCTTTACGGGAGCAGCACTCTTTGGTACACTCATGACACGCACCTATTACCACTTCTACCACCGTGCCCATCGGGAACGACGGCTGAACTATGGTATCTACATTATCGGGCATCCTGCCACGGGGAAATCGTTCGCAGAAAGGCTGTATAATGTCATTGCCGATCCTATTGAAAGGCAGACAAAGGCCAGTCTGAAAGAGTGGAATAACTACAAGCGCAGGCTGAAGAGGTGGGAAGACGGAGGCAAGAAGGGCGAGGGGCCAGTTAAACCTGCCTTCCTGATACGCAGCCATCCTGCACGCACGGCTAATCGGGTATTCATAGAGGATATGATGAATTGCGTTGAGATGGTGAACGGTAAGGAGATGAATCTGCATCAGCTGTCCTTCGATTCGGAACTCGACAACGTTACTACCCAGAATCGTGAGCACTGGAAGAATAAGGATTACATGGAGCTCAAGTCTTTCCATAACGAGACAGACGGAGAGTTCTTCCTGAGTAATGATACGCCATTAGGTAATTTCAGGGTTTACTGGAATTATATCTATACAGGCACCCCTCTGGCGCTCAAGAAAAAGATTAATGCCGCGAATATCGGAAGTGGCCTGGCTACCCGTATTGCCACCATTCCCATGCCGAAAACGCATTATGAGATGATGCCTATTGATGATTACGACCCAGAAAAGCCAATAGACGAACTGACACCTGAGGAGCAGACATTGCGCTCATGGGCTGAGCGTCTCGACAAGGTGCATGGCGAGTTGTCTATCAGAGAACTGGTGCTGTACACGTATAATTGGGTCAAAATGCACATGGCCGAAGCAAAGGAGGAAGACTCGGAAGTAATAGAAATGATGATCAAGCGAATCCCGTATTATGGCATCAATATCAGTATGCCCTTTATCTTGATGCGGCATTGGCATGAGTGGCAGGAACGAGGTGCCATCAGCATTGACGATACTGACATCCGACTGTGCCAACTCGTCATGAACATTCAATACATGTGCCAGGACTATTTCTTCGGTGATCTTTGGGAGGATTACTTCAAAAAGGTAAATTCAAATGATACACCTCCTAAGAAACGCCATACGGAACTGTCAAGGATTCGCTTCCGCAGGCTTCCTGTAGAGTTCGATGTCAATATGGTCCAAGATCTTTGCGGTGTCAAGAAGCGCAATGCAGATAAGATGATTGAGCGCTGGTGCGAAGAGCATTACATCGATCGCATCGGAACTGGTATTTATCGCAAGCTTTGCCTTGAATTGACGTAATGCTACATGACTCTTAGCGATAGAGGGTGATGGTGCCACCGTCGCTTTGGCAGTATTTCCTGAGCAGCTCTTGGATGAAACGGGCGTTCTCCGCGACGCGCTGTTCGTTGCCGTCATAGCCATTGATGAGGACGACGAGGTGAGTGGTCTCGATGGTCATCTTCGTGCGCTCGTTGTCGCTGGTAGGAGTGCCTACACCGCCCTGGGCATCGCGATAGACGGGGAGCCCGGCGATGTTGAGCATCCCTCGCCCAATGCCTTCATAGGGCTCACCTTCACGGCCTATACCGAGTGTCAGTGTGTCGCCCACGAACTTATCGGCATCGAAGCCTCCGATGCTGTAGCCGTATGCGATGGATGCAAGATTGACGAGGTCGACGAGGGTGTCGATCTGATAGAGTTCCTTGCCCTGCAGCATGCGGCGGATGAGCTGCTCGCTGGCAGGACGATAGCGCGAGGGATCCTTGCCACAGGCTTTGTATACACGACGGGTGGCTGCTATGCTCGTGAGCTCTTTGAGGCTGTCGGTGGTCAGTTCCTGACGAAAGCGGTCTTCGAGTGCGTGAATCTCATCCCAGAGTTCTTTGCAGTACTCGGAATTGACAACACGAGCCTCCACGTCTGCCCCAACAAAACTGGGGCAGACGCTCTTGATCTCCTGCGAAACGATGATATTCATCAGTTGTCGGGGTTACGCTTATAGTGGAACTCCTGGATATTGGGATTGCTACCGAGATCGGGTTCTGGTGCTGTGGGTTGGATGATCTTCTGGTTGTAGCCCTTATGAACAGGACCTACATCGAGCAGAATGTCTTTATAGATAACAGTGGGTATGATCAGTCCGAACAGTCCAACGCCGACGTTCACTCCCTCGGGATGCAGGTTATTGACCAGACGTGCAGTGGCATAGAATGTGTGGCGATAAGCCTCAAGCTTGTTGTACGTGCGATAGGCCTTCATGACATCTTCGGAAACCAGCGTAGTGTCTGCATAGGTGAAGATGGAACTCATATTGTTGACATAGTCGTCGATGGGATCGCCCTTGATGCTGTCATTGGCAATAAGGCACTCAATGATACCATCGTCAGTCTCTATCAGCATCTCTTTCTCCGTAGGCGTGGTGAAGTATGCCACGAAGAGTGCTATAAGGAGGAAAACGCCCAGAATGACGAGCTTTCCGAGGCAACTGTGCATGAATGCTTTTCTGATGGGTTCGTTGGTTCTATAACCTCTGTCTTGCTGATACATAATAAATTAGATTTGATTGTTATGGATTAAGTTCATGAATTCCTGGCGGGTCTTGGCCTGGTTGAAAGCACCACTGAAGTCGCTGGTGGTGGTAATGGAGTTCTGCTTCTCGATGCCCCTCATCTGCATGCACATGTGCTTGGCCTCGACGACCACCATAACGCCAAGAGGCTTGAGCGTCTCTTGTATGCAGTCCTTGATCTGTTGGGTCATGCGCTCTTGTACTTGCAATCGGTGGGCATAGATGTCTACCACGCGGGCAATCTTCGAGAGGCCGGTGATGTAGCCGTTGGGGATATAAGCCACATGGGCTTTGCCATAGAAAGGAAGCATGTGGTGCTCGCATAACGAGAAGAAATCGATGTCCTTCACGATGACCATCTGCGAGTAGTCCTCTTTGAAGAGGGCATCGGTGAGCACTTTGTGGGCATCCATCTGATAGCCTCTGGTAAGCACTTGCATGGCTTTAGCCACGCGCATAGGCGTCTTGAGCAGGCCCTCGCGCTCCGTGTCCTCACCCAGAAGGGTCAGCACCTGTTTGTAGTGTTCCGCAAGTTCATCAAGTCCTTCGCGGTAGGGTTGAAATTCAGTTTCCTGACTCATGGATATTGAACGGTTATTTTTCCTTTGACGATAATAGCCGACTGATAGCCCATATCCTTCACTCTTTTCAATATTTCATGGGCTTCTTCATAGGTACGGTAGTTGCCCATGCGACAGATCCAACGCGGACTATAGAAATGTACATAGACAGGTACACCTGGGAAGAGTGACTTGATTTCACTGCCGGTCTTTTCGGCCTTAAGACGGTCGTTGCGTGAGTTTCCGCCTGCAAACACCTGGACGCGGTAGCCCGTAACCTTATAGCCGTTCTTGATCATCTTCCTGTGATCAGTGGTGTCGGGCACAATGACTGTGGCTTGTCCGGCTGTGTCTGAGGGCTTCTCTGCGGTCTTGTCTTGCTTGCTGGCCGTTTCGTTGTCTTTCTTGTCGGCTGGTTTTTGTGGAGTGACTGTCGTTGTTGTAGCTGGCTTCGTGGGCTGAGTCTCGGTGGCCTTGCCGTTGACGAGCTCGTCGATGGCCCTGCTTTCATGCACAGTCACTTTGCCTTCACCTGCCTTGCTTTTCTGCAAGCGCTCGGTAAAAGATGATTGTGCATTGGCTGCAGTGATGCAGCCAACACACATCATCAGTATCATAACAAGTCGTCTCACGATCTTACTTCTTCCAAGCATCGATGATACCCTTGAAGTCAGCGCACTTCAGTGAAGCGCCACCAATCAGACCGCCGTCGATGTCGGGCTTTGCGAACAGCTCAGGAGCGTTGCTTGCCTTGCAGCTACCACCATAGAGAATCGTGGTATCGTCGGCAACAGCCTGAC
This sequence comes from uncultured Prevotella sp., assembly GCA_900318395.1. GTDB lineage: Bacteria > Bacteroidota > Bacteroidia > Bacteroidales > Bacteroidaceae > Prevotella. Next base: position 51,769 of record ONKL01000007.1, read on the forward strand.
CATACTTCTCAGCGATGATCGAACGGATGTAAGCGTGGATTTCCTCAGCCTGCTCAGCGGTAGCGGTCTTGCCAGTACCGATAGCCCAGATGGGCTCGTAGGCGATGACGATCTTGCGGAAGTCCTCCTCAGAGAGGTTGAATACGCTGCCCTCAAGCTCGGCCTTTACAACCTCGTTCTGCTTGCCAGCCTCGCGCTCCTCGAGTGACTCACCAATACAGAAGATCACCTTCAGATCGTTCTTCTGAGCCAGCAGCACCTTCTCCTTCAGAATCTCAGGAGTCTCCTTGTAGTACTCACGACGCTCTGAGTGACCCAGGATCACGTACTGTGCACCAGTGCTCTTGACCATCTCGGCAGAAACCTCACCAGTGAAAGCGCCCTTCTCCTTGTCAGCGCAGTTCTCAGCACCCAGACCGATGATGTCCTGATCGAGGAACTGTGCGATTGATGCGAGGTGGATAAACGGTGTGCAGATAACTACACCACAGTTGGGCTTGTCAGCCTTCAATGTCTCATTCAGCTCCTTTGCAAGAGCGATACCATCCTGGAGATTCATGTTCATCTTCCAGTTTCCTGCTACAATTTTCTTTCTCATAATTCTATTTTCTTTGTTTAAAGGGTTATTGTCTTTGATGGCCTTCTTGGCCTTGTCTGCATATTTCTTGTTACGCTTTCTGACCCATTGACTCCACGCCCACAGGCGATCAGCGATGGTAAGGAGTACTAGCGGCAGCACAAACCAGGTGAGAATCCACAGGATCTTGCTGGCTACATTATCGGAGGGCAGCTGTCCTAACTCGGTATTTTCGAGGCGACCGCTGAACGCTTGCTCATCGGGGAGTGCGTTATGACTCCACTTACGGATAATCACACCGTCTTTCAGCAGGATGAGACCTGGATTAGAACGGATGATGGTCTTCAGCGTGATGTCATCTGTCTGGCAGAAAGGGTATTCTGCGCCTGTCATGTCGCACCAATGATTGATGGCTCTCGCCGGACTTGCAGTCAGACAGTAGAATGGATAGGCATTCTCGAGACAATATTCGTAGATCTGATTAAGCTCGTCGAGCTGTGAGTCGTCTGCTTGTTCCAAGTGAGGGGATATTAATAAGAAGGTGTACCCCTTGTCGTTAAGCACCTGTTCTGTGATGTCCTCCCCATCGTCGCTCGTCTCGATGAAGAAATCGGCGTAAGGAGAGTCCTCTCCATCCATCATCCGCTGCCAGCCTTCCCTCAAATTGGTTCCGATATGATAGGGTCGGAAGTCGAACTGGGGTAGGGTATAGAGGCTGCGGCCTGAGATGATCACCAGGATGAAAACAGCCGAATAGTTCATGACGATCCACTGGTTTGGCTCGCTGATGAGTCGTTGCATCTCCAAAGGCCATCGCCATACGATAATAGCCAGGAGTAGCAAGATGACATTCTTCCAAAAGGTCTGCCAGTTGGTGAGCACCAAGGCATCACCGAAGCAGCCGCAATCGTGGATAGGGTCTGCGAGCGCCAGCCAGAGTGTGAGCAAGGTCATCGCTGCGAGTATCACCAAGACCATCTTCGAGACGAGTCTGCGCCTGATGGCGAAGAGCAGGCAGATGCCCAGGATGAACTCTGTTGCCGAGAGCAGCACAGAAGCCGAGAGTGTCATGAAATCGGGCACATAGCGGCTTAATCCCATTGCTGTCAGATAGTCTTGTATCTTATATTGCGTACCTAAAGGATCGACCGCTTTGACAAATCCAGAAAGGATAAATGTCACGGCGAGTATCAGGCGACAGATATTGACAGCGAGTTTCTTCACTCCGATAATTTAATTACTCCAAAGACCGCGTAGTTGATAATGTCCATATAATTGGAGTCGATGCCTTCGCTGACTTTCAGCTGCTCGCCGCGCTCCTCGAGATCCTCGATCTCCTTGATGCGCTCGATCTTGGTGAGTATGAGGTCAGTGTAGCTGCTGACACGCATGGAGCGCCACGCCTCGTCGTAGTCGTGGTTCTTCTTCTTCATCAGATCAAGTGCTTCCTTGGCAAACTGGTCGTAGAGCCGCATCGCCTGATCGTTGGGCATGTCGACGGTGTCGGCAAAGCCTTTGCTGAGCTGGATGAGCCCCACAATACCATAATTAATCAGTGCGATAAACTCCGGACGTATGCCTTCCCCCACTTTCGATTCTTTCTTGATTTCGAGTGAACGGATGCGCTTGGCCTTGATGAAAAGCTGATCGGTAAGAGCTGTAGGGCGCAGGATACGCCAAGAGGCTTTGTAGTCGTGAAGCTTCTTCTCAAACAATGCCCTGCATTCAGCAATAGCCTGCTCAAATTGAGCGTTTGTCTTCTCCAAATAGTCCATATCGGCTGCAAAGTTAGTAATTTTTAGTGAATAACGAATAGTGAATAGTGAAAAGTTGCTTTATCTTCTACATTTATTAACAATGTGACACGGCTCACTATTCACTATTCACTAATCACTATTCACTATTCACTAATCACTAATCACTTTTCACTTTGCTTCTGGTGGATGTATCTGATCTTCATACCCAGTGCCTCGAATTGCGTACGGATGGAGTCACGCTTCATGCGGGTACGCGTCAGCAGCGTCAGTTCTTCAGGCGTAGCCTTCAGTGCTCGTTTGTGCTCATCCACTTGCTTCTGAAGGGCTTCAAGTTCCTGATTGGCAGCTTTCAGCAGACTGTCGGTAAGGGCTAATTCGTCTTGAGCTGCCTTCAGTTCAATGTCCTGATGCAACTTCAGGGCACCCTTACGGGCTTCAACGATATTGGGATAGGTATGACGCAGCGAATCGATATCCTTGCGAGCTGCATCTAGATCGCCTTGCTCGAAGTGGGCGCGGGCTTCGCCTAATAAATTCAGAGCTTCCTCCTTGGTGCTGTCGCCACAGGCTGAGAGCGCAAGGATAGCTGCGATGATGATAATCTGTCGTCTCATAATAAGCATTTCTTTGATGCAAAGATACTCGTTTTTTTAGTTTTATTAGCATAAATAACGTTTATTTTTTGTTAAGTTGCAATTATTTTTGGTTTTTCGCCGATTTTGCACTATCTTTGCAGTCTAAAATGTCATATAAGAATGAAACTATACTCTGACGAAAAACTGGCCGAGATATTGGATCAGGGCATCTTTCACCAGATTAGTGAGGCTGCAGACCATCTGGGGCTGGAGTGTTATGTGGTGGGAGGATATGTCCGCGACATCTTCCTCGAGCGCCCATCTAACGATATAGATGTGGTGGTCGTAGGTAGCGGTATCTCTGTGGCTGAAGAACTGAAACGGATGGTGGGCAAGAAGGCGCATCTGTCCGTGTTCCGCAATTTTGGGACTGCTCAGGTTAAGTTCCGTCAGCAGGGCATAGAATATGAGGTGGAGTTCGTGGGTGCCCGCAAGGAGAGCTACAGCCACGACTCTCGTAAACCCATCGTCGAAGACGGTACACTGGAGGATGATCAGAATCGCCGCGACTTTACCATCAATGCAATGGCTATCTGTCTGAACAAGGACCGTTTCGGTGAATTGGTAGATCCCTTTAACGGACTTGCCGATCTTGAGGATGGCATTATAGCCACTCCGTTGGAACCTGGCATTACTTTCTCTGACGATCCCTTGCGTATGATGCGCTGTATCCGTTTTGCCACCCAGTTGAACTTCCAGATTGAAGAAGAGACGTTTGTGGCTCTGGAGCAGATGGCCGACAGAATCAAGATCGTTAGTGGCGAGCGCATTAAGGACGAACTCAATAAGATTCTCCTTGCACCTTTCCCGTCAAAAGGCTTTGTAGATCTGCAGCGATGCGGTCTGCTGAATATGATCCTGCCAGAACTCTCTGCACTTGATATTGTGGAACAGAAAAACGGACGTGCCCACAAGAATAACTTCTATCACACACTGGAGGTTCTCGATAATGTGGCTCGCCATTCTGACAATCTCTGGCTGCGATGGGCAGCACTGATGCACGATGTCGGCAAGACGAAGTCTAAGCGTTGGGACCCTGCTATCGGCTGGACCTTCCACAATCATAATATGATAGGTGCGAAGATGGTGCCTCAGATTTTCCGTCGCCTGATGTTGCCGATGGATATGAAGATGAAATATGTGCAGAAGCTTGTGGATCTGCACATGCGCCCCATAGCCATTGCCGATGACGAGGTGACGGATTCTGCTGTGCGCCGTCTGCTGAATGACGCTGGCGAGGATATCGAAGACCTGATGGTGCTTTGTGAAGCTGATATCACTTCGAAGAATGAGGTGCGCAAGAAAATGTTCCTCGAGAACTTCCGTATGGTGCGCGAGAAGCTCGCCGACCTCAAGGAAAAGGACTATGTGCGCCTGCTGCAGCCTGTCATCGACGGCAATGAGATCATGGAGATGTTCCATCTGAAGCCGAGTCGTGAGGTTGGCGTCCTCAAGCAGTATCTCAAGGACGCTGTCCTCGACAACAAGGTTGAGAACGAACGGGAACCGCTGATGGCGCTCCTCATGGAAAAAGCAAAACAAATGAAACTGATATAAATGATGAAACGATTACTGCTTATTTTATTCACTGTTCATTGTTCACTTTTTGCACTGTCAAATCCTGTGGATGAACTGTTGGAAAGGATCGATAAAGGTGCTTCGGCCAAGTTCAAGATCGAAAAGGTGAAGAGTCAGAAGGATTTCTTTGAGTTGGATCAGGCTGGCAAGAAGGTCGTGGTGCGAGGAAATACCTGGGTGAACATCGCCTCGGGTGTGAACTGGTACCTGAAATACTACGCAGGCATTCACCTCTCGTGGAACCAGATGCAGGCCAAACTGCCTGCCGTATTGCCTGCGGTCACGAAGAAAGAGCGCCATGAGACTGATCTTACCCTGCGTTACGACTTCAACTATTGCACCTTCAGCTATTCGATGCCTTTCTGGGGCTGGGAGCGCTGGGAGAAGGAAATCGACTGGATGGCGCTGCATGGCGTAAACCTGCCGTTGGCGATTGTGGGCGAAGAGTGCGTGTGGCGCAATATGTTGCTGAAGCTCGGCTATACGGAGAAAGAGGTGGGCGAGTTTATCGCTGGTCCTGCTTTCCTCGCCTGGTGGGAGATGAACAATCTCGAAGGGTGGGGCGGACCATTACCGCTCTCATGGTATGCCCGTCAGGAGAAGTTGCAGAAACAGATCCTGGCACGTATGAAGCAACTCGACATGCACCCTGTGTTGCCAGGTTATTGTGGCATGGTGCCTCACGATGCCAAACAGAAACTGGGACTGAACGTGGCTGATGCCGGTCTTTGGAACGGATTCCAGCGCCCAGCGAATCTGCTGCCTACGGATGCCCGCTTCTCTGAAATCGCCACCTTATATTATAATGAACTCACCAAACTCTTTGGAAAGGCCGATTATTACTCCATGGATCCATTCCATGAGAGCAACGATGATCCTACGATCGACTATGCCAAGGCTGGTGAGGCGATGATGCAGGCCATGAAACGTGTCAATCCCAATGCCGTCTGGGTGATTCAGGGGTGGACAGAGAATCCCCGTCCACAGATGGTTGATGGCATGAAGCCTGGCGATCTGCTCGTGCTCGACCTTTTCTCAGAGTGTCGCCCCATGTTCGGCATCCCCAGTATCTGGAAACGTGAAGAGGGCTATAAACAGCATGGGTGGCTCTTCTGCATGCTTGAGAATTTTGGCGCCAATGTGGGCATGCATGGCCGCATGGATCAGCTCTTGGATAACTTCTTCTCGAGGAATGTGAAAGGAGGAAAGAGCAATGAGGATACCTGTAAGGGTATAGGTTTCACGATGGAAGGTTCGGAGAACAATCCCGTGATGTTCGAGTTGATGAGTGAACTGCCCTGGCGCCCTGAAAAGTTTACGAAGGAGTCTTGGGTAAAGGCTTATGTGAAGGCTCGCTACGGTGTGGAGGATGCGACGATAGAGAAGGCTTGGATGATCCTTGCCAATAGCATCTACAACTGTCCGGCAGGTAACAATCAGCAAGGCCCTCACGAGAGTATCTTCTGCGGACGCCCCTCATTGAATAACTTCCAGGCCTCGTCGTGGTCGAAAATGAAGAATTATTATGATCCTGCTGATACCAAGGAGGCTGCACGCCTGATGAACAGTGTGGCTGAGAAGTATCGCGGTAACAATAATTTTGAGTACGATCTGGTGGATATCACCCGTCAGGCACTGGCAGATCAGGCTCGTCAGCAGTATCAGCACACGATAGCAGACTATAAAGGCTTTGCCCGCAAGGCATTTGATCAGGATACTGCCCGTTTCCTCGACATGTTGCTGATGCAAGATAAACTCCTGGGCACACGTTCAGAGTTCCGCTTAGGTCACTGGACGCAGGATGCCGTCAATGCTGGCGTGACTCCCGAGGAGAAGAAACTGTATGAGTGGAATGCCCGTGTCCAGATTACCACATGGGGCAATCGTTATTGTGCCGACACGGGCGGACTCCGTGATTATGCCCATAAAGAGTGGCAGGGATTGCTGAAAGACTTCTACTATCCCCGTTGGAAGGCCTACTTCGATGCCCTCGCTGCCCAGATGAAGGCTCAGACGGCTCCGCAGCCCGAGCTTTTAGGTGGTGGCCCGAATGCTACGAAGACGGCAGCAGAACTCTTCCAGATGGCTCTGCCTCAGGAAGTGCAGATCGACTACTATGCGATGGAGGAGCCTTGGACTCTCCAGCAGAATCCCTACAGTGCTGCCCCAGAGGGCAGTCCTGTCGATGTTGCCAAGGAGGCCATCGATTTAATGTTTCATTTTTAATGTTTAATCTTTCATGGCAAATAGTCAACGTCTTCTTTCACTGGATATCCTGCGTGGTATTACTGTGGCAGGTATGATTCTCGTCAATAATGGATGGGGCGAGTCTTTCGAGATGCTCGGGCACTCTGAGTGGAATGGCATGACGCCCTGCGACCTCGTGTTCCCCTTCTTCCTCTTCATCATGGGAATCTCGTGCTATCTCTCGCTGGTGAAGTCAGAGTTCAAACCCACCCCCAAGGTGATACGCCGAATCATCAAACGAACGGTACTGCTTTTCGCCATCGGTCTGTTTATCAATTGGTTTGATCATGCCATCGAGGGCGATCTCCTGTGTTTCGGACATCTGCGTATCTGGGCTGTTATGCAGCGCATCGCACTTTGCTATGGCATCGTGTCGCTCTTTGCCCTCTTCTGCAACCATAAGTACACCATTCCGGTGATTATCGGCTTGTTGGTCATTTATACGGCCATTTTGATTTTTGGCAACGGTTATGCAGAAGATGCCAGCGTGAATATCCTGGCGCAGGTGGATCTGAATCTCTTTGGGTATGACCATGTCTATCATAAGAGTCCTGTGGATCCTGAGGGATTGTTGGGCACCATCTCTTCTGTAGCTCATGTGTTGTTGGGCTTCTATTGCGGCAAACTCATTCGCCAAAAGGAGACCATCGAACAAAAGGTGATAGCTCTTTTTGTTGTTGGAACGGTACTTGTTATTGGCGGCTATCTGTTGTCATACGGATTACCACTCAATAAGCGCATCTGGAGCCCCAGTTATGTGATGGTGACCTGTGGCCTTGCCTCTTTATTACAGGCGTTCCTGATGTATGTCATCGACATTCAGAAGAAGTCCAAGTGGACGACATTCTTCCACGTCTTCGGCGTGAATGCGCTCGCTCTCTATGTGTCGAGTGAACTGTTGGCTATCTTTTTGGGGCATATTGGTTGGTCTACGGTAGTCTATGACGGCATCCACGCTGTCATCTCGCCACTGAAATGGGCTTCTCTGGCTTATGCAGTGTACTTCGTACTGCTTAATTTCGCCATCGGCTACGTACTTTATCGTAAGAAGATTTACATAAAACTATAACTCTGATATGAAAAAACTTCTAGACACAATGATGTTGGTTGTGGGATTGTTGTTCCCTGCCACGCTGGCAGCTGAGGCGCTGCCCCTGATTCAGAATGTAAATGCCTATGAGAGCATGTCACTCAATGGTGAGTGGAATTACATTGTCGATGTACAGGAAGAGGGCTACTACGACTATCGTATGAAACCCATGCGCAATGGATTCTTCATGAATGCCAAACCCCAGCGCCCTGAGGACCTGATAGAGTACGATTTCGATAAGTCGCCGACCATGCAGATTCCAGGTGATTGGAATACGCAGGATGAGCGCTTGTTTTTCTACGAGGGCACCGTCTGGTTCAAGAAAAGCTTCCAGGCAGTGCCGATGAGCGACTACCGCACGCTGCTCTATTTCGGTGCTGTCAACTATGACTGCCGGGTGTGGGTGAACGGCAAGGAGGCGGGTCATCATATCGGTGGATTTACGCCTTTCAATTTCGATATCAGCGACCTGCTTCGCGAGGGTGAGAATGTCGTCATTGTGAAGGTCGACAACAAGCGTCACGCTGAGGATGTGCCCACGCTGATCTTCGATTGGTGGAACTATGGTGGCATCACGCGCGACGTGAAGTTGGTTAAAGTCTCGCCAGTGTATCTGGAGGACTATAACCTGCAACTGCCCAGTCTCGAAGGGCGGCAGATCTCCTTCAGTGTCAAGCTGAACAAGCCAGAGGCCAATCACCAGGTGACGCTCAATATCCCTGAGCTGAAGATCAAGAAGACGCTCACTACTGCTGCCGACGGAACTGCTTCTGTCAGCATGAAAGCCAAACCTCAGTTGTGGTGTCCGGAGAACCCCAAGCGCTATCAGGTGGAGATCAGTCTCGACAATTCTACCATTGCCGACAGTATCGGATTCCGTAAGATCGAGACGCGCGACAAGCAGATCCTGCTGAATGGAAAGCCCATCTTCCTGAAAGGTATCAGCATTCATGAAGAGAAGCCTAATGGAGGCGGACGTGCCAACTCTGTAGAAGATGCACATACGCTCCTCTCGTGGGCCAAGGATCTGGGATGCAACTTTGTGCGCCTGGCTCACTATCCTCATAATGAATACATGGTGCGCGAGGCTGAGCGCATGGGTATACTTGTGTGGTCTGAGATTCCTTGCTACTGGACCATCGCCTGGACTAATCCTGCCACCCTCGATAATGCCCGCCAGCAGCTTACCGATATGATCCGTCGTGACCATAACCGTTCAAATGTCATCATCTGGAGTATTGCCAACGAGACACCTCACTCTGCTGAGCGTGATGCCTTCCTCGGCAAACTCGCAAAGCATGCGCGCTCGCTGGATGATACCCGACTTATCTCGATGGCTATGGAGGTGACAGGTGCCTCTAACTATAAGAATATCCTGAACGACAATATGAACGAGTATGTCGATGTTGTCAGCTTCAACCAGTATATTGGCTGGTATCGTGATGTGAATGATGCTCCGAAGATGACATGGGAGATACCCTATAACAAGCCCGTCATTATCAGCGAGTTCGGCGGTGGTGCCCGTTATGGCTACCACGGTGCCAAGAACCAGCGCTGGACTGAGGAGTTCCAGGAGAACCTCTATCGTGAGAACACAGCCATGCTCGACAAGATTGACGGCCTCTCTGGCACCACGCCTTGGATTCTGAAGGATTTCCGTTCACCTCGTCGTGTGCTGCCTGGTGTGCAGGATTATTATAACCGTAAAGGTGTGCTGAGTGACAAAGGCGAGCGTAAACTGGCCTTCTATGTACTCAAACAGTGGTACGAGGGTAAGTGATTGCAAAGAAAGACGATATGAAATATGCCTGCTATATAGCCTTGATGGCCATTCTTCTCAACTCGTGTATCAAGGACGAGCCGAAGAATATGGAATGCGACATCCTTGAAGCCTGGATCGAGGGCGATGATCTGGCTCAGTACTTCAGCCAGACTACCGATATGCGTATCAGCGATGTGCCTTCTAGTACAGACTTACTGACGTTCATCGTCAGGCAGCGTGCAGCATTGCCGCCAATGCCCATCAATTTCAAGTTGACGCCAGGTGCAACCATATCGCCTGAAAGCGGTAGCGTGCAGGACTTTAGCAAAGGCCCAGTTACTTATACGGTGGCATCCGAAGACGGTCAGTGGTACCGCATCTATCAAGTGGATTTCCGTGAGACAGTGCTGCCCAGCAGCAAATATGATTTCGAAACCTTTGAGCTGAGTTCTGGCAACAAGTATTACGTCTGGTATTATAAGAATGCTGACGGCACGAATGATTATATCTGGGCATCGGGTAATGAGGGCTACATGATAGCCAAACCTAACGCCTCTGCTGAGGATTATCCGACTGTGCCCGATGCGAATGGGCTCGATGGCTATTGTGTCCGTCTTACTACACGTTCCACAGGCTCATGGGGCAAGACCTTCAAGAAGCCTATTGCTGCCGGTAATTTCTTCTTGGGAGCCTTCGACAGTCAGTATGCACTGACTAACACGCTGAAGACGACCCAGATGGGCATTCCCTATACCAAAGAGCCAGTGAAGATAGCTGGCTACTATAAGTATGCCCCTGGTGAGGTGTTCACCGATAAGGATTTCAATGAACTGAAGGATCGTATCGATGAACCTGCTCTCTATGCTGTGCTCTATTACAACCACGATGAGGCGGGTAACGAAGTGATGCTCCACGGCGACGATGTGCGCACCAGCCGTTTTATCGTGCGTATGGCAGAGGTGACTTCGGCTCCTCCTACCGACCAGTGGCAGCATTTCGAAATGACATTCGAGGGCACCACGCCCATCGACGCCCAACTGCTTGCGAATCGTGGCTATAATCTGGCATTGGTATTCTCGTCGAGCAAAACCGGCGATACGTTCGAAGGAGCAGTGGGGAGTACACTATTAATAGATAAGGTGGAAATCACATTTAAAACGGAATAAACGACACAAGGACAATGAAACTGAAATACCTCCTACTATCGCTCATCAGCTTGGCCCTGATCACGAGCCTCCCATCCGCAGCTCAGACAGACACTCGGAAGTTGCAGCTGAAAGCTCGTGTGGGCTATAGTATTGGTGGAACAGCTCCCTTGGGCTTGCCTGCCACCATCCGCAGCATCGAATCGTTCAGGCTGACGCCCAACTTCATGGTGGGTGTCGACGGTATGTATCGGCTGTCTGAGAAGTTCGGATTGCAGGCTGCCCTGCATTATGAAATCAAGGATATGGACGGCGAGGTGACCACCAAGGGCTATCACATGAAAGTGAGGATGGACGAAGACGAATTGGAAGGACTCTATACTGGCCACGTTAGTCAGACTGTACGCCAGCGCATGATAACCATTCCTGTGCAACTGACCTATGAACTCGGCAAGAGTCTGCAGCTGAAAGCGGGTCCCTACCTGTCACTGCTGCTCAGTAAGGAGTTCTATGGCTATGCCTCCGACGGTTACCTGCGCAAAGACGATCCGACGGGTGTCAAGGTGGTAATGGGTAGTCAGGAGGGCGAATGGGCAACCTACGACTTCAGCGATGACATGCGCTCCTGTCAGATGGGAGTGACTGTAGGCATCGATTGGGCCTTCTACCGCCGTCTGGGCTTGTCTGCCGACCTTTTATGGGGGCTCACGGGCATCCATCGTAGTGATTTCAAGACCGTGGAGCAGACGCTCTTCCCTATCTACGGAACGATTGGCTTCTTCTATAGATTCTACTGACGACATGTTTCAGATCATTTTATATAACACTTAATCAAAAACTAAAAGCGTATGAGAAAGTTTTACACATTACTCGTTGTTGCCATGACAGCCATCGCTGCCCGCGCAACTGATTACAAAGTTCCTGTAACAGTCATCGTAAACGGTGTGACCTCAGAGCAGACAGGAGATTTTACGGTCGTAGAGAACGACGGATTGTATGACATCACTCTGAAGAATTTTATTTTGCAGAGCGAAGACGGTCCCATGGGTGTTGGTAACGTGGAACTCAAGGGCATCGTTCCTTATAAGGATGGTGACGCCACACTGCTCGTCGCTACCGATGAAGTGAAAATAACCGATGGCGATGATCCCAACGTGCCCGTCTGGATGGCAGGCATGCTGCCTCCTGTTCCTGTGGAGTTGCGTGGAAAGATAGTAGGCGACCAGTTGCGCTGCTATCTCGACATCAACTTGATGGAAAGTTTGGGACAGATGATCCAGGTGGCCATCGGCAGCGGCTATCAGCTGCCTAACCCAAGCTTCGAGGCTTGGCATGCTTCGGCGGAGGAATATGTGGAGCCTAATGGCTGGCATTCGTTTGAGAGCGCCACAGGCGACTTGGCTCTAGCTGCTGGTCATCACGTAGAAAAGTCGAAAGATGCTCATTCTGGCGCAGCCAGCGCAAGGATTTTCTCATCATCAATCTTCGGAATTATTGCCAATGGCACAATGACCACAGGTCGTATGAATGCAGGCGCCATGAGCGCTATCGACCCTGCCAACAATGCTTATCTCGACATGAGCAAGACGGATGTGGACGGTAATGGCGATCCCTTTTATGTTCCTCTCTGCTCTCGCCCCGACTCTGTAGCCCTTTGGGTGAAGTTCAAGCAGGGTACGCCTAACAGTGAGCATCCTTATGCAACTGTCAGCGCTGTCATCACCGATGGCACCTATTATCAGGATCCAGAGGACAAGGATTATACCAACGTCGTAGCAAAGGCAAAGGACAATAAGATTGCAGCTACCGATGGTAAGTGGGTGCGCATCTCTGCTCCTTTCGATTACACGAAGAACGCTGTTGATCCGAAGGCCGTGCTGGTGACCGTTTCTACCAATGCTGATCCTGGTCAGGGTAGTGGCGAAGATGAAGTGCTGGTCGACGACATCGCCTTCATCTATAATGCCAACGTGACCAGCCTGAAGATTAAAGGCCAGGATGTACCAGGCTTCAGCCCTGATAAGATGACTTATGAGATGGAGCTTAACGAGGTTATCAAGGCTGAAGATATTGAGGTGACTGTTGAGGGAAAGTGTCCTCACGTCGTTAAGGGTGTCCAGGCTATGGGCGATTACTATCTGTGTGCTGTCTACGCTATCGGTGGGGATATGTCGACCGTATCTGCTTATGCTATCAGTGTGAAGAGCAGTGCTGCTGGCATCCGCAACTTGCAGTCTGCAACGAACCAGCCTGCTGCCTATTTCACTCTCGATGGCCGTCAGACCAAGACGCTTGTACCTGGCAGAATCTACATCCGTCGCCAGGCTGATGGCACTGTTACGAAGATACGCCCGTAACTAGGACTTGTCCCACCCCTTGGGACATTTTGTCCCAGGCCATGGGACAACCAGTCCCACCCCCTGGGACAATTGATAAGCCCTAATGATTACGAAACAAATTGCCGTTATCATGAAGCATCAGTGTAGGCACAAATTCTTGCATACACAATAAATTCAACTGCATACACCAGTGTTGTCTGTTGAGTATCAGTATGTTAGATGCTTAGTGTATGCAGTGTATGCAAAAACTAACAAAAAAGGGTTCTGCATCAATTTGGGTGGTAATTCCATCCCCATTTCACCCCGCTGTACAGCATCTTGGCTCTTAGCACCTCTGGCTTGGCTCTGTTGAACATAC
>ONKL01000037.1 GCA_900318395.1 uncultured Prevotella sp.
TCTAAAAAGGTTAGCGAGAAGAGACGCGGGCGTCCCAAGAATGCTGTGGTAGTGAGTGAGCCGAAAGAATGATAGTACAAATAAAATTAAAACTCAGAACTAAAAAGGAAACTATCAAATGGGTTGTGCAGATCATCGCATCAATAGCGTCTGCCATCCTCACCGCACTTGGGGCAACGTCCTGCATGGGAATGTAGGAAAAGGTAAAAAAGTAAAAAGGTAAAAAGGAATCTCCTGCTCAATCATGCGGGAGATTCCTTTTCTACCCTAGAATAAATAGTTATTTCCTGTCGTTATGGATCAGTTCGAGAAGTTTCTCGACGGCTTCTTCCTCGGGGATATTCTTCTCGACACATTCTTTCGCCTTGTAGAGCGAGATCTTACCACGCCCAGCTCCTACATATCCGTAATCGGCATCGGCCATCTCACCTGGACCGTTCACGATGCAGCCCATGATGCCTATCTTCAGTCCCACGAGATCCTTCGTGGCTGCCTTGATGCGGGCGATGGTCTCCTGCAGGTTATAGAGCGTGCGCCCACAACCCGGACAGGAGATGTACTCCGTCTTCGTGAACTTGATGCGCGCTGCCTGAAGGATGGCATCAGAGAGCTCATTTAAACTCGAGGATGGAGGAACGAGGGAGGAGGAAGGAGTAGTGATTATCAGCTGATGAGCCTTCTTATCGATGAGCAAGGCACCAACGGCCATCGCGGCTTTCAGCTGGAGCGTCTCCCAGTCTGGCGCATCGAGGGTCAGTGTGATGGTGTCATCCTTGATGCTGGCCTCAGCCTCTTCGCGCAGGGCAGCACATTCCGGAATCATATCGACGAGCTTGCGGGCAACGGGAATCTCGCACTCTGGCTCTTCGGAGAGTGACACGCGGATGGTGTCGCCAATGCCCTCGGTGAGCAAGGCGCCGATGCCTACGGCACTCTTGATGCGACCATCCTCGCCCTCGCCAGCCTCTGTGACGCCGAGGTGGAGGGGATAGTGCATATCCTCTGCGTCCATCGTCTTGACGAGCAGGCGCACGGTGGTGACCATCACAACGGTGTTCGAGGCCTTGATGGAAATGACGACATCACTAAAGTTCTCACGACGGAAGATGCGGAGGAACTCCATACAACTCTCGACGATGCCCTCAGGGGTATCACCATAGCGCGACATGATGCGATCGGAGAGTGAGCCATGGTTCACACCGATACGCACAGCGGTGTGGTGCTCCTTGCAGATATTGATGAAGGGCACGAGCTTCGCCTCGATCTTCTTCAGTTCGGCGGCATACTCCTCGTCGGTATATTCGAGGTGCTTGAAAGTGCGCCCGGGATCAACGTAATTACCAGGATTGATGCGCACCTTCTCACAGTAGAGGGCTGCGACGTCGGCAGTATGGGCTGTGAAGTGGACATCAGCCACAAGGGGAGCCGTATAGCCATCGGCCTTCAGGCGCGCAGAGATATTCTTCATGTTCTCGGCCTCGCGTGTGCCCTGTGTGGTGAAGCGTACGAGTTCGCCACCTGCATCGATGATGCGCTTTGCCTGGGCCACACAGCCCTCTGTATTATTGGTATCTACCGTTCCCATCGACTGGATGCGGATGGGGTTGGTGCCTCCGATGCCGATGTTGCCGACACGGGCCTCTGTGCTAAAACGTCGTTTGTACATATTCTTGAGTTTGCACGATTAATTACACTTGAAATTATACTTCAGGCCTGCGAGCTCTTCGTTGGCTTTCTCGATCTTGATGCGAAGGTTTCCCTTATAGACGGCGAGGCGCTGAGCCAACTCGGCATCGCCCAAGGAGAGCATCTCCACGGCGAGGATGGCTGCATTCTGTGCGCCATTCACACCCACGGTGGCTACAGGGATGCCCGGAGGCATCTGGATGATCGAGAGCATGGCATCGAGACCGTCGAGCATGCCCTTGATGGGTACGCCGATGACGGGCAGTGTGGTGCTGGCTGCAATCACGCCAGGAAGGGCTGCCGCCATACCGGCTCCGGCAATGATCACCTTGATGCCACGATCCTTGGCTGTGCGCGCAAAGGCCTCAACGGCATCGGGTGTGCGATGGGCGGAGAGGGCGTTGACTTCGAAAGGTACCTGCATCTCATCGAGCAACTTACAGGCTTTCTCCATAACGGGCAGGTCGCTCGTGCTGCCCATGATAATACTGACTAATGGCTTCATTTTTTTATTATTTCATTATTTCATTCTTACAAATAAATGAGTCCGACGACTGAGCACACGATGCCGACGACGAAGCCGACAATGACCTGCAACAGAGAGTGCTGGCGCAAAATCATACGACTGGTGCCGAGGATGCCGGCGAGGATCAGTACCACGCAAAGCCACCACACGGGATTGAAGCCGAAGAACTCACCGAAGACAAAGAGCGCTCCTGCCACTCCACCGATGGCTGCTGTGTGAGTGGAGATCTTCCACCACACATTGATGAGGGCACAGACCACCTGGATGAACAATGCCGCATAGAGGATGGTGCCCATGAAATGGGGGATGTGGAGGAGATCCATCAGGTAGATGCAAAAGAAATAACAGAGGATGGAGATGACGTAAGGCACGGCGCGACGCTCCTTATGGCCTAACTCGATGAGCGTCCATCCCCGATAACGGCGATAGAGATGGATGAGCACCGAGGGCAGGAGGATGGTAAAGAGATAGACCATCGTGAGCACCTGAAGCTTATAGCCCCAGGGCATCAGTCCGAGGTAGCTGAAGGAAAACAGTGCCATCATTCCCACCAGCGGCAGATAGAACGGTGTGAACAGCATGCTCACCACCCGTGCTGTCAAGATAATGCTCTTCTCGCGATTTCGACCTTTACTCATTTCCTTAATCTTGCAATCGGGATTCCCAGTTGTTCACGGTATTTCGCCACCGTACGACGAGCTATGGGGTATCCCATCTCTGAGAGTTTCTCTTTGATGATATCATCACTCATCGGATGTTGCTTATCCTCGCCGTCGACCATGTCGCGAAGCGCTGCCTTGACCTGACGCGTAGACAGTTCCTCACCGTTCTCGGTGGTGATGGCATCGCTGAAGAAGTAGCGCAGCGGGAACGTGCCCCAGCGCGTGAGCGCATACTTGGAATTGCTGACGCGTGAAACGGTCGAGAGATCGAGCCCCGTCTTCTCGGCCACATCCTTGAGAATCATCGGGCGCAGCGACGACTCATCGCCATCGACGAAGAACTGGTGCTGCAGCTGTATGATAGCCCGCATGGTGATGGTAAGCGTGTGGCGGCGCACCTTCACGGCCTCGATGAAGCCCTGTGCGGCATCCACCTTTTTCTTGATATAGAGCAGCGCCTCCTTGGTCTGCCGGCTCAGATTCTCCTTATTCTGCTGATACTCCTTCATCGAATCAGCAAACGACTGCGACACCTTCAGCTCGGGCACTTCACCATTGTTGAGCGTGAAGGTGACGGTACCGTCGTCCTGGGTATCGACGATGAAGTCGGGCGTTATCTGCTGCATACTCCTGCCCATGGTCTCACCCAGTGAGGCTCCAGGGCGTGGATTCAGCTTCCGCAGTTCACGGAAGAGGGCAGCAGCCTGCTCGTCGTTCAGACTAAGTGCGGCCTGTATCTTCTGCCAATGCTTCTTCGTGAAGGCATCGAAGTAATTGTTCACCACGCGTTTCATCAGATCCTGCAGGCGCGAAGGATCGCGGCGCTCGATCTGCAACAAGAGGCACTCCTGAAGGTTGCGCGCACCAATACCTGCAGGGTCGAACTCCTGGAGCATCGCGAGCACCTCGGCTATCTCATGCTCCGTGGCATCGACATTATGATAGATGGCCAGTTCGTCGCTGATGGCGTAGAGTTCCTTGCGGAGCAGTCCGTCGTCGTCGAGCGATCCTATGAGATATTCCATGATATAGCGCTGACGCTCGGTCATATCCGTCTCGCCCATCTGCTCCTTCAGCTGGTCGTAGAAGGAAGTATTCTCGCCATAGACCATCTCTTCGCGCTCCTCGGTGTAGGAGCCTCCAGAGGGATAGGCAGGCAGATCCTCATCATCGCGCCCCATGGCACTGAGGGCATCGTCGAGTGCCGACTGTCGCTCCTCGCGCTCGTTGCGCGTCTCGAAATCCTCATCAGAGGGACTCGCTGTGTCTGCACCATCCATATAGTCCTGACCCTCGGCATAATCCTCATCGCCAGGCCCCGCTACCTCGAGGGCAGGGTTATCATTCATCTCGGTATTGATACGATCGACGAGCTGCGCCACTGGCAATTCTACCAATGATGCCTGCAACAGCTGCTGGTGAGAGAATATCTGCCCCTGCTTCTGCTGTAGTGCCTGTTCCTGTATCTGTCCGTACTTATCGTTCATTGTAAACTGTAAACCGTAAACTATTTGAAGTACTCTTTCAGCTGTTCTGCATACGAAGCGAGGGCCTCGGTATCGGCATTGCCATAGCGACGCCACACTTGCTGGCATGGCAAGAACAAGGGACTAAATGTCACCTCACGACGCTTCAGATAAGGATCGCAGTACTGGAACACCTCGAGCACATCGACCACCTCCTGAGGCTTCACCTTGATGAGACGAGCCAGCTGCTGCACCTCGGGAGTGGCCACGACCATCGTGATAGGCGTCAGACGGAAATAGAGGTCGAGAATCAGCGTGAGCATGATGGGCGTCAACTCAATGCCGTCGCCCACAGGACGGAAATCCTTTTCGAAACTCTCGTTCACCTCTACCCCTTCGTAGAAATCCTCGGCATTGTTGAAGCCATTCATGCTACGATAGAGGCTGACAGCGCGTGACAGCTTCTTGGGATTGCTACCATAGGTCTCCCAGATGCGCTCAATACGCGGTGTCTCCAGGTTTGCTATCTGGCACATCTTATTAAATAGCACATTGGGGGCTATGTGAAGCTCAAGGCTAAGATCCACCATCTTCTTACTGTACATGGGCTTGACTCCTACAGGCTTCTGCAGGTAGGTTTCCATCAGCAAAAGCCAGTAATCATCCTGCCATTTTGACTTTTTCGACATATTCCTCGCTTTTTTTTTGCAAAAATACAACCTTTTTCGTATATTTGCAACCGAAAACGAAAAAAATTGCAACCGGAAACGGAAAAAATGATGAGAAAACATATCTTACTCGTCCTCTGCGTACTCTGTAGCCATGTAACACTAGCTCAAAGCATACGTGAAAAACTGATGGACGATCTCTTTAGAGCAGGCAGCAATTATTATGCGTATCCTGCCCCCGACGTAGCACTGACACCTGCGCCCAAGGGCAAGTCACCCTTCTATATAAGCACCTACGCCCGTCATGGCTCACGATACCTCATCAGAGCCAAGGAGTATGAAGAGCCTTACCAGCTGATGAAGAAAGCGGGGGATGCAGGGAAGCTGAGTGAGCTGGGCAAGGAAACACTCTCGCAGCTCGCAGACTTGCGCGAGGAAGCCCGCGACCGCTATGGAGACCTGACGCCACTGGGCGCTGAGCAACACAGGGGGATAGCCCAGCGTATGTATGATCACTTCCCAGAGGTGTTCAGCGGAAAGGCCGTCATCGATGCCAAGAGTACGGTGGTCATCCGCTGCATCATCTCGATGGAGAACGCGCTGGTGCAGCTCGTGAGGAACAACCCGGAACTCATCATCCGCTCAGATGCCAGCCAGCACGACATGTACTACATGAACCAGCAGGACAGCGTCCTCTATAAAAAGCGCATGCCAAAGGATATATACGCCAGATACCTGGAGTTCTGCAAGAAGCACGCCATACATGACCAAGCCATGCGGCGACTCTTCAACGACAGCGTATATTATCGCGACAGTATCAACGGCTACGTGCTCAATCAGCAAATCTTCAAGCTGGCCTCGAGCGTGCAGGGCACGGAGATGCGCCACCACTTCAATCTCTTCAACATCTACACCACACAGGAGATCTACAACAACTGGCTGCAATACAACGCCTACTGGTATCTGCTCTTCGGCAGAAGTCCATGGAACGGAGGCACACAGCCTTTCACACAGCGCAACCTGCTCAGGAAGATCATCGAGGAGGCCGACGAGGCCATCGCCAAAGAGGGCCATGGCGCCACACTGCGCTTCGGCCACGAGACCATCGTGCTGCCACTCACCTGTCTGCTGGGACTCAACGGCTTCGACCGTCAATTTGAGAATCTCGAGGATCTCGATGTTAACGGGTGGATCAACTTCGACGTGTTCCCCATGGCTGCGAATGTGCAGTGGGTGTTCTATCGCAAGAATCCACAGGACAAAGACGTGCTCTTCAAGATCCTGCTCAACGAGAAGGAGTCGTGGTTGCCCATCCCCACAGACTGCGAGCCCTACTATCACTGGAAGGACTTCCGTGAGTTCTATCTGAAGAAACTCGATGCTTATCAGGAATAACAGAATCCCCGCCAAGTCTGGTGGGGATTCTTATTAGATATTGACATCAGGCTGCCAAAGGATGACCTCGCCGGCATAGAGCGTTTTCTGCACATCAATGAGGCGCTGGTTGCTACTGCCCCGGAAAAGAAGATCAGGATCACGAAGCTTCTCGATGAACGGGCCGTCAACCAGTACATCGAGCAATTCCAGCAGTTCGCGCTGTGCCCGTGTGATGAGCGTCTCGTAGGTAAATCCCGTGTAGCACCAGATATCCTTATTCGACTGCTTATGGATAGCGCGTGCCAATTCCGCAAAACCATCACACTGATACATCGGATCGCCACCAGAGAACGTGACGTTCGCGAAAGGATCGGCCATGATGATGCGCATCAGCTCCTCCGTCGACATCTCGCGCCCACCCTTGAAATCCCACGACTGGGGGTTATGACAGCCTGGGCACTGATGACGGCACCCGGCACAATAGATGGAGGTCCGGAATCCCGGACCATCCACCATCGTATCTTCTATAATATCAAGGACACGAATCATGGTTTATTCTTCGTTCCTCATTCCTCGAAAAGACTTTGCGATCCGTGATCGATATGCGTCACGCGATCATTAAGCTCTGCGAGCTTGCCACTGTTCCAGCGATCCGTCGTTCCCACGAGATAACCCGTGATGCGCTGCAGCTTATCGATATTCTTTGAGCCACATTTCGGGCACACCTCCAAATGGTCGGCAGCATTCTCATAGCCACAGTCCATACAGCGGTTGCGGTTATGGTTTACTGAGCCGTAGCCCATATTCAGTTGATCCATCATATCCACGACGCTCATAATCACCTGAGGATTATGCGTGGCATCACCGTCGATCTCGACATAGAAGATATGTCCACCGCGTGTCAGATCGTGATAAGGTGCCTCCACCTCGGCCTTATGGCGCGCAGAACATTTATAGTAGACAGGCACATGATTGGAGTTCGTGTAATAATCGCGATCCGTTACACCAGGAATGACACCAAACTGCTTGCGGTCCTTCTTCGTGAACTTGCCAGCAAGACCCTCTGCAGGCGTGGCGAGTACGGAGTAGTTGTGGTGATACTGATCGCAGAACTCGTTCACACGGTCGCGCATATAGGTGATAATCTTCAGTCCCAGCTCCTGTGCCTCCTGGCTCTCGCCATGGTGCTTACCAACGAGAGCCACAAGGCACTCTGCCAGTCCAATGAAGCCGATACCCAGCGTACCCTGATTGATGACGCTCTCGATGGTATCGGTAGGTCCCAGTTTCTCTGCACCTATCCAGAGGCTCTTCATCAGCAGCGGGAACTGCTTGGTGAAAGCTGTCTTCTGGAACTGATAACGGTCGTCGAGCTGCTTTGCTGCCACCTCGAGCATGTGGTCGAGCTTGGCAAAGAACAATGCGATGCGCTTCTCTTTCACATCATCGCCCAACTTCTCACCTTTCACTTCTCCACTTTTCACTTCCAACATGCACTCGATGGCGAGCTTCACGATATTGATGGTGGTAAACGACAGGTTACCACGCCCGATACTCGTCCTTGGACCGAAACGGTTCTCGAACACACGTGTACGACAGCCCATCGTAGCCACCTCGTGGAGGTAGCGCTTAGGATCATCGGCTTTCCAGTCACTATCCTGATTAAAGGTGGCGTCGAGATTCAGGAAGTTAGGGAAGAATCTGCGAGCAGTCACCTTACATGCCAACTGATAGAGGTCGAAGTTACGATCCTCGGGCAGATAGTTCACGCCACGCTTCTTCTTCCATATCTGGATGGGGAAGATGGCTGTCTCGCCACCACCCACGCCCTCGTAGGTAGAGAGGAGGATCTCGCGCATCACGCAGCGCCCTTCCGCACTCGTATCCGTACCATAATTAATAGAGGAGAACACCACCTGATTACCACCACGCGAGTGGATGGTGTTCATATTGTGTATAAAGGCCTCCATCGCCTGATGCACACGCCCAACGGTCTTGTTGATGGCATGCTGCTGTGCGCGTTCCTTACCCTTCAGTCCGTCAAGCGGCATCTTCAGATAGTCCATCAGCGGCTGGTCGTACAGATCCTTGTAATCCTCGCCGTTAAGTTCTTCGAGAGCTTTCAGCTCCTCGATATAAGTGAGGCGCACATAAGGAGCCAGATAGAAGTCGAAAGCCGGTATCGCCTGCCCTCCGTGCATCTCGTTCTGGCAGCACTCCATCGAGATACATGCCAGAACAGAAGCCGTCTCGATGCGCTTGGCAGGGCGCGAGGCACCATGCCCAGCCACGAATCCGCACTCCAGAATATGATCCAACGGATGCTGCACGCAGGTAAGCGACTTTGTTGGATAATAGTCCTTATCGTGGATATGCAGATAGTTGTGCTCCACAGCGTCGCGGCTGTCCTCCGACAACAGATAGTCGTCGACGAAGGGCTTCGTCGTCTCCGAGGCGAACTTCATCATCATACCTGCAGGCGTGTCGGCGTTCATGTTAGCATTCTCGCGCGTCACGTCGTTGTTCTTAATATTCACGATATCGAGGAACACCTCGCGCGTTTTGGCCTTACGTGCCACACTGCGCTGGTGGCGATAGGCGATGTACTTCTGAGCCACGTCCTTGCGACTCGAGTTCATCAGCTCCAGCTCCACAGCATCCTGAATCTGCTCCACAGTCATCTGACTGTCACCACGCTGTGCGATATGGTCTGTTATCTGATAGAGCAGTCGCTCATCCTCGCCCTGATCGGTGTGGAGCATGGCCTTGCGGATAGCAGCCATGATTTTCTGCTCATTGAATCCTACGATGCGCCCGTCGCGCTTAACTACAGTCTGTATCATATATTACAAAAGTTTTTAGTCGATGTTTTTTCAATTCAGTCCTCTCTATTGCTTCGTGCTGAAAGCCAACGCATAGACGCGCATCTGCTTTACCATGGCCAAAAGTCCGTTGCTACGCGTGGGTGAAAGGTGCTCCTTCAATCCTATCTCCTCAATGAAATAGAGATCGGCATCGAGAATCTCCTGCGGTGTATGGTCAGAGAGCACACGAATCAGCAGACTGACGATACCTTTCACAATCAGCGCATCGCTTTCAGCCTTGAAATGAATGACCTTTCCTTCCACATTCCACTTTCCACCTTCCACGAGATCAGCCACCAGCCACACACGGCTCTGGCAACCGTCTATCAGGTTCTGCTCTGTCTTATATTTCTCCTCCAGCGGTTCCTGTTCGTTACCTAAGTCTATGAGCAACTGGTACTTGTCCATCCAGTCATCAAAACCGCTGAACTCCTCAATAATCTCGTCTTGTATCTCGTTAATCGTCATTGTCTGTCACCTTTTATTTGAATAGTCATTAAAAATATCACTTTCTCACTTAGTCACTTTGCACTTTCTCGAGTTTAAACAGTTTGTCGCTGGGGCGCACCTTGTCGGTAACGGCAATAGAGACACGGGTACCTTGCTCAGCTACTTCTACGGGGCCGTTGTCACCATGAATCTCGTTAGCCGTGACATACATCACGCCCGTCGTGGGACCAGTGATGAGCATCTTGTCGCCTACCTTGAAGGTATTGGCCTCGACGGTAAACTCTGCCACACCGAGCTTGGAGAAGTACTTGACGCCCTTACCGATGTAGACCTTGCGCTCAGTGGCATTAGAACCGTAGTGACGGTTCCACTCGCCCATGGTCTGCCCTTGATAGTAGCCATCCCAGAACCCACGGTTAAAGACGGTGGCAAGTCGCTCGTCCCACTCGTCCTTACGTGCCTCGGTAAACGTGCCGTCGAGAACAGCCTGGATAGCCTCCTTATAGCATTTCACGACGGTGTAGACATATTCAGGACCTCGCGCGCGACCTTCTATCTTAAATACGCGCACGCCAGCCTTCATCATACGATCGATGAAACGCACGGTCTTCAGATCCTTGGGCGACATGATATACTTATTGTCGATGTCGAGCTGATAACCCGTCTCGTTATCCGTAGCCGTATAGGAGCGGCGGCACACCTGGATACACTCGCCACGATTGGCTGAGCGATTGGCAGCGTGGAGACTCATGTAGCACTTGCCACTGATAGCCATACAAAGGGCACCGTGACAGAACATCTCGATACGGATCTGCTCGCCTGAGGGACCACAGATATGCTCTGCCTCCACCTGGCGGTAGATCTCGGCCACCTGCTCCATATTGAGCTCGCGCGCCAAGACGACGACATCGGCAAACTGCGCATAGAAGCGCAAGGCCTCGATGTTTGAGATATTGAGCTGTGTGGAGAGGTGCACCTCCTGCCCTACCCGATTACAATAAGTCATGACGGCCACATCGCTGGCAATAACAGCCGAGATGCCCGCCTCCTTGGCAGCGTCGATAATCTCGTGCATGAGGGGGATATCCTCGCCGTAGATGATGGTGTTGACCGTCAGATAGCTCTTGATGCCGTGCTCATTGCACGTACGCGCCATCTGCTTCAGATCGTCGATAGTGAAGGTGGAGGCTGAATGAGCCCGCATGTTCAATTTCTCGATACCGAAGTAGATGCTATCTGCCCCTGCTTGAATGGCTGCGGCCAACGATTCTGGCGAGCCCACAGGAGCCATAATCTCAAAATCTTGAATCTTCATGGCTGCAAAATTACAAATTATTTATGAAAAAAATGCGTGTATTCACAAATTATTTCTTATCTTTGCAAACGAAACCAAAAACAATAGCTCATGAGAAATCGATTATGGGTCCTGTCACTGACCACTATCATGGCAGCATCGGCAGCCGCCCAGACAGATATAAATGATTCTACAATAGTAAGTGTCGGTTATTCGAAGGGTGATGTGAACGCCATCGCAGGTGCCGTGGACCAAGTGACGGAGGAACGTATGAACAAAGGCCTCATTACATCGTCGGTCGACGCCCTCAGTGGTCAGGCGGCTGGTGTGCAGGTGACCCCAGGTGGTAATCAGGAAGCGATGATCTCTGCTGTGCGTGTGAGGGGTACCACCTCACTGAATGGTGGCAACGACCCGCTCGTCATCATCGACGGTGTGACAGCAGACCTGGCCGTCCTCTCGACCATCTACCCTGCCGACATCGAGAGTTTTACCATTCTGAAAGATGCCTCAGAGACGGCACAGTATGGCTCGCGAGGTGCTGCTGGTGTCATCGAGGTGGCCACGAAGCGTGGCAAGGAGCAGCAGTTCCACATCTCCTATGATGGTAACATCGGATTTGAATCGGTGTTCAAACGGGTAGAGATGCTCAACGCCAACGAGTTCCGTGAGGCGGCCCAGCAATTTGGATTCGACATCATCGACAAGGGGTATAACACTGACTTCAACAAGGCCATCGAGTGCACAGGCTTCGTGCAGAATCATCATATCGCCTTCGGTGGTGGTACGGAGAAGGCCAACTATCGTGCTTCCGTGGGCTTTCAGCGTCATAAGACGGTCATCAAGGCACAGGACTATCGTAACATCATCGCCAAACTCGACATCACCCAGATGGCCTTCGACGACCATCTGACGGTGGACCTCGGTATGGTGGGCTCTGTGCAGAAGCGCGACTACCTGCCTTTCCCCCAGCGGCTCTTTTATTCGGCAGCTACCTTTAACCCCACCTTTCCGGACTTTCCTGAAGCTGACGGGAAATATGGTCAGGTGACGGAAGCCCTCTGGATCAGCAACCCTCTCTCGCTGTTGGAGATGAAAGAGGACGAGGACGGCGGGCACTTCAACATCCACATGAAGGCGAAGGTGAACATCACAAAAGAACTGACCCTGCGCGCCTTCGGATCGTACTCCTACAGAACCGACGATGACTCACACCATTACCCCACCACTGTGTGGAGCAAGGGCCTAGCCTATCGCGCTCATGAGAAGAGCGAGGAACTGAGAGGTAACTTGTCGCTGACCTACGCCATCGAGAAAAAAAACATTGAGCTGAGCGTGATGGCACTCGCCGAGGCCGAGATGGAGAGGAAAACCGGATTCTACGTGACCGTAACGAACTTCTCGACAGATGCTTTCGGCTACAATAAACTGTCGGCAGGTGCTACGCGACCTTGGGACGGTACAGACTCCTACTATCGGGAAGCCCACATGGAGTCGTTTCTCGGGCGTGCGCAGGTGACCCTATGGGGTAGATACACGCTGACAGCCAATGCCCGTGGCGACGCCTCGTCGAAGTTCGGAAAGAACCACCGCTGGGGTTTCTTCCCCTCCATCAGTGGCGCATGGGTAATCAGCAAAGAGCGCTGGATGAAGCCCCTGAAATGGATTTCAAACGCCAAGTTACGTATCGGCTACGGTCTCGCTGGTAGTCAGGGAGGTATCGACTCCTACAACTCCATGCAGCTCTTGACACCTAACGGCGTGGTGCCCTATGCCGGCTCCATCACGACCACCCTCGGTATCATCCGCAATGCCAATCCCGACCTGAAATGGGAGGTGAAGAAGACCTTCAACGTAGGTCTCGACCTTTCGATGTGGCAGAAACGCATCGCCTTGAGCATCGACTACTACCAGTCGAAGACCACCGACATGCTCTATGTCTACACCGTACCTGTGCCACCATTCCCATACGATAAGTTCCTGGCAAACCTCGGTTCGATGCAGAACAGCGGTCTTGAGATTGGCTTTGGCATCACCCCGTTGCGCACGAAAGATGTCGAGCTGACCATCAACATGAACTGGACGTTTGAGCGTAACAAGCTGCTCGCACTCGACGGTGACTACAACGGACAGCATCTGACAGCTCCGCAGTCGAAAGGCATCTCAGCCCTCTGGGGTGCAGGATTCCATGGATCGAGCACCGTGGTGAAACAGATTGTAGGAGAACCTCTGGGTGTCTTCAAACTGCCACACTGCAAGGGCATCTTAAAGGATTCAGAAGGTTTAAAGTATTACGACGTGACAGACGATAGCTATATCTGTGGACAGGCCACGCCCAAGGCTGTCGTGGGTTCGAACATCGCCTTGCGCTTTCGGCACTGGGACATCACCACACAGATCAATGGTGCCTTCGGACACAAGATCTACAACGGCACGGCACTCTCGTATATGAACGTGCTCTCAATGCCCAACTACAACATCATGAAGGGTGCACCCGAGGAAGCTATCATGGACCAGACTATCAGCGACTACTGGCTTGAGAACGGCGACTACGTGAACTTCGACTATGTGACCATTGGCTGGACCATTCCCATCAAAATGAAACACATTCAGGGCCTGCGCCTCTCTGTCTCAGTAAACAACCTTGCCACCATCACTGGCTACAGTGGGGTGACACCGATGATCAACTCGAGCATCATCAACAGCACCCTCGGCATCGACGACAAGAACGTCATGCCTGCCTATCGTAGTTATACTTTCGGTCTCAGCTTGAAATTTTAGACACTATGAATACAATCCATCAGATCATATCGATAAGGGTAAGAAGTCTTTTACTTTTCGGTCTTTTTACTCTTTTACCCGTATCCTGTTCGCTCGATGAGCACCCTAAAGACCAGATTGAAGAGGAATTGGCCCATGTTAACCGAGAGATGCTTTTCAAGAATACCGTCTCCACCTTATATAATTATGTAGGAGGTGCTACTGACGGGCAAGGACTGCAGGGCACCTGTCGAGGCATCTATGACCTCCAGACTTTCGGTTCAGACGAAGCCATGCTCCCTACCAGAGGTCATGACTGGTACGACGGTGAGCTATGGCAGGACATGTATCGTCACTCTTGGGACGGAGGACATGACTTGTTGTACAACTCTTGGACTTACCTCTATAAGGCCATCACACTCTGCAACCGTTCGATAGAGCATCTCGCAGAGTGCCACAACCTCATCACCGACTACGAGTACAAGGCTTATACGGCCGAAGTGCGCGCCCTCAGAGCCATCTACTACTGGTACCTGCTCGACCTCTTCGGACGTGTACCTATCTTCACAGCCACTACCCTCTCGATGAACGACGTGCATCAGTCGGAACGCAGCGATTTGTTCCATTTCGTCTACGACGAGCTCGCCGAGACCAGTTCCTATTTGGCTAATGAGAACAGTGTGGGGCAAGGTGATTACTACGGCCGTGTCACCTTTGATGTGGCGCTATTCGTTTTGGCTAAGCTCGCCCTGAATGCGGAGATTTATCTCGATGACGATTGGACAGACAAAGAATACCTCGACGGCAAGGAGATCATCTTAGACGTCTCTGGACAGAAGATGAATGCCTGGGAGGCAGTCACTTTCTTCTGCAACTACCTGGCGAACGGTTATTCTCTGGAGCCTGTCTACGGTGCGAATTTCATGGTGCGCAACGAGAACTCCAGCGAGAACATCTGGGTCATCCCCATGGACAAGGACCTCTATAGCAACACACAGCAGAATATCATGCGCTCATGGCACTATCGGCATGCAGACGCCTATGGTATCACAGGCGAAAACGGCTCGTGCGCCACACTGAACACTCTCCGTATCTTCGGCTACGGCACGGAAGACCAAGATCCACGTTTCGAGTTTAATTACTGGGCAGGCGAGGTGTATGACCGCAACGGGGATCCCATACCCGATCGCACTGGAGCCCCTCTGACCTACTATCCCAAAGCTGTGAAGATGGACCTCAGCTACGACCCCTATGTGGAAACAGCTGGTGCCCGTATGAAGAAATACGATATAGACAAAAACGCCACGAAGGACGGCACACTCATGGATAACGATATCGTGCTCTTCCGTTTAGCCGATGTCCTGTTGATGCGAGCAGAGGCCAAGTGGCGCAATGGCGAGGATGGCAGTGCCGACTTCAATGCCGTGCGCGAACGTGTAGGGGCGGCACCACGAGAGTTTACACCAGAGAACCTGCTCGACGAACGTCTGCTCGAACTCTGCTGGGAGGGTTGGAGGCGACAAGACCTCATACGCTTCCGCCAATACAAGAGTCTCTTCACTGGTGACGAATTTGACGATCCCGTCTACGAAAGCGACGGTCACACCACCGTTTTCCCCATCCCTAATGATATTCTTACTCTGAATCCTCACTTCACACAAAACAAAGGATACTAAGGAGTTAAGAGTTAAGAATTAAGAGTTAAGAGTTAAGAGTTAAGAATTAAGAGGGAAGAATGAGTAAGAGATGCAAAATATGGGGGAGGGTTGTGGGAGTGATACTATTCACTATACACTATTCACTATTCACTATACACTATTCACTATTCACTATTCACTTCTCACTTCTTACTTCCTGCGCCCGTCAGGAACCCAAAAATTACACTAACGACGTGCTCAACCGCATGACACCCGTCAAGGATCAGGGTGACTCGGAAACTTGTTGGATCTACGCCATGCTTGCCACCATCGAGACAGAGCATCTGGCCTGGGGCGACTCCGTAAACCTCTCACCTTATTATATAGAGAAGATGATGGAACAGGAGCCTGATGCCCCTCAGAGCAAACGTGGTGAGTCTGCCACCCTGCTGCGGCTCTTGGAGAAATACGGCATCGTGAGCTACGATGCCATGCCTACCATCACCACCCCTCCCCCCACATGGGTGTTCATGCTGGGTGCCACCTATACGCCACAGGAATTTGCCCGCAGCGTCTGCAAGCCTGGGGAGTACATCCAATTGATGTGCAACGACAGCCAGCCTTACTATCAGGAGACAGAACTCGACACCCCAGACAACTGGTTGTACGACCGCTATCTGAATGTGCCCATCGACACACTCTTTGCCAAGACAGAAAAAGCTGTACGCGAGCACCATGGTGTCTGCTGGACTAACGATGACCATGCCATGGCCATCGTAGGCATTGCCCATGATGATCAGGGAGAAAACTATTTCGTGATGAAAAACTCGTGGGGCGATAAGAAACCCTATAAAGGGTTGGTATACGTTTCCTTCAAGGATTTCAAGAAGGATACACGCACGTTGGTCATGACTAAAAAAGCTTATTCCTCCCCAGCTGGGGAGGAATAAACCCTTATTTATTCAGTTTCCAGGTAACACCGTCTTTCGTGTCTTTTACCTCGAAACCTGCAGCAGCCAATTCATCACGGATCTTGTCGCTGGTGGCCCAGTCTTTATCCGCCTTGGCTTTGGCACGCAACTCAAGAACCATATCTACGACCTTTCCAAATGCTTCCTCACGACTATCGTTCGAACCACTCTTCTCAGCCTTGAGTCCAAGAATATCGAAGGCGAAGAGATGCATGGTCTCTGTGAGTTCCTTCAGGCAGTCGGCACAGATAGTGGCCTTGTGATCGGTAAGTTTATTGACCACCGTACAAGCCTCGAAAAGACAGCTAATCACCTGTGGAGTTGCGAAGTCATCATTCATGGCGTCGTAGCACTTCTGGCGCAGACTCTTGACGATCTTCTCTGTCTCTGCATCGCACTTGGCGGAAGCCTGCACACGCTCGAGGTCAGCAATACCGTTCAACAGTTTCTCCAGTCCCTTCTCAGCAGCCTGCAGCGCCTCGTTAGAGAAATCAACCGTACCACGATAGTGGGCAGAAAGGATGAAGAATCGGATGGTCATGGGCGAGTAGGCCTTCTCCAGTTTCTCGTGGTTACCCGTGAAGAACTGCTCGAGGGTAATGAAGTTACCCAGCGACTTACCCATCTTCTGTCCGTTGATAGTGATCATATTATTGTGCATCCAGTACTTCACGGCCTGGTGCCCCATCGAAGCCGTAGCCTGGGCTATCTCACACTCATGGTGCGGGAACACGAGATCCATACCTCCTCCGTGGATATCAAACTCTTCGCCCAGATATTTGCGTCCCATTGCCGTACACTCGCAGTGCCACCCAGGGAAACCGTCGCTCCAAGGTGATGGCCAGCGCATAATGTGCTCAGGTTGTGCTTTCTTCCACAGGGCGAAATCTGCCTGATTATGCTTCTCGCCTACACCATCGAGTTCGCGCGAAGCATCCTTGATGTTCTCCAACGAACGACCAGAGAGGATGCCATACTGATACTTTTTGTTGTATGCCTCAATATCGAAATAGATCGAACCATTACTCTCGTAGGCAAAGCCATTATCGAGTATCTGCTTCACGAGTTGTTGTTGCTCTATGATATGGCCTGTGGCATGGGGCTCGATAGACGGGCGAAGCACACCCAGCGCATCCATTGCCTGATGATAGCGGTTGGTATAGTACTGGGCAATCTCCATGGGCTCCAACTGTTCCAGGCGGGCTTTCTTGGCAATCTTATCCTCGCCCTCATCGGCATCGTGCTCCAGATGACCTACATCCGTAATGTTACGCACATAGCGCACCTTATAGCCCAGATGTTTCAGATAACGAAACACAAGATCGAAGGTAATGGCAGGACGGGCATGCCCCAGATGAGGATCACCATAGACGGTGGGACCACAGACATACATGCCGACATGAGGGGCGTGAAGGGGCTCGAAGCGCTCCTTCTGACGCGTCAAAGTATTATAAATAACCAGTTTTGATTCCATCTTCTAACTATAAACTATACCATCTGGTTACTCGAATTCGAACAATGACACAAGTCCTGTCAGTCTGAGGACTGTCATGATGTCATCTTTGACATCTTTCATCGTTGCCTTGTTGCCAGCAGCGCGAACGCCCTTGATGATTCTGCTCAAGATACGCAGACCACTTGACGAGATGTACTGCAACTTCTTGCACTCAATCTCTATATCCTTACCTTTACTTGTATATAAAGGTTTCAGGATCTGGTCGACCTCAACAGCTGCAGCTGTATCCAAATCACCATCAAAAGTCACTAAATACTTGTCGTCTAACTCTTGTAATGTTGTCTTCATAATAATACTATTTTATTCTTATTCAAAATTAAATATCTTGACAAAGCCTGTCATATTAAACACCATCTTAATCTCTTCGTTCACATGGCGCAGGGTCACACTATAGCCACCATCCGTAGCCCCTCTTAGGATACTCAGGAAGATGCGCAGGCCACTCGATGCGATATACACCAGTTTCCCACATTCGATGACGATGTCCTTACCACCAGTGTTGTAAAGCGGCTTCAAGATTTCTTCTGCATCCATAACAGCCACAGTATCCATCTCTCCCTCTAACGTGACAACCAATTTGCCATCAATTTCTTCAACCGTTGTAACCATATCGTTTATATTTTAATTATTTTTTTATTGTCTTGATCAGTGTCAGGATGTTCTGCCCCTCCACGCGCTCGTAGTTGATGGTGTCCATCATCTCGCGTACCAACAAGATGCCAAGTCCTCCTATCGGGCGTTCTTCAATCGAGAGCGATGGGTCTAACGTTTCTGCTTCTGTAGGATCAAAGGCGATTCCTGTGTCAGTAATGATGAACTTCAGAATCTCGCCATCCGATTTAGCCTCGATGGTAACCTCGCCTTCAGTACCTATCGGATAAGCATAGTCAATCACATTGACGACAGCTTCTTCCACTGCCAGGCGCAACTTGTCGCCCTGACCTTCCTCGAGACCCAGACGCTTTGTTACCGACTTCACGAAAGTACCTAGTTCAACCACCCCCTTCACATCGTTTTTCAGTGTCAGTTTCTCATCAAGATCATACTTCTCTATTTTAGGCTGATAACGGATGGCAAGCATCGTCAGGTCGTCGCTCTGCTCAGCCTTTTCCACAAAGAGTGCCACTGCCTGCGACATATACTCGAGCAGTGCCTGTGGTGTTTCCTGTATATGCTGAGTGAGTACCTCCTTGACACGCGCCAGGGTGAACTGCTTGCGCTCCATGTTCTTTGCCTCCGTCAGACCGTCAGTATAGAGGAAAATGGTGGTCTTCGGAGCTATCATGCACTCTTGAGCCGTAAACTTCGTGGCATCGAAGATACCTACAGGCAAATGGCTTTCTACTTGCATCTCATTCAGTGTCTCACCCAACAACATGGGCTGGTCATGCCCTGCATTGCAATAGCGCAGACGTCCTGATGGCAAGTCGAGCACACCTACAAATAAAGTCACAAACATGCTCGACTCGTTTCCTTGGCACATGGTCTCGTTGATAGTCCTCATGATATGCGCAGGGTTATTGTCGCGTACTGATGCAGAACGGAACAGAGATCGGGTCACCGTCATCACCATGGCTGCAGGCACACCCTTCCCACTTACGTCGCCAATACAAAAGAAGAGTTTCTCGTCGCGCAGGAAGAAGTCGAAAAGATCGCCACCAACCGCCTTGGCAGGAACCAGCGATCCATAGATGTCGAGATCATCGCGCTCAGGGAATGGCGGGAACTTCTCCGGCAACATCTCCATCTGGATGTTCTTCGCCACTTGCAACTCACTGTTGATGCGTTCCTGCTCCACTCTGATGCGCTGCAGTCGACGGTTATTGTTGGCAAATCCAAACACGATAAGTGCCAATACAACCATGGCCACAAGATTAAGCAGCGAGAAAAGCAGCCACATGTGGTTCAGCTTGCCATAGACCTCGTCGTCATAACATACCACGGCAATCTTCCATTTGGCAGAGCCTCCGAACTCAGAAACGAACACGTAAGCCTCATCGCCATCGAAACTGGTGAATTTTATCACCTTGCTATCACCGCTTTTGCTGGATTTCTTGGCGACGGTGCTGTCGTTAATCATAGCGACCACGCGTTCCACATCCTCCCACTTGGAGATGGTGTCTCTCGGGCTCGCAATGACTTTACCGTTCTCCGACAATAGAAGGTCATACGATGTAGGATATAAATGTTTTTTATTCAGAGCATCACCTAACCAGTCGGTAGCCACGTCGAGTCCGAAAGCAGCCACAATCTTTCCCTGTTCATCATGGATGGGCATGGCAAAGGTAATAATCTGTCTCTTGGTGATATCCCCGACATACGGATCAGTCCAGCCTTGTGCTTTTTGGTCTTTGGCGAACTGATAGAAAAGTCCTTTGGTGTAGTCGTGGTCAGGGCCAGCAGCCTGTCCCTTCACGACCTCCCCGTCTTTCCAGTAGGCAAAAGGCTCAAAGAGACGCCCTTTCTGAGGATAATAGTCAGGAATGAAGCCTATGCAGCAACCTGCTATGTTCGGA
Organism: uncultured Prevotella sp.; assembly: GCA_900318395.1. Taxonomy (GTDB): domain Bacteria; phylum Bacteroidota; class Bacteroidia; order Bacteroidales; family Bacteroidaceae; genus Prevotella. The sequence continues at coordinate 20,394 of ONKL01000037.1, forward strand.
TGCGACCTGAGCACCCACTCAACCACATCATATAACGAGTCAGGATCGGCCAGATTCCGCTTCAAGTCCCAGATATGACCTTGCAACGAATTCTCGGCCATCTTCAGCGAGTTCATAGTCACGTTGGCCTTTAAGGTCAACTCAGACTCTGCACGCTTTTCAAGCTCATCGCCCAACAATTTACGAGTATATATCTGTTGGCCGATGGACATCAACTCTATCAGGATGGCCGCAGTGATGATAATGGTCAGGCTGGAGTTGGCTTTGATAAGATGTATTAGTCGTTTAATCCAGGTCATTAGCGATGTTGGGAAGTAAGCAATGGGGCGCAGTGATGCACCCCATTGCCAATTATTTCACGTACTCAGCGAAGTCGGTCAGTTTCATATCGCCCTTGCGAGCCAGCGTGTCGTGCATAGCGAAGGCTGCAGGCAGATTATGACGGGTCTGACCCATCTTAGCAATCTTCAGGTAGTCCCAAAGCAACTGCTTGTAGTCAGGATGCGCACAGTTCTCGATGATGGTCTCTGCACGCTGGATGGGACCCTTGCCACGCAAGTCGGCGATACCCTGCTCGGTCACGATGATGTTCACATCGTGCTCTGAGCTATCCTGATGGCTTACGAACGGCACGATCGAAGAGATCACGCCACCCTTGGCTACCGACGGGCAAGTGAAGATTGAGAGGTAAGCATTACGGATGAAGTCACCGCTTCCACCGATACCGTTCATCATCTTCACACCACTGATATGCGTCGAGTTCACGTTACCATAGAGGTCGGCCTCGATAGCGGTATTGATAGCGATGACGCCTAATCGACGGATAATCTCTGGCGAATTGGAAATCTCGCTCTGGCGCAGTGTCAGGTGATCCTTGAAGTAGTCCATGTGGTCGTAAACCTGCATCAAGCACTCGTTGCTCACTGTCAGTGAACAAGCTGAGGCATCCTTCACACGACCGTTCAGCATCATAGCCACCACGCTGTCCTGCAGCACCTCGGTGTAGATATTGAAGTCGGGCACGTGCTTGTCCTCACCAAGTGCACCGAGGATGGCATTGGCTGTCGAGCCCACACCACTCTGCAAAGGCAGGAACTCCTTGGGGATACGTCCCTTGTGCATCTCGTCTACGAGGAACTCTGCTGTCAGGAATCCGATCTTATCTGTTACAGGGTCACTGTCCTTGAAGGCACGAGCCTCGTCGGGGATGTTACACTCTACGACACCTACCACCTTATCCTTAGGAATGCTCACGAAGGGCTGGCCGATACGGTCGCCTACATGCTCAATGGGAATAGCCTTGCGGTAAGGAGGATCCAACGGCTCATACACGTCGTGGATATACTTCGCATTAGGATTGTGGAAACTGTTCAACTCCAGTATCACATGCTTTGCCAGACGGGCAGCCGTCGGAGAGATACCACCAGCAGCTGTCAGATACACATGGTAATCGTTGCCCACCTCCTCGATATCACACACCTCGAGGATAGCCCAGTCCAGCGGACCGTAGAAACCATAGCGCAGTTCCTGTGCCATGTGACTCAGGTGCAGGTCGTTGTAGGGAATCTCACCCATGTTCACGTGCTTACGGAAATCGGGGTTCGTCGTGTAAGGTGCACGATAGAGGATAGCCTGAGCGTTTGCCAGGTCACCATCCGTGCTCTGTCCGGTAGAAGCACCCGTGAAAATTGCTACTTTAAACTCGCGACCAGCCTCATGCTCAGCCACAGCGAGCTTAGCCAGTTCCTTTGTTGTTGCCTTGGCCACACCAGCTGGTGTGAAGCCACTCATGGCGATGTGTTCGCCATTCTTAATCAGTGCCGCAGCCTCTGCGGCAGTCAGTCGTGTATAACCCATAATTATTTTAAATTTGCAAATTTTGCATGCAAAGTTACAAAAATTTTTAGACATAAGAACATAAGAACTGATTTTTTTATGTTTCTTTTGTTCTTTTGTCATGAAAAGGCTTCAAAGATAATCCATCAGCACGTCCCAGACGGCAATAATGTGACAGATACTACCTGCGAGCACAAAGAAGTGGAATACCGAATGCATGTATTTTTTCTTGTTCAGTGAATAGAACACAGCCCCCGTGATATAGCTCACACCTTCGGCAATCAGCCAGATGACTGCCGCTGCCGATACGGAGGCCATCAACGGTTTGAAAGCCACGAGCACACTCAGTCCCATCCCGACGAAGCAGAAGGTCTCAAGGTTGGAGTGCTCTTTCAGATGGATGAAGCTCACGATGGTGCCCGCTATCGCACAGGCCCAAACAAACGTAAAGAGCCCCCACCCCCAGTAGCCCTGGGTGCGCAGCGCCACCAGTGTCAGTGGTGAGTACGAACCTGCTATATGCCAGTAGATCGCCGCGTGATCCCATTTCCTCAGCCTCTCCTTCCACTTCGAGTGGTGTTTCATCGAGTGGTAGAGGGTCGAGGCCACATACGAGCCGAGCATGCCGAAGAGGTAGAGGATGACTCCCCACCTGGCCCAGTTGCTGTCACTGCGGAACACCCACACCAGGAAGATGATGCCGATCACCACCCCCAGCAGGATGCCCCCACCGTGCGATGCGGCATTCCAGATCTCCTCACGTTTCGTATATCTAATCATTTTGGCTACGGCCTCTTTAACGTTGATTCGGGTGCAAAGATACAAATTTTTCTCTTTTCACTATTCACTTTTCACTATTTTTTGTACCTTTGCATCGGTTATTATTTAGAATCATGGCAAAAGATGTAGCATTAGTCCTTTCGAGTGGCGGGGCAAGAGGCCTCGCCCATATCGGGGCCATCGAGGAGCTTGAGAAGAGCGGCTATCGCATCAGTTCGATAGCAGGCAGTTCGATGGGCGCCCTCATTGGCGGCGTCTACGCAGCAGGGAAACTAGAGGAGTTTCGGGCTTGGATGAAGACCATCGACAGGAAGAAAATGCTTGAGCTCACCGATTTCTCGCTGTCGCTCAATCACCTGGTGAAGGGCAAACGTATCATCGAGGCCATCATGGAGTTCGTGCCCGATGTGCTTATCGAGGACCTGCCGATACCCTATTGCGCCGTTGCCACCGACCTGAAAGCCGGTCGCGAGGTCATCATCCGCAAGGGCAGTCTGTTCGAGGCCATCCGCGCCAGCATCTCCCTACCCTCGTTTTACGAACCCGTGCAGCGCGGCGGCATGATCCTCATCGACGGGGGCGTGATCAACCCCATCCCCCTGAACCGTGTCAAGCGGCATTCTGGCGATATCCTCGTAGGCATCGACGTGAGCGGCCACGACTACAAGGCGCAATGGGAGCTGCAGCACGAACTGCAGGAACGACGTAAGCACGACAAGTCGCTGAAGGCCCAGATCCTCGACAAACTGATACCCGACAACCTCGATTTCAACTACTACACGATGCTCTCACGCACCAGTTCGTTGATGATCCGCCAGAACTCCATCCTCATGGCCAAGCTGACGAACCCCGACATACTCGCCGATATCCAAATGACGCGCTATGGCAGCTTCGACTACCACAAGTCTGAGAAGATCATCGCCATAGGCCGCCTGAAGACCGCGCTGGCCATCAGTAAATACGAGCACCTGATTGTTTAGGAGAAGATGAAGGAGATCAAACTGGCCGACGTGAGCCGTTATCGCGGCGAGCTGATGGGCATCGCCATCGTGTTCATCATCCTGTTCCATATACCTCTTGATCGTTCCGACATGTTCTTCGGCTTACGCAGATGTGGCAATATCGGTGTCGACATGTTCCTCTTCCTCAGCGGCATCGGCCTCTGGTACTCATGGACCAAGCAGCCTTCTTTCAAGTCCTTCTACAAACGCCGTCTGCTGCGCATCTTCCCTACGTGGCTGGTCATCTCGTCGCTCTACTATCTTCAGCATTTCGACTTCGCAACAGGCGATTATGTCGACTTGATTCTCGACATCACCATCAACTGGGGCTTCTGGCTGCACGACGAGGGAACCTTCTGGTATGTGCCAGCCATCATGATGCTCTACCTCTGGGCACCTTTATACATGAAGCTCATCCAGCGGCATCCTGTTTACCGCTGGCTCCCCGTCTTGATGATCTGTTGGTGCTGCGTTGTACAGTGGGTTATTCCCATTCATCAGGCTGTAGGCCATATCGAGATCTTCTGGAGCCGTGTGCCCATCTTTTTCATCGGCATCAACATCGGCGAACTGGTACGTAAGGATACCCGTATCGAACCAGCAGGCCGCTCGCTTGCAGTCATCACCTTCCTGATGACCGCTGCCACCTGTATCTGGCTCGAACAAGTGCGACACGGGCGATTCCCCCTCTTTACAGAGCGCATGATCTATATCCCGCTCACCATCTCACTGATCCTGCTGCTCTGCGACCTGTTCCGTCATGTTCCGAAATGGTGCAGCCGCACGTTCATCTTCCTCGGAGGACTGAGTCTGGAGATTTATCTGATTCACAATCAGTTTGTGATGCAGTATCTGATTCCCTATCACTTAGGCTACTGGCCCACAGCCCTACTGACCCTCATCCTCACCCTACCCCTCGCCTGGCTCCTCCAAGCTCTAATCAGGCTATCCAGAAATTGCAGCAGACCATCACACTGAGGAATAATTGATGTTTTTGCCTCAAAGTTTGAGCGAGCAATCTTTTCGATACAAGACCTTCCCTTCTCGATCAACATTAGCCTTGAACTTGGGGTTTTTGATATTGGCGTAAACGTGAGTATCGAAAAACAAGGGGATATGTGACTCGTATAGCTTGTCATTTAAACGGGCTAAGGTATGTCGTGTGAAGTCTTTTCCTTTGATTGACAAATCAACATCAGATGCCCGCCAAAAGTCACCTCTTGCACGAGAACCATAGATAAGGGCCTCTTCTATCTCAGGAATCGATGCCAGTATCTTCAGAAGTTCGTTATATGATTTGTCCGTAAGTCCGTACATTATATATTAGCTATTTGTTCCATCTTGCTCTGTAACTCCAGAAATAGAGGATAGTAAGTCTGTATGATTTCGTCTATCACATCAGCAACCATTTCTTCATCATATAGATGAGAGGTCTTATTCCTATCGTCTATCATCTCTAACCATGCTTCACCGTTTTCGATAATCGACATGCGATAAGCCTGGCGCACAACATCCTTTGAACCATGAAGTTCAATAACCCCATTTTCCTTCTCGTAACTCATCATCAGTTTCCAAGCCATCTCGAAAGAGAACTCAAACCTCTTGATGAGGCTATCACACTCAAACTGATTATGGCTTATCTCGTTCATATCCTTTGTTCTTTGTGCGCAAATTTACAACTTATATTTTAAAAATCCAAGTCTTAGCCTGAAAAAGTTAATAATTTCACGAAGAAGAGAGGAAAAATTCATTTGTATTAGGAAGTCTGTGACTCATAGCTTCTCCAGCACCTCGGCATACGATCTTCACGCTCCTTCCGCTGGCCCCGAGGAATGCCATCATCGTCTGGGGCAGACGTGCAGCGATGTTACGTATCTTGATAGCCTCGTCGTAGTCTGCAAGATTGTTGGCCTCCAATACGATGAGGCCATTATAGTTCAGCACACGGTGCTCCTTACGATACTTGTCAATCTCTGCAGCGAAACAGAGACGAGGCAGCATCAACTTGAAGTCAAAGTTTGTCTTCATCTTGAACGGTTACTTTCATGTCTGTTTTTGAATTTCTTTTATCTACCAAGGTGCAAAGACACAACATTTTCCATCAATTTCCAGATTATTTCATTAAAAAAACACCGTTCATCATTCACATTTAGAATTATACAATTTATAATCAGATGATTATGCCATATAATACATGGTATAATCCTTCACCATTATCGCCAAAACATTCAAAATAAGCTCAAAATAAGTGGCACTTTTTTACGCAGCAAGCGGCACTTATTGCGCAATAAGTGCCACATATCGCTGCTATAGAGATACTAAATTTTCAGGCGGAGATTCTAAATTTATTTAACAAAACAGCCTATTTCTGCTCAATTTGTCATCTCTTTAGTGTGAATGTTGGTGAATGATGGTGAATGTATATAACGAAGAAAATATAATCTAAATAATTGGTAATTAGCCATTTATCACGTAATGTGAATGGGTGAAGGTTTAAACAAAATAAATTTTAAAAACAATCCGACAATTATCGAGCTACATACCTCACAGGTATCGAGCTACGTACCTCGGCATCCACGAGCTACGTAGCTCAACACCAACAACCTACGTACCTCAACGACTCGCCGCAAGGGCTTGTTTGGAGGCTCAATTCATTACGTTTGGAGGCTCCATTCGTCACGTTTGGAGACTCCAAACGCTCTCGTGCCCAAAACACCTTTATTTATCGGCCTTTCAAGGATTTGCCCATTTCACTTTGCGGCTATTTTGCGGCTATCATAGACGGGAACTTGGTTCATTTGCTTATTTCTCTTTAAATTGTTACTTGTCTTCAATGACCTCAAAAGCCTTGGGAAGATTGCTGTATGATTCTCCCTCCGTTCCAAATGCCCGGGCACGTTGGATGGCTGTTTCAAGGCGGTGGTCTGCCAATAGGTCTGCCACCCATTTTTCTTTCGAGAGGAACTTCTCTTGTTTCGAGAAGTCTGGAATGTACTTATGAAGCACGTCAATCACATCGTCGGATGTTGCAAAATACCTGTTGGTGTTCAGGTAGTGCAGCAGGAACCAGAACTCAATGGATGGCATGCTGTCGCAGATGATAACGTCTTTACGATCTTTATACTTCTGGCATAGCGCCTCGAACTTAGCACGCTCCGTAGGATTGTTGCGTGTGATGTCAGTATCGAACACGCATACAGCTATACCTCGGTCTGCCAAAACTCTATCTACTTGCTTCTGAATCTCGTCTAATGACTGTTCTGTGAAGTTGCGAGGCTTGCAGGTATAGCGGTAACCTTTGAGCCTACGAAGATTGGTGAAGTAGAAGCGTTCTGTTGCTCCCTCGCCTATAATCGTAATCTCAGGCTGTCTGAGTGATCTTTGTTGGGTCTTTCTTGCCATTTACAGTCCTCCTTACATGATGATGTTAGGCAATGCTCCAAACTGACCGTTCATGTAGGCACGATGGATGGATGATAGTTTGTTTAGCCCTCGGAACTCTACCAGCGAGAACAAGTTGCTGTTGCCGTCCTTTCCCTTCTCAGTAAACCAGACTGAATCCTTGCCGAAAATGTCATCGATATCTCGCAAGATGGGGTCGTAGTGGGTAGTGACAATCAGTTGTGATTGGTTGTCTTTCTTGTTTACGAATCGGGTAAGCATATACTCCATCAGATTCGGATGGATGGAAGCCTCCAACTCATCGACGCACAACAGCCCTTGGCATTTCAGTTGCGAGTAGATGATGGACTCCAGTTCCACCATACGAGTTGTACCGGCACTTTGGCTGTTCTCTGGCAAAACATAGTCCTCTTCGCCTCGCTCCGTCTCCACCTTGTGTCCAAAGAGCGCAGCCATCTTCTTGATCTTGATGTCGGAGATGTTGAAGTCTGCCTCCTTCACAAAGTGCATGAGATATTCCTTGAACGTAGAATCCTCCGACAGCATGTTCTTGGTCGTGTCGGAGATAGCCGTATCTGAACCATTGATGAGTGGCATCATGCGACTGTCAATCCAACGGCGCATATCGTCAAGGTAGCTCACAGCCACATTCACTTTCTTCAACACTGCCAGGATAGACATGTTACGCAGACAGTTGACAGAGAGCGCATCAATCTCAGCCTGTGAGAGCTTGACTGCAGCAGGGTTGAAAGTCAGCTTTGATATGCCGTTGACATCCTCACGGGTAAAGACCTTGGTGGGGCGGTTGCTGAGATAGACATACAATACCTCGCTACACACCTTCTCAGGGTTGACCACCAACTGGTACCAATAGCGAATGCCATTGACATAGAGTTTCACGTCAAACTCCGTGTCGTATTTCAAGGCATCAGGCTGCATTAAGAACGGCTGCACATCCGTACCCTCATCGTTCTTCATCGGAATCTTATTCCAGAACACCCGAAGGAAGTCGATGGCTTCAAGCAGGTTCGACTTGCCACTGGCGTTGGCACCCAGCACCACAGCGAAGCGTAGCAACTGAACACCATCGGGCATGGTCACGACACTGTTGTATTTGTCATTCCCTGATGTCTCGAAACTCAGTACCACCTCGTCACGAAACGACTTGAAGTTTTTTATCTTTAGTTCTTGTAGCATATCTAAGAGCGAAATTATGTCGCAAAGATACAAATATTTTTCGTTCGTTGGCATCAAATTCGTTGTAAATTCAAATTTTGTTTTCAAAATTAGCATGATTTAACCAAATTTCGCGATTAAAATCTTAAATCCGTCAGTTTTATAGTGCCTCTATTCCCAATGTCGTCATCTCGTTTGAATCCATAGAGAACTGTTTGCTCTAAGAGAGGCCATTCCGTTAAAAATAGCAAAATCTAACCTGAAAAGGCAGATTATTTGGACAAAACAGAAAACAATTGAAAATAAATCACTACCTTTGTGGAATAAAACTATAAGTATGGAAGATATAAACCGACTGAAAGTCGTATTGGTAGAGAAAAAGCGTACTGCGCGATGGCTCTCAATGCAGATGGGTGTTAATCCATCTACGGTAAGCAAGTGGTGTACTAACTCTTCTCAGCCCGATGTTGCAAGTCTGCTTAAGATAGCCGACTTGCTGGAGGTTGATATAAAGGAACTGTTGGTTAAAGAATACGAGCAGTTCCTATTGTCAAAGATAAAGAATTCAAGATAAAGGCTATGGATATACAGAAGATACAACAATACAAATCAACCTTCGACTTGATAGCAAAGGATATTAAGGACGATGAAGGAAATTCTATCGAAGTATGGTATGCACGTGAATTGCAACAAGTGTTAGGTTATTCCCGATGGGAAAATTTCATAGTGACCATTGGGCGTGCCATGGAATCGTGTAAAACACTGGGAATCAATGTGGATGACCATTTTCGTGAGGTCACGAAAATGGTCCAACTTGGTAGTGGCTCACAGCGCGAAGTACAAGACTTCATGCTTACCCGTTATGCCTGTTACTTGATAGCTCAGAATGGTGACCCAAAGAAAGAAGAAGTTGCCTTCGCACAGAGTTATTTCGCCGTCCAAACCCGTAAGGCAGAACTTATAGAAGAACGATTGAACGAAGTTGCCCGTCTAAGTACTCGTGAACGCCTACGAGCCTCTGAAAAACAGTTGAGTCGCAACATTTACCAACGTGGAGTAGATGACCGTGGTTTTGGACGTATCCGTTCAAAAGGCGACTATGCCCTGTTTGGTGGTCTGTCAACTGACCAAATGAAGCGCCGACTTGGTATTAAGAGCGGTGCATTGGCTGATTATCTGCCTACATTGACGATAGCAGCTAAGAACCTAGCAACTGAAATGACCAATTATAACGTAGAACAAAAAGACCTCTACGGTGAAGCAAACATCACAGCCGAGCATGTACAGAACAACCGTAGCGTTCGTGGCATGTTGGGCCAACGCGGAATCAAGCCAGAGGAACTTCCACCCGCAGAAGATATTAAAAAGGTGGAACGGCGTGTAGCCAAAGATGAAAAGAGCATGCAAAAGGATATATCGAAACTGCCAAAGAAATGAGATAATAAAAGCTAACGAGAAACGATTCTTCCCAATGCCAGATTATGATTTAACAGGGAGGCAAGTAAAATGCACCATTCAAGGTAATGTCTTGGATGAGAATTTTGCCAAGATCCTGGTCAATAATCCA